>JAAEKA010000316.1 GCA_014155705.1 Anaerolineae bacterium clx_CAG2 | reverse complement strand
GCAGAAATCGTCGAAATCGTGTATCATGTGTCCGTCCTCCGGTGTGGTGGTTGGTTAGTTTGCACTTCCTTCCATACCACATCGGAGGCACTCACGCCAAACGAACTAGCATAAGGCCCTACTCGGGCCACAGGTTGTCTACGACAATTCGGCTGAGCCGACCGGGCCAAGTATACTGACAATGGCGAGCTGGGTTCGCGGAGCTTACCAAGAACCTGGTAGTACGAGAATAAGGGCACCATCGCTATCATACCGTAAGGACCAACTTGTCCATATTTTGACACCCAGCGGAAGTTGAGCCATGGTCCAGTAGATTTGCTCTTGGCTTTCCCCATTTCTGTACCTGAACAGTTCTTGGTAGCTAAACCCGCCAATCTCATTCAGCACCTGATGCACTTCAATTCTACTAGAACCTTTGTGGTTTTCCAGAAGATGGGTAACGTAAGTGACAAGAGCTGACTTGGATGGTTCCGTGCCTAACTGGTCAGCTAACGAACGCAACATGACAGTGTCAATGACGGCTGGAGTTGCCACCAGGATCATGCAGGCCAAAATACTGAAGACAACAGTCACTGCCATCAGGATTATTAGCAAGCCGATCCATTTCCTGGTTTCAGATTTGTTCGATGAAGTGTTCATGGTCTCCCCCTACCGCATCAGATGGCTACGAATCCAGTCGTCGACCCCATGGACAGACAAGGATCCTGATCTTAATTGTTCGCCCAGGTTAACTCCCATGGCGCCCAATGCAAAGTCCTGAAAAGACCGTCCACTAGATCGGCTTGGATCGATCTCATGAAACAGGTTGCCAGCATGCCCCACGCTTGTTCCATTCCAGAAACTTACAGCCACATAGAACCAGAAGTGATACGGTTGGTTGGCCGATCCATCTCGAAAGATCGCTCTGAGGTCCGTATCTGGGAAGTGATCCGTTCCCACAAAGTATGGGTTTGTTTCACTGGTCCCTGACACAAGGTCCTTGAGAATAAGCGGCCCTGCCATCCCGGTCAGCACATGAGAGACATCATTTACGAACTGCGACACGGAGAACGGACTGATTGCCGCCCTTATGGACTTATAGAAAGCAGCTGCATACGCGGTCACACGCGCCAGCGTCTCTCCAGCCGTTGTGCCGTTCTCCCTCAAATCCTGGGCGAAGTTGTTGATATTCGTACGACGGACATGGTCATCCCTCAACAAGGCATCGGCGTTCTCGATGACGAAGTTGCCGGTGTAGATGTACCGCCCATCTATGTTTTGGTAGCCGTGCTCCTTGTACCAACGGTCTTTCCAGGTCCACTCGTTCTCCCAGCAGGCCCGATCACCTGCCGCACAGGCCGCATGGCCTGAGGGATCGCTGTACTTGAGCGGGTTGCCCAGCACATACATGTACCTGTTGAGCGCCTGTGAGTCGCCAGGGTTGGGCACGATGCTGTCGGCCGCCAGGAAACGGCCTATGGCAGGATCATACCATCTGGCTCCGTAGTCGTACAAACCGGTGCCCGTCTCGATGCGCTGACCGGTGTAGCGATAGATGGTCATCTGGCTGCCGGCATCGTAGCGCGTGCCGCCGTAGGCGAAGTAGCGCAGCTCCGTCTGGCGCACGCCGCTGCTGTTGGTGGTGATGGCGGTGGATGTCAGGTGGTCGTTGAGCAGGTAGAACGTGTTGCCGCCGGTGCGCATCGCTACTCTGACTGCGCCGGCGTAGTAGTACTTGCGCACGGTCGTCCCGTTGTCGCGCTCGTAATAGTTGCCAATGTAGACCGTCGTCACGCTGCCCACGGTGGCTTTGACGCGCTTCCCGTCGCCGTCGTAGACGTAGGTCGCGTTGACGCCGCTGCCGGTAATGCTGGTCACGTGATTCTCTTCATCGTAGGCCAGGGTCACGTCCTGGCTGCCGTTGATGCGTCGGGTGGCGTTGCCGTTTTGGTCATACCAGTAGCGCTGCGCGCCCGCCACGTGGGTCACGGCGTGTTTGTGCGCTGCGTCGTTGTAGCCCAGCGCCGCGCCCTCGAAGTTGCTGATGTTGCCGGCGTCGTTGTAGACGTAGCTGCGCTGGGTGTAAGTTCCATTGCTGCCGCCCGCGGCCTGCGCTGTCAGCAGCCGGTTCAGCGCATCGTAGCTGAAGGTCTGGGTCTGGCTGCCGCCAAAGGCCGCGGCATCCACCACCGTCAGCACGTTGCCCTGGTCGTCGTAAGTGTAGCTGATGTTCTGCAGGTTGGTGTAGCCGCTGGCGCTGGTTCCGCTCTGCAGCGCGGTCAGCCGGAAGTTCTCGGCCTGGGTGTAGGTAAACTTCTGGCGAATCTCGTTGGGTGTGCTGCCCAGGTAGCGGTCGGTCACCTGGCCCAGCGCGTTGTAGAACGTGTCGCCCACGTACACGCTGGTCCCGCTCACCCCCTTGAGCGGCCCCTGGCTGGTGTAGCTGAGGGTCACAGTCTCGCCGTCAGGATAGATCATGGTCTTCACCCGATCCATGGCGTCATACGCAGTCCACTGGGTCACGAAGGTCCCGCCCCCTGTGCCGCTGACCACTTTGGTTTCACGCGTCACCCGGCCGCGCGTGTCATATAGCCAGCTCGCGCTGCCTGAGCCATCCGTCATGCCTGTGCGCCGGCCGCGGCCCATATTGCCGTTGGCTGTGTCATCGTAGGTGTACTGGGCCGCAAGTGAGGGATTGCTGGTCCAGGCCGGGCAATTGAGGTCCGTGCGGGTGTGCTTGCCGAGCAGTCGGTTCAGGCCGTCGTAGTAAAAGCATACAGTTTGGCCGCGCGCGTCGGTCTGCCGCGTCAGATTGCTCACCTGGTCGTAGGCGTAGGTCCAGATACCCATGTCAGGATCATCCATCTTCGTCTTGCGCCCCAAGGCATCGTAGGTGATCTGGATCTGCGCATTGTCCGGCGCAGTGGTCGTCGTCAACCGGTCGGCCACGTCGTACTGGTAGCTGGTCGTCCCGTTGGGGTTGGCCGTCCAGGCTGGCGCTGGACAGGTCGCGCCTGGGTTGTTTCCCACCGTGCCCATGTAGTCCTTGACGCTGCTCAACCGGCCCAACTGGTCGGTCGCGCTGATCTTCTGGAAATAGGTGTACGTCGCGCCGGCCGTCTGCTCATAGACCACGGTCGTCTGCAAGCCCTGGTAGTACGTGCAGGTCTTGCTGCTGTCCGGGTTGGTCACCTGCTTGACGCGGCCATAGGCATCGTAGGTCGTTTGTGTCGTGGGCTTATCCCAATTGCGCTGCCGAAACGTGATCAGGCCCCCGCCCGGAGGATTAGGGAGAGGATCAGGGAAGTAGGGCGCGTTCTGTTTGACCACCTGGCCGGCCGGGTTGTACTCCGTGCTGGCCACGATGCTCTGGCTGATGCTGGCCGCCTCGGCCTGGGTCTGGATCACCCGGCCAAAGCCGTCGTAGAAGGTGCGCGTCTCCAGGTAGTAGGTGTCCGGCACGCCGTCCCGCTGCTCCTTCTTGATCCAGAAGGGCGCTCCTTGACCGCTGAAGGCTGTGTAGCTGAAGCGCACCGTCGGGTTGGCGGCGGTCTCACCTGGCCGGATTACCTTCTCGATGCGCCCCAGCCCGTCGTATTCCAGGGTCGTGCCCTGGCCGTTCTCGTCGATGGCCTCCTCCAACTGGCCGAAGAAGCCGCCGGTCGCAGGCAGGTTGCTGCCGGCCGTCGAGGTGCAGCCCGCGTCGGTCGAGCCGGGCACGCCGTAGTAGCGCTGCAGGGTGGTGTGGCCCAGGATGTTCTTGGTGCAGACCGGGTAGGCCCGGAAGAGCGGGTCGTAGAAGGTCTCGGTCGAGCTGCGCACCATGCCGCCGTCCATGCGCTCGACCTTGAGGAGGTTGCCGTTGGGGGCATAGCTGTAGCGCGTGTCATCCCACACGGGGTCCAGCCCCTTCTCCTGCCGCATCAGCCGTCCCTTGTTGGGAACGATGACGTCGGGCGAGGTGGCCTCGTCGTAGTAGTTGCGCACTGCACTCTTCATGATCCCGCCGTCGCATGGGTCAGCCTGGCCCGGCACGTCGTAGCACTTCTCGTAAAAGTGGCTCCACGCCGGCTTGTTGATCACCCAGGTGTCCCGGTTGGGATAGTACTGGGTGTAGGTGGTGCGCAGCGGCTCATGCCATTCGCCTGTATCGCGCATGACGGTCTTCCCCATTCGCTCCTGCTGATAGGTCAGATTGCCGAATTGCCGCCCTACCAGTTGGTTGTTGATCATAGTCACTTGCCGAGAGGGTTCATATCCGTAATCGGTGCGCAACAATGAGCCGCCTTCCAAATAGCGACGGTTCATGCTGGCATAGACGAAACGTGGTCGCAAAGGAGCTTCCAGGCCAGCGTTAGCGCCATTGACAACACCTTCCATGTCGTTTGCTGTGTGCGCCCAGTCGATGTAGCTGCTGGTCAGCTCCCCGCTGGCGCAGTCAGATGAGGCGGTGGCCGACGCCGGCAGACAAACCTGGGTCAATTGCTCCCGGCCGGCCAGGTGGTCGATCTGCGTCGTCGTGCCGGGCAGATACACCTTCTGATGGAAGTAGTGCTGTTCCAGACGCTGCTCGCCGTTTTCCGTCATCGGCGGCCACAGCACATTGACCTGGGCGTAGCCGTGGGTGTCCACCTCCCAGTTGAAGGCCGCGTACTCCCACGTCCAGTTCGGTTGGTTGGTGACCAAATCGGTCATGGTGTACGTCTGCACCCGCGGCGGCCGCGAGGCGCCAGGATGCGCATCGAACACCTCGGCCGTGAAGCTCGAACGGCCGCCGTAAGGGTTGTCCATCTGGCCCAGATAGCCATAGTCTGCCGCCTGGGTCAGTAGCTTGTTTTGCACGCCGTTGCGGTCGCGATAGCTGAAGCTGGTGGTCTCGCTGACTCCGCCGGCCGTTTCTACAATCTGGCTGGGCAAGAGCAACGTATTGCCTTTGCTGGAATCGCAGCCGCCAGCGCACTGGTCGTAGTAGTTCACGTTGTACTGCCGCACCACCTGCTCGATCCCGCTGCCGTTCAACGCAACCACATCGACCCCCAGCAGTTTGTAGATGGCAAACAGGTGCATCCCGCCATTCTGGTCGAAGGAGTCGCTGCGGTCATAGCGCATGCTGCCCTGCGGTTGCCCGTTGTCGTAGCGCAGCTTGATGCGCGTCTGGGCTGTATCCACCACGAAGTTGTAGCGGATTTCGCTCAGCCGCAGGGTGCGGATGGTGTGGCAGCCGTAGTCGTCGGTGCGCACATCGCTATTCCCATGCCGCCCTGGCTCCGTGGTGCTGGCGGCCGTCCACGTGTACTGGATCACGTTGCCGCTGGGGTCCTCCACCTCCACTAGCGGCAGCTTGACCCAATCCAGGTTGGCGAAGCCGCCGCACTCGTTGTTCTGGCCCGTCTTCCATTTGAAGACCATCGGCGGCTCGCCGGCCGGCGGCCATGGGTTGTCGTCGTCGCTGATGTTGGCGTAGCCCTTGAAGGTGTAGGTGATGCCGTCGCTGGACCTTACCTTCAGTTGGTAGTAGGGAAAGCTGCTGCTTGGCTCTTTGTATTCCCACAACTGAATGAACGGGTCCTCCTTGACGAACCAGTAGTTCGTGTCGATGGTGTAGGACGAGCCGTTGAGCGCCATGGTCGCCGTGCTGCCGGCCGGGTTGCTGGGATCGGCCTTCATCAGGTAGCTCTCGCCCAGCAGGTCCCAACCGTGGCCCACATGGTTGAAATGGCCGGTCTCCCGCTGGTGGCGCGCGCTGGAGTATTGCAGCCCCAGCGACGGCGTCAGCCCGCCCCGCCCCGGCGGCAGGTCGAAGCCGTAGGTGAAGCCGATGGAGCCGCTGAAGAGCTGCGGCTGCGCGCCGCGGATGCGCGAGCCAGGGTCGAACTCGTAGCTGACACTATCGACCACATCGTCGGTCCCTCCCACGGCAAAGGCGCTGAAATGCTCGCTCTGCGCCAGCAACACCCCGCGCGCCGGGTCGATGACCGTGGGGAGGGTGCGCCACGCCCCGGCCGCCTCGTCCAGGCGGAAGAAGGCCATGCCGCGCGCCTCCTCGCTGGCGACGCCCGCCTGGCGATAGGGGTAGACCAACGTCACCGGCTGCTGGAAGCGCTCCACAGGGACAGGGGCGTCGCCCTCCTCCTCTGCGTTCAACTGGAAGGCGAAGCGCGGCCCCGGCGGCAGCCCGCCCTCGGCCGGCCGGTAGCTGAACAGCAGCGGCGTCCCTACCGCGCCGGCCGGCGCCTTCACCTCTACCCGGCCGTCCACGGAGCGCAGCCAGCCGCCCTCAGCCGGTGTCACCCGCACCCGGTCCGCGGCCGGGGGGACGCTCTCGGCCACTACGCTGCCCAGAAACCCGCCGTCGGCCAGCGGCGACGCAGCGCTGGCCTGCACGGTCGCCAATTCACCCATGGCCAGCCCGCTCGCGCGCAGTTGGAAGCTGCCCGTCAACGCCTCGCCCGGCTGCAACGCCGTCACCTGCCAGGTCAGCAGCCCGGCGCTGGGTTCGTAGCTGAAGCCCACCGCGCTGCCCTCGACGTAGACCAGACCCCGCGGCGTTGGGATATCGATGGTGATGTCTGTCAGTGGATCGTACCCTGTGTGGGATGCTACCAGCCGGTAGCTCAACACGTCCCCTGGCTTAGCCCGGCTGGGCTGCACGTCCAGCAACAGCTCCAGGCTCAACGGCGGTTTGTAGCCGAACATGTTTTCAGGCGCGGTTGGCGCACCCTCCGGTGCAGCCGTCTGCGTCCCTGTGAAGCTATCCGTGGCCCAGATGAGGTCCTCGGCCAGCGGCGCATCCAGGGCCGGCGCATCGTCCACCACAGGGAGTGTGGTGGTAACCGCCGCGCTGGCCAGGACTGGCAGTCCTTCGGAGGACTGCCAGTCCTTTGTCACGCCCAGCATGGTCGTGCGCAGAGAGTCACTGGCCGTCAGCCGCGCCGCATCTGCGCCTGCGACCAGCGCCAGCTCAGGCAAGGGGGCTGCTACCCCCCCCCCGATTTACATAAGCGTCCGATGACAACGCCGGCGGCGCCATCGTCACGACGACGGCCACGATCGCCAGGATGGAGAACAACCGCACCAGACTTGCCCGCTTCATAGGAGTCCCTCGCCTTTCCGGTTGCGCTCGCCACCAAGACATGACGAGCAGAGTTGAACCTGCGCCCTGCCCTGCCAGACGCCCTGTGCGCTTCCTGCCGGCCGCCGGCCTGCACGACCCGCCGCCAGCGCCCGCACACTTGTTGTGCGCCTCGTCTCAAGCGCACGCTGTAGAGCATATCACGATGCACAAAGGGATGTCAATAGTACCCTGGTACCATGTCCAGAAACTGCAACACCACCTGGTTGAACGCCTCCGGCTGGTCGACCGGCGTGGCATGGCCGGAATGGGTGATGATCTCCAACCGACTGTAGGGGATGCGTTCGACCAGCAGGCGTTTCGACGCCAGGGGCACGGTGCTGTCCTCGTCGCCGGCTACAACCAGCGTTGGACACACGATCTCGCCCAGCCGTGTGCGCACGTCAAAGCGCGCCGCAGCCCACAAGTTGGTCCGATATGCGGCCATATCGTTGGAGCGCAGCCGATCAGCCGTCTCCTGGCGCAGCGCTGCCTGCTCCGGCCGTGGAAACAGGCGCTGCGCGACGCCCTCCGCCACCCGGTCCATGCCGTACAAGTAGACGCCGGTCACACGACGCAGGCCCATCAGCCGCTGCCGCCACTGGTCCGACACAAGACGTGCGGCGGTGTTGACCAGCACCAGGCTGCGCACCAACTGGGGGAAGTCGAGCGTCAGTTGCTGTGCCACTGCGCCGCCCAATGAGATGCCCAGCACGTGGGCGGGGTGGGCATTCAGCCTGGCCAGCAGTTGCGCCACGTCGGCCGCCATCTGCTCGATGCGATAGGGACCAGCCGGCCTGGGCGACTGGCCGTGCCCGCGCAGATCTACCGCCACCGTGCGATAGCGCTGCGTGAAGATCGGCAATTGCAGCGGCCAATCGTTGGCGCTGCTGCCCAGACCGTGCAGCAGCACCAAGGGCGGTCCATGGCCAGCTTCGCTGTAGGCCAGATCGACGGTGTTGGGTAGGGGAACGTGTTTTGTCATGGTGAGCTTTCTCCGACGCCATCTACGCCATCTGCCTTGGCGTTACAATGTGACCTCATCATACTCGTGGCCGCTGCAGGCGTCAAACCTCACTGCGATCAGACCGCATGACCGCCCCCTAATCTTGGCGCTTACTAGCCTGCGTGGTACAATTGCCCCGCTATGCAGGATTCGAACACCCCTTCACCGTCGCGTATAGTCGTCTTTGGGTTGGACGGCGCCACCTGGGAGATTGCCCAGCCGTTGATCGAGGCAGGTCGTATGCCGAATCTGGCGCGTCTGGTGGCCTATGGCACGGCCGGCTCGCTGGCCTCCACCGTGCCGCCCATCTCGGCCGCGGCCTGGACGACCTTCCTGACCGGCCAGAACCCCGGCCGGCATGGCGTCTACCAGTTCCGCAAGATGGACATGCGCCAGTACGGCGGCTACCGCGACGAGTTCGCCACCAGCCAGGATTATGTGGGTCGCAGCTTCCTGGAACTGGTCGGCCAGCGCGCCCGCCGTGTGGCTTCTATCGGCGTGCCTATGACTTACCCTCCCTTTCCGGTCAACGGCTTTCTGGTCAGCGGTTTCCCGCGCCCCTTTGGCCCGCGCCCCCATGCCTATCCGCCGGCTAAGGCCGAGGCGTTGGGGCGCTGGGACGAGGTGCAGGATAGCTTCAACTTTTCGCTATCGGCTGCCAAGACGGTGGAGACCTCGGACTATTGGGTGCGCAAGTACACGGATATCGGCCTGCAGGCGCTGGCCGAAGAGCGCTTCGACCTCTTCTTGGTGGTCTGGAACAGCACCGACAATATTCCGCACCTGTTCTGGAAGTACACCGATCCCGACTTTCCAGCTTACGACGCGGCCGGCGCTCCTCAGTTTGGCGAGGTGATCAATCACCAGTACGAGGTGGCTGACGGCGAGATCGGCCGGCTGCTGGCAGCCCTGCCTGACCTGGAACAGACGACGATCCTGATCATGTCCGACCACGGCATGGGGCCTTATCCTCATCGGCAGGTCAATTTTGGCGTCTGGCTGGCCCAGCAGGGTTTTCTGACGGCAAAACGGGGCAGCGCCAGCCAGCCCAGCTTGCTCAGCCAGGCCGTCGGCCAGGTGCGCCGTCGCTTGCCTCGCCAGTGGATGGATCGCCTGCGCGGCCGCATGCCGGCTGGCCTGCGCGCTGACCTGTATGCGCGCCAGATGAATCTGGACCAGATCGACTGGACCGCCACCAGCGCCTACCGGCTGAAGGTCTTCCCCTCGGTGGAGGGCATCGTGCTCAACGTGCGCGGGCGGCAGGCTCAGGGCAGTGTGGAGCCAGGCAGGGCCTACGAGGCGTTGCGCGACCACTTGCTGGCCGGGCTGGCCGATCTGCGCGACCCGGAAAATGGCCAGCCGATTGTTGCCCGCGCCAGCCGACGTGAGGATCTGTTCGAGGGTCCCTACGTGGACGATATTCCCGATATCCTGCTGGAGCTGCATCCGTCTTACACGGGCGGCTCAGCCTTGCAGGGCAGCCTGGTCACGCCGCTGCCGTTGGACGAGCTCAGCGCCTACAGCGGCTCGCACAGCCCCGATGGTCTGTTTGTCTTTAGCGGGCCGGGCGTGCGCCGCGGCCACCGGCTGGAGGGCGCACACATCCAGGACCTGGCGCCAACGCTGATGCACGTGATGGGGCTGCCCGTGGCCTCCTGGATGGATGGACGAGTGCTGACCGACCTGTTCGAACCGGCCGCATTGCGACCGGTGGTCTATGCTGAGTATGACTTGATCACACCCGATAAGAGCAGCGCCGGTTTAACCACCGAAGAGGAAGACGCCATTCGCGCCCAACTCGCCGGGCTGGGATACTTGCGGGAATAGCCCCATGTTCACTCTTCACCTGGGTCGTCCCCCTCACAACAAAGTCATCTCGGTGCATCCTGCCTGGCTGCTCATTCCTTTGGGCCTGGCGTTGAGCGCCGTGATTGGCCTGTTTCAGGGCGCCTTCCAGTCCACGACCCTGGCATTGGCGTTGGTGGGTATGGGGTTGGCGCTGCTCTGGTTGGGCCTGGTGGTGGCGAAACCCGAGGCCGCCCTGCTGCTCTATACCTTGTTAGCCATCAACCTGAATAGCACCAATCTGCCTCTTCCGTTGGGTGGGTTGCGGGTCAGCCCGGACATCGCTCTGGTGTCGCTGTTGATCGTAGGGGTGTTGCTGCGCTTGCTGGCGACCCGTCGCCCGCCGGCCTCGCTGCCGATCTCAGCGCCGTATCTGATCTTTCTGGCGGTACCTATCATCACTCTGCTCTGGTCCCCGACGGTGGTCGAGTCGGTGCGCGGCATCTTTCGCTTTGTGGGCTACTATGCGTTGATGTGGCTCATCGTCGACACCATTCGCAGCAAGGCCCAGGTGCGCCACATGGTGGTGGTGATCATTCTGTCGACGATCGTGCCCATTGTGTCCGGCTTCTACCAGGCTCTGACCGGCAGCGGCCAGTTCATTTGGGCCGGCGGCGGCTTCAATCGCATCTATGGCTTCGCTGGCGGGCCATTCACTCTGGCTTTTTATCTGGTGATGGTCATGCCGTTGGTGCTGATCTTCTTCCTGGCGCAGCGAGGCGAGGAGCAGGGCGGGCCCGGTCGGGAGACCGGCCCGAGCGAAGGGCGGCATAGCGGGCTGGGTCGGGAGATCGGCCCGAGTGATGCTGAGCAGGCTGACGCCAGCACAGGCCGCGTCTGGCGTTTCAGTCGCCTGGGGTTGGGCTTGCTGCTGGGGTTGATCGGTGTGGCGCTGCTGCTGACCTTCATCCGCGGGGCATGGATTGCCCTGGTGGTCTCGCTGCTGGCGCTGGGCGCCATGCGCGGCTCGCTGCGTTTTCGCCAGTTGGTAGTCACCATTCCAACCGCGGTCGGCGTCGTATTGCTGACCTTCACCCCGGCCCTGGAGCGACTGCAGCAGGTGGCCGACCCGACCAGCACCCTCTTTGGCCGGGTCGAGGTGTGGCGGCTGGCGCTGGACTGGCTGCTGGCCAGCCCGCTCAACCTGCTGGCGGGCGTAGGCATGAAGGCCTTCGAGTACTACTACATCCTGCTGGCCGGTCCTACTACCGCCGGTCTCTACTGGCGCCGCGAGTCGTTCTTGATCGGCAACCGGCCCCACAATGAGCTGTTGGGCTTTCTGCTGGACGTTGGCATTATCGGCACCATTGCCTTGTTGGCAGTGCTGTTCATTCTTGCCCGGCTGGCGGTGCGCATCTATCGCCATTCACAAGACCACGAGCTACGTCTGGTGGCGCTGGCTTTCCTGATCGGCTTCGTCGGCCTGGTGGTGGGAGCCATGGGCGACAATGTGTTCTCTCAGCCGTCGGTGGCTGTCTATTTTTGGATCATGGCCGGGTTGGTTATGGCTATCGACCGTTACCTGGCGCCGACGCCAACTTCCGAGGACGCAGGTCCGTGACGGCTGGGCAGGCTCAGCCGCGTGTGCTGATGATCGGTCCTGTTCCGCGCATCTACGGCGGCATCTCAGCGGTTACTGGCGCCATCCTGGACTCGGATCTACCCAGCCGCTGCCACCTGACCTACCTGGCTGAAGGCACCCGGCAGGGGAGGCTGGCCAAGCTGCGCAGCGCCGTAACTGCCCTGACTCGTCTGGTTGGGCTGCTGGTCCGCCGCCAGGTCGATCTGCTGCATCTGCATGTGGGTGACGGCAGCAGCTTTTACCGCCATATGCTGTATGCAGCGTTGGGCTGGCTTGCTGGCAC
>JAAEKA010000315.1 GCA_014155705.1 Anaerolineae bacterium clx_CAG2 | reverse complement strand
GGGACCGCTTCTCTGGCTGTGGCTTCCGTTGTTGCTTCTTCACCGCAACCCTCCTCTCAAGATGCATCGCAGCGTGCCCGAAGATGACTTCGTCGACAGCATCATGAACCGCCTGGACTGGCTGCACGACGAGTCGCACGTGCGCCAGTACCGCCCCAGCCAGTGGCAGGCCATGCTGGAAGCGACCGGCTGCCAGGTTCTGACACTGGAGCCCTACGTCAGACATCGCCCCCTCAGCGCGCTGACCGAACGCGTTTCCCCGCAGAATGTCGCCCAGATCCACAGCATTTTAGCCAGCCTGTCGCCGGCTCAGCACCAAAAACTCAATCTGGAGGAGCGCGAGGGCGAGCTATATAGCGATCACTGGTACGTAATTGCTGTGGCGCGGAAAGCCGCAGATTGACCCGCATCCCCCCTTCGCCCCTTCGTGCTATAATTATTCTGTTCTGGCCGGCGGCCAGGGCACATACCGTGTTACTCCCCTGTCCACCATCTCGGTCATCTCATCCC
>JAAEKA010000314.1 GCA_014155705.1 Anaerolineae bacterium clx_CAG2 | reverse complement strand
TCGTCGGCCGGCTATTCGTCCATCATGGCGTCAGCGCTATCCTTCATTGCGGTCTCATTGGAGCCTGCGTCCTGAGCCATTGTATCCTGGGCTGCCGCCGCAGGGACTTCGGCAGCGGGAGACTCGTTGGGGCCGCAGGCGGCCAGCAGCAGACCCGCTATCAACAGAAGGGCGATTATCAGAGATTTGGTGGTCATAGTGTTGCTTACATCCTTTCGTGGCTATGCTGGGGCCGCTCCGTCAGCGTCCCGCGTAGGTGATATGCTCGATGACCTTGAGTATGTCCTACGTGGCTTACAGCACGCTTGCACAAGTATTACGGCCATCTTAACGTAAACCTGCCGGTCGTCAGAAAACACTGACAATTTACCGGCGACCTATGCTATAATGAGATCAGAGTTTTGGGTAGCCTCGGTCTTTTGTGTTCGAGGGAAGGGGCAAGCCGATGCACCATCTAAGACGTGTCCTCAGGTGTGTACTGGCCACCGGCATCGCTGGCGCCTTATTGAATGGGCCGACGCTGCAGATAAGCCGGCACATTTCTCATGCAGCAGCACAGACTCCGCCGGTCGTTGTCACCAACATCGGCGACAGCGGCCCTGGCTCGCTGCGCCAGGCGATTCTGGACGTGGAGCCAGGCGGAACGATCCGCTTCGATCCCAGCCTGGCCGGCGGGACGATTGTACTTACCTCAGGCCAGTTGGTGATCAGCCAGTCACTGACCATCGACGCCTCGACCGCCGTCAGCCTGACCGTCGACGGCAACCAAGGCGATCGTGTCTTCTACATCGCAGATGGTGCAACGGTCGATTTGGTCGCCCTGAGCATCACCGGCGGCAAGGCACCGGTCAACGATGAGGGCACAATCCCGCACGGCGGCGGCATTCTCAATCTGGGCAATCTCACCCTGACCAGGTGCAAGGTCTTCAGTAACCAGGCTGGCTATGGGCGTAGCGCTTACCCTGATCCGCTCTATGGCTGTCCCTTCGTTCCAGCCATGCCTGGCGGCAACGGCGGCGGAATCTTCACCCAGGGACGGCTGATTCTCCAGACAACGACCGTGATCAGTAACGCAGCGGGCTCCGGCGGGGGAGGCCTGGGCATGAGTTGTGATCCAGAACCAGGTGCGCCCGGCGGCAGCGGCGGAGGAATCTTCAGCAGTGGCATCCTGGAAATCATCGATAGCGCCATCCAAGTCAAT
>JAAEKA010000313.1 GCA_014155705.1 Anaerolineae bacterium clx_CAG2 | reverse complement strand
CAAAATCCTCGACCTGTTCGATACGGCGCAGTAGCTTGGCTGTAGCCTGCACCTCGCGCCAGGCATCCTCGTCGTCACGCAGTTCACGCTGCCATACCTCGTAGACACGGGCCAGCTTGGCTGAGGCGGTTGGCTCGGCCAGGTAGAGCAGCAGATTGGCCAGCGCGCCGGCCGCCTGGCGGGTCGTCAACGTGCTGCGCAACAGGCTATCTATCACTGGAAGCTCGCGCGCGCGCAGCGCATCGACTAATTCGAAACCACGTTGGTTGCGCGGGGCCAGCACCGCCACGGTGGCCTGAGGGTTATCAGGCAGCCAGCGCGCCAGCGATTCGACCACCGCACGGATCTCACCTTCGGGGCTGAACTTGGTAGGCATCGGAAAGATTGCGTCGGGACTGTCGGCAGGATTGGGCTGCGGGTCGCCGGGCGGCGTTGGCTGGATGTGCGGTGTGCTCAGGGCGTCGCGCACTTCCGACTCTGGGTGGCTTTCTTGTGTCCAGTCGATCAGATGGTTGGCCAAAGCGATGATGCTCAGAGTTGAGCGGCCGGAGTTCGGCAGGTCCTGGGCGGCCACCCCCTCCTCGGCCAGGAAGCGGCGCAGATGCTCCGGACTGGCAGTGGTGAAGGTCTCGAAGATGGCCTGGTTGGGGTCGCCCACCCGCACCCAGTTGCCCGCCGGCCCGGCCAATGTGCGCAGGATGCGCTCCTGTAGACGGCTGCTGTCCTGGGCCTCGTCCTCCAGGATATAAGGCCAGCGCTGGCGCAAGCGTAAGAGCAATGCTTCGTCGCTTTCCAGCGCTTGCAAGGCCAGCCGGATCAGGTCATCGAAGTCTACCACGCCCCGATAGGCCAGCGCTCGTTGGTAGTCGGCGTAGATGGCCGCGCCCATCTCGGCCAGGGGCAGAGCGCCGTTTCCTCGGTTTCAGTGAGGATGACAGCGGCTTCGATCCTGACAAGTACGCTGGCCAAGTGGTGGTGGCCACCATGCATAAGGCCAAGGGGCTGGAGTGGGACCGGGTCTACCTGCTATCTGTCAACAGCTACGATTTCCCCTCCGGCCAGCCTTACGACAAGTACATTGCTGAAAAGTGGTTTATCCGGCAGGGCCGCCGGTTACAAACGGATGGCCCGCTCAACCTGCAAGCCGAGACGCTGGCCCAGCTTGAACTGCTGGCGCAGGAAGCCGATCCAGCCGCTTACGTCGAGGGTGCGGCCTCGCAGCAGGCCCGGCTGGATTACGTTCGCGAGCGGATGCGCCTGCTGTACGTGGGCATCACGCGCGCCAGAAAGGAACTGATCATCACCTGGAACACAGGCCGGTCAGACTCGAATCGAGGCGCAGTGACCCAGGCGCTGCCATTTGTGGCGCTGCAAGCGTATTGGGAGCGGGACCATAATGCGTAACGAGTAATGCGTAACCCGGAAAGGAGAGAGTCGCGTCCGTGATGCCGGGTTACGAGATACGTGTTACGGACCACGGAATGCCATCCCCTCCAAGAGCCAAGGACCCTCATGCCCCTACCTCCTGACTTTCACTTCAGCCAGGGCCGCTTGCAGGATTTCGTCGACTGCCCGCGACGCTTTCAACTGCGCTACCTCGATCGCATCGCCTGGCCGGCCGTGCA
>JAAEKA010000312.1 GCA_014155705.1 Anaerolineae bacterium clx_CAG2 | reverse complement strand
GATGCTGCGTACTGCCACGCTTGAGGAGGTCCAGATCGCCGTGTTGCCTTCGACGCGCGGCGCGTTGCTGTCGATGATCTTGCCGGCATGCAGATAGAAGTCGTTGCGCACCAACGAGTAGATATCCCAGGGCGCAGGCAGAGACAGGTAGACGGCCCCGTCCGGCTGCAATTCCACCTGCCCCGGCCAGCCATTGCTAACGAGTTCCTGCTGAAGTAGATGGTAGCCCTTGCCCTCGGCCTTGAGCAGGTAACTGACGCTGTTCATCCCTTCCTTGCGCTCCGAGCTGACGGTGATGCCGGCAGGGCGCTGTTCATACTCCCACTCGGCAACTGTGTTGCGGACGCTGGCACCGACTATGCCATTCTCCTCTTCGTACGTCAGCTCGATGGTGGATACAAACTCCCAGCGCTCGCCTTGGTAGAGGGTCAGATCGGCGCGGAAGGCGCATCCAGACAACAAGACAGACAGGATAATGATGAAAAGCCCTTGTCCAACTGTCCTAGAACGCA
>JAAEKA010000311.1 GCA_014155705.1 Anaerolineae bacterium clx_CAG2 | reverse complement strand
CTCGATGGCGTTGAAGCACGCCGCAAACAGCAGGCGCAGCGCATACGCATCCGTCTTTTCAAGCAGTTCCTCGTACTCTTCGATCAGCGTGCGCTGGGCGATGTCGCCGCGGCCGGTCGCTTGCATACCCAGGCCCCAGTACAAGACGGCAATGCCGCGCACATAACTCCACCGCCTGGGGAGCAGCGCCAGCGCCTCCTCGCTGCAGGCGATGGCGCGGTCTGCCTGGCCGCAATGATAGGCCTCCTGGCCCCGCAAGGTGGCGATGACACCCCGCAGCACCGGCAGATCGTGCGGATCGATTAAGCTTGGTGTGCGTTCGTCTCCTTCGTCCAACAGCGCCTCGATCTGTCCGAGCATCTTCCACGTTGCGACGAGCTGCCAGGAAAACCCCAAGACCACCGCCTTCATCAGCAGAAGCCAAGGATGATGCTGGATGAACTCCTCGGACGCCAGGCGCAGCCAGCGGTCTAATGTGGCTCGATCCTCCCGGTTGAGCACATCACACAGCCCCGATACCATCAGTTGCGCTGCCACGTCCAGGTCGCCGATAACAAGGGTATGGCGCAGCGCTTCGTCGATCAAACCCTGTCCCGCGAACCAGCTCGCGGCCCTACGGTGGAGCTCGGTCACCCGCTCCCGCCCCACCTCGTCCAGCAGTCTTCGTTGCAGCAGTTCCTGGAACAGGTGGTGGTAACGGTACCACTGCCTGTCGTTGTCCAAAGACGTCACAAAGAGGTTGTTGCTCTCCAGCCACTGAATGCAGGCCCTGACGTCGCACGGGGGATCATCGCTGCCAGCGTCGGCGGCGAGGACGTGTTTGCACAGCGCAGCGCAAAACCGGTCCAGGATGGAGGTCGCCAGTAGAAACCTGAGTATGGCTGGCGTCTGACCGGCCATGACCTCGTCCACCAGATAGTCGGTGATCTCGACAGGGGCGCCCGCCAGATCGACCAACTCACTTTCGACGTCGGCTCCGGCGCCCAGCGACAGGATCACCAGGCGCAGACCGGCGATCCAGCCCTCAAGCTGCTGGTCGAGGAAGGCTAGCGCAGAACGGCTGAGCGGCGCCGCCAATGTCCTATCCAGGAACGTCGCGGTTTCCTCCGGCGTGAAACGCAGATCACGCGTCCGGATCTCGACGACCTGGCCTTTGGCGCGCAGGCTCGCCAGCGGCCAGGGCGGATTGCTGCGTGAGATCAACACCAGGTGCACACGTTGCGGCCAGTGGCGCAGCAGTTCGCTCAGAAAATCGTGTACAGCCTGGCCACGGATCGTATAGTAATCATCCAACACCAGGATGGCGCGGCCCGGCAAGCGCTGAAGCTCATTCCCGAGCGTAACCAAGAGTGGCGCCTGAGCAATCAGGTTTGGCGATCGGAGCAATGCAAGGGTGTCGGTGCACGAATCGGGGAAGAGAGTGTGGATCGCGGCAACGAAGTAATTCAGGAAGACCACCAGGTCGCTGTCGCCCTCGTCCAGCGATAACCACGCCGCCTGTAGGGGCGGGGTCACCCCGCTCCTACTATCCGGCGGAGGAAGAACGCGTCTACCCACGGCCAGGCTATCGAGCCACGAGCTAACCAGCGTGGATTTTCCGAAGCCGGCTGAGGCGCAGACCAGGGTCAATGGGCCTTGCTGCAGGCTGCGGTTCAACTGCTCGATCAAGCGCGAGCGATCCACCCAATCGCTCGGCACCGATGGGCGGTTCAGTTTTGTGAACAACAGCGGTGAAACTTGGACATGCATTCCAACTGAATTGTAGCACATGCCAACGCACCGACAAGAATCAACTGGGTTAATGTATCCATCTCGATTGAGATTGTGAGCAAGGCGGTATCCGAGATCTTATTTCGACTGATGTTCGTCGGACTTCTGCCGTCGCGATCACATTTGTCCACGGCAGGCTAATGATAAAGGGGTAGGTCGAAAGTGAACCTACCCCCCTGTCCCCTGGCCCGCCTCTCTGTCTGCACCTGGTCGCCTGCGCCCGTGTAGGCAGGGGGAGGGGCGGTGGCCTATACCCTTCTCACCGACCCGGCGCGCCTGCCAGCAGCAGGCCGCGGCCGGGTCGTGTCGCGTTTCCGCAGGGTAGCGGTTGCCTACCCCTCTCTCATCGACCCGGCGCGCCCGCATGACAGCAGGCCGTGGCCGGGTCGTTCCGCGTCCCGGAGGCTGGCCGGTAGTAGCAGCCAAGGGGGCGCGGCAATC
>JAAEKA010000310.1 GCA_014155705.1 Anaerolineae bacterium clx_CAG2 | reverse complement strand
GTGGCCATGGACCGGATCGAAGTAGGCAGTGAGGATGGCGCGCTGGCGTTCGACAGGCAACTTATAGAAGATCAGCGCGGCCGCCTCGGTGAAGGCGCCGCCGAAGCCTTCGATCTCCTGATAGCGGACGTTCGGGTCGACGAAAATCGAAGCCTGTTCAACGCTGGCAGCGGAGATCGATGGGATGGGGAGTTCGGTGAGGCGATAGGGGGTGTGCTGGGCGGTGCAGTAGTGATAGAGTTGCAAAGGTGGACCTCACTGGCGAGATCGGTGGCTGCGCACAGATACGCTTGAAAAACTTACGCCCGATTGCTATCGTCAGGATTATGGTGGGTGGGGCGCTATGGATTCACCTAGCGCCCCACCCATGGGTTGATCAGTCTACGGTGCGGAAGTACACACGGATGTAGCCAGTCTTGGAGGCGTCGAAGTATTCCGAGGCGGCCACTCCATAGCGCACGCCGCGGTCGTCGTTCGACGTCAGAAGGAAGCCATTGTCGACACCGCTGCTGATGATGTCTCGCACGGCAGCAGTAACATCCAGCCGCAGCCAGGTGCCGATCTTGCCAGAGCCGATGTGGTTGGCGCCGACAGCCGGACCATAGTCGCCGCCTGGGAAGTTCCAGGGCGTCCACCAGGTTGCAGTCTCGGACACCCACGGCGTGGTCACTGCATGGACAACGACGTTATCTATGACCGAGTTAGACCATTGAGTGAAGCCACGGCCTTCGAAGATGTAGAGGTACAGGTAGGCGGCATCGACCTGGGCATCGCTGGGAATACCCGCGATTGGCGCATGCACCACCGGGCGCATCTGGTCAAAGAAGCCGATCCACATAGTCTGTGCGCTTCCGAAGGCCATGGCTGGCTGCGCGCCGTTGATGAAGGTGTCACGATCGACGTTGAAGCGCCGTGAGCGCTGCACAGTCGGGATCCTGGCCAGTTGCACCTGGTCCATGTGCAGCGTGCCGCTGCTGTTGGCCGGCAGGTTCACGCCGTAGCCCCAGACCTGGTTCAGGCCGAGGCCGTCGTTGGGCGCCCCGACCGGCTGCTGTGCGCTGCGCGTGAAGGCCGAGAAGGGCACGGTGACCCTGCGCCAGCCGCTGAAGTTGTCGACGAAGCTGGCCTCGAAGCGTTCCGACGTGTTGGGCGCTTGATAGACCCGCACGTAGTCCACCAGCATCTGCTGCGGGAAGGTCAGGTCGGGGCTGATCGTGCCGCCGAAGTTGCCGCCGACAGCCAGGTTCAGGATCAGGTAGAAGGGGTGGTTGAAGACCCACTCGTTGGGCGCGACGTTGGCCGGGGTGGCGTTGTGGTAGTTGATGCCATCCACGAACCAGCGGATCTGGTCGGGCGACCACTCGACCGCGAAGGTGTGATAGCTCTCGGCCACGGGCTGCGGGAAGGTGTAGATGTTGCCGAAGGCCGCGCCGCCCGAGTAGCCGGGGCCATGGATCGTGCCGAAGACCTCGTAGGGGTTGCGGCTGACGTACTCCATGATGTCGATCTCGCCGCTCTGCGGCCAGCCGACCTCACCGATGTTCGTGCCCAACATCCAGAAGGCGGGCCACAGCCCGGCCGCGCCGTCGGGCACCAGGATGCGGGCCTCGATGCGGCCGAACTCAGCCTCGATCTTGTTGGCCGAGATCAGGCGAGCCGAGCTGTACTCGCAGGGGCCGTACCAGCAGAGCAGTCCGCTGGCCGGGTCGATCTGATCAAGGGTGATGGCCAGGTTGCCGCCGCCGTCGGTGGCTGCGTTGTCCGTGCTGGCGGTGTAGAACTGCGACTCGCTGTTGCCCCAGCCAGGGATGCCGTTGAGCGTGCCGTCGCCGATCTCGGCGCTCCACACGTTGGGGTTGGGCCCCGTGCCGGCTGTGTCGTCGAACTCGTCGCTCCAGACCAACTGCCACTGGTTGGCCGGCGTCTGTGCGGTGGTGGTTGTCTGGTTGTCCAGCACGTTGAGCGTGATCGGCTGGCCGCTGTTGCTGCCGTAGTACCAGAAGCTGAGGCCGTTGTAGCCGCTCCAGTCCTGGCTGACGGGATAAGTCTGCGTGAAGCTGGGCGCAGCGCCGCCGGTCGGGCCGTAGACGCCGGTCAGCACGTCCTCGTAGGTTCCCTGGCCCGGCAACGCCATGGCCGTGCCCGTCATCAGCTCGGTGATCGACAGATCCACGTCGCCGGCGGCGGCGAAGCGGTGGAAGCCCTGGAAGTCATCGAGCAAGGTTGGGTCGGGCAGGTCGGCATCCAAAATGTTCAGGATCGCCCGCACCCGGAAGCCTGCGTCGGCGCCCACCGGATCGCTCAGGTTGAGCATCAGGTTCCGGTCGCCGGTGTGCTTGCCATCGCTCAGCGTGGTCACTGCGAAGGTCTGCTCTAGCTCGCCGGGAGCGATGGTTAGCTCGCCGCTGGTGGGGACGTAGTTGCGGTCGGGCGTGGCATAGCCTTCGGCCGTAGTGAAGTTGATGGAGACGGGCGCGCTGGAGGTCATGTTGAGGGTGACGGTGATCAGGGCCGTGTCGCCCTCAGCCACCTCGTAGGCGGTCAGGGCAAACTCGACTTCCAGCGGCTCGATCGTTGCGCCGGTGTCACCGAAGACCGCCACCTGGTCCAGGTAGTAGCTCTGGCTGCCCATGTTGACGTTGCCGTAGCCGCCAATGCCGTAGCCATGGACCTCCTCTCGGGTGAAGCCGTCGTTGGGCGCGCCGTTGCCGATGTCCTTGCGGTTGAAGTCGTCCCAGGTGAACTGGAAGAACTGCCAACCGGCGAAGGTGTCGGGGATGTCCACGCTCCAGCGCTCGGCGTCGTCGCTGGTCGAGCCGGGGTTGCGGTTCTCCTGGATGTCCAGGAAGAGGGTGCCGCCGGTGTTGTTGCCGTAGATCCACAGGCAGATGCCCTCATAGGTGCTCCAATCCTGCGGCACCCACTCGTTGGCTGCATCGTTGGTGAAGGCGTGGCTGAAGCCTGCCCACTGGCCGGAGCCGATGGTCAGATCCTCTTGCAGCACGATGTTAGGCTCATCCAGGCCGGGCACAGGCGCAGGCGGTGAGTCGGTGGTGGTGATGGCTACGCTGGCGCCGGTAGCGTTCCAGGTGACGAAGCCTACGCCCAGGCCGTTAGGGTCCGCGCCGCTGGGCAGTTGGCCATCCTCGAAATCGTCGATGACTGTGACGCGCAACATCACGCCGACGTCGTCCACATAGTAGCTCTGGCTGCCCATGTTGACATTGCCGTAGCCGCCGATGCCGTAGCCGTGGACTTCGGTCAGGGTGAGGCCGTCGTTGGGCGCGCCGTTGCCGATGTCCTTGCGATGGAAGTCTGCCCACGGAATCTCGAAGTACTGCCAGCCGCTGAAGGTGTCGGGGATGTCCACGCTCCAGCGCTCGGCGTCGTCGCTGGTCGAGCCGGGGTTGCGGTTCTCCTGGATGTCGACGAAGAGCGTGCCGCCGGTGTTGTTGCCGTACAACCAGAGGCTGAACCCAACATAAGACGACCAGTCCTGCGGTATCCACTCGTCGGCCGCATCGTTGGTGAAGGCGTGGCTGAAGCCTGCCCACTGGCCGGAGCCGATGGTCAGATCCTCTTGCAGCACGATGTTAGGCTCGCCCAGGCCGGGCACAGACGCAGGCGGTGAGTCGGTGGTGGTGATGGCTACGCTGGCGCCGGTAGCGTTCCAGGTGACGAAGCCCACGCCCAGACCGTTGGGGTCCGTGCCGCTGGGCAACTGGCCGTCCTCGAAGTCGTCCACCAAGACCGATTTTCCGGAGCTGGGCGGGGGCGGGGGCGTTGCGCCGCCACCGAAGGTCACGTCGTCGAAGTAATAGGTCTTCTCCCCTACCGCGGCGCCGGGGACGCCGAAGTTGAAGAAGATGGAGACCTTGTTGTACGTGTAGGCCAGGTTCAACGGTGGTGTTCCGGCTGCCGGGCTGGCGAAGTCGAAGGTCAGCGTCTCCCAGTCGGCAGCCGCCGTGGTCGTTGCCTCGGTCTCCACCGACTTGCTGCCGTCCGCTGCATCCTCAACCTTCAGCCGGACCTGGATGCCAGCATCAGGCGACCAGACCCGCACCGTCATCGTGGTGTTGCTGGCCGTGAACGGCAGCGCCGGAACCGAGAAGTTCGGGCCGGTGGACACCGTGGTCCCTGCCCATAGCTCGGCTGTGGCCGACTTGACCACCCTGGCCACGTTGTTGGCCGCATTCGTCGGATCCACGACAACAGTCGAGTCCTCGGCGCCGCCAAAGCCCGTCAGGGTGTAGGTGACCGCGCTCGAGTCGAAGGTGATGGGATCCCAGGTGGTCGGCGGGGGTGGGGGCGTCGTGCCGCCGCTGAAAGTCACATCGTCGAAGTAATAGGTCTTCTCCCCCGCCACAGAGCCGGGGACGCCGAAGTTGAAGAAGATGGAGACCCTGTTGTACGTGTAGGCCAGGTTCAGCGGCGGTGTACCGGCTGCCGGGTTGGCGAAGTCGAAGGTCAGCGTCTCCCAGTCGGCAGCCGCCGTGGTCGTCGCCTCGGTCTCCACCGACTTGCTGCCGTCCGCTGCATCCTCGACCTTCAGCCGGACCTGGATGCCAGCGTCAGGCGACCAGACCCGCACCGTCATCATGGTGTCGTCGGCCGTGAACAGCAGCGCCGGAACCATGAGGTTCGGGCCGGTGGACACCGTGGTCCCTGCCCATAGCTCGGCTGTCGCCGACTTGACGACCCTGGCCACGTTGTTGGCCGCATTCGTCGGATCCACGACAACCGTCGAGTCTTCGGCCCCGCCAAAGCCCGTCAGGGTATAGGTGACCGCAGGCGAGTCGAAGGTGATGGGCTCCCATGGCGGCGGCGGAGGAGGCGTTGTTTCGCCGCTAAAGGTCATGTCGTCGAAGTAGTAGGTCTTCTCTCCTGCCACGGAGCCGGGGACGCCGAAGTTGAAGAAGATGGAGGCCCGGTTGTACGTGTAGGCCAGGTTCAGCGGCGGGGTGCCGGCCGCCGGGTTGGCAAAGTCGAAGGTCAACGTCTCCCAGTCGGCAGCCACCGTGGTCGTCGCCTCGGTCTCCACCGACTTGCTGCCGTCCGCTGCATCCTCGACCTTCAGCCGGACCTGGATGCCGGCGTCAGGCGACCAGACCCGCACCGTCATCGTGGTGTTGCTGGCCGTGAACAGCATCGTCGGAACCGTGCCGTTCGGGCCGGTGGACACTGTGGTCCCGGCCCACAACTGAGCCGTCGCCGACTTGACGACCCTGGCCACGTTGTTGGCCGCATTGGTCGGATCCACGACAACCGTCGAGTCTTCGGCCCCGCCAAAGCCCGTCAGGGTATAGGTGACCGCGCCCGAGTCGAAGGTGATGGGGGGCCAGGTGTCCGCCGGGGCCGCCGAAGCAACGGACGGGGAAAGCATCGCGAATGGCGACGCGATGCTGGCGATGAGCAGGAGAAGTGAAAGCAGAAGCGTAGTCTTGCGTATCATACGAGCGAACCTCCAGAGCGAGAAGCGAATGCCAGTAACAGATGTCTTCCAGATGAGGGGCGGCAAGATCGGCAGGTGTGACCGGCGCCGGGCGCCGTTAACCCGGCGGCCGGCCACACACCAACCAAGGAGGAGAACCAACCTACTGCAAGCGACTGAGAGACTTCGGAAGTCGACGCCAGAGTGACAAGCCAGGTTAGCCTCTCAAGCGTCGACCTCCGAAGTCTTGGATTACGAGTAGTCGCGCGTTGCGGCGATGTTCTGCACGTTGACAACCGCGTCTTCGGTCAACTCCAGCTCATGCAGCGTGCCATTGGCTTGCAGCATGGCAGCGCGCATGATCCCTTCGCGCTTGGACGTGCCCTGCACGAACAGCGCCGAGCTGCCATCGACCATCTCTGCGACCAGCAGGTCGACCTTGCCCTTGGGGATGCCCAGATCGACCTTGCGCGAGAGCAGCGCGCCGGCGGCCGCGCCCAGCAGCACGCCGCCGATGGGCCCACCCATCATCAGGCCCACCACGAAGCCTAATGTGCCGCCCTTGGCAGCACCCTTGGCCTTGGTGAGATCGGTGGTTTCCTTGACCTTAACCTCGCCGTCCGCGTCCTTGACGACAACGACGGCGTCGTCCAACTCGACGAGTTTCTGTTTCTCCAGGTCATGGAGCATATCAAGCAGTTTGCCGGCGCCTTCTGTATCCTGGAAGGTGACGACAGCGATTCCGGTTTTCATGGGTCGTGTCCTTGTTGCAGGTCAAGAAACCGGGTTTTTCTCGTGCGGCCATGACGTAGGTCTTCGCACACGCCCACCATGGCGCCATGATCTTAGTCCGCAGACAAAAACCCGGTTTCTGATGCCAGTTCGCTATTTCTCGACGCCCGAGAAGACAATGCCGCGCATGAACACGCGCTGGGCCAGGAAGAAGATCACCACCGGCAGCGCCAGGGTGATCAGCGCGCCGGCCTGGATCAGGTTGGGCTGGCGGCCGTAGAGGGCATTGAACTTCTGCAAGCCCACCGACAACGGCCACAGCTCCGGCTTCGACACCAGGTAGATCAGCGGCGCAAAGAAGTCGTTCCAGGCGAAGAAGAAGTGGAATAGAATCACGGCCGTCAGCGCAGGAACCGACTGCGGCAGGATCACCGACCAGAAGATACGCAGCGGATTCGCGCCGTCGATGGCTGCGGCCTCGTCCAGATCGCGCGGGATCTGCAGGAAGTACTGGCGCAATAAGAAGACGTTGTAGGCGTTGGCGAAGTAGTGCGGCACGATCAGAGGCAGGAAGGTGTTGGTCCAACCGATGGTCGAGAACAGGATGAACGTCGGCACCAATGTAGCCTGGATCGGCAGCACGATGGTGGCGATCAAAATCGTGAACAGAGCGTTCTTGCCCTTGAAGTCGAAGCGGGCAAAGCCGTAGGCCACGAAGACCGAAGAAGCCACCGCGCCAAAGGTGCCGAAGATGGCGATGACCAGTGTGTTGCGGAAGAGCAGCGGGAAATTCAGGTCGTTCCAGGCCTGCTGGAAGTTCTGCCATTGGGCATCGCGCTCGTAGACAGGCTCCAGCGTGCGCCAGTTGCCTTCCCAGACGAACTGGCCTGCTTCGGGATTCTCAGGATCGATGAACGTGGTCTGCGTGCGGGTCTTCTGGAGCGCAGCCAGCTCCTGGGTGCCGCCGTTAGGCGTGGGCACCTGGAGAATCTCCAACTCCTGACCCTCGTAGGTGAAGGTCACCTTGGAGTGAGGCCAGAAGGGCGGCGCGTCGGGGTCGCTCATCTGGGTATCGCTCTTGATAGCGGTTGTGAACATGTAGCCCAGCGGGGCCAGGAAGAGCAGCAGGATCAAGAAAGCTACCCCGGTAGTCATGACCTTGCTCAGCAGGTTGCGTTGCTTGTTGCTCAGGCCGGAACTCTTGGCGCCAGCAGTTGTCGCAGCGGAAGTCATGGTCTATCTCCTCTTGTCGCCAGCGTAGTACACCCAGCGGCTCTGCGACCAGAACAAGATCGCGGTCAATGCCAGGGTGATCAGGAAGAGCACCCAAGCCAGGGCCGAGCCATAGCCCATCAGGTTGTACTCGAAGGAATTCTTGTAGAAGTTGAGGGCATAGAACAGCGTGGCATCCTCCGGGCCGCCGGTGCCGTTCTTGAGGACGTAGGCCAGATCGAAGTACTTAAAGGCGCCGATGATCATCAGGGTCAGGTTGTAGAAAATCACCGGTGTGATCAAGGGAATAGTGATACTGCGGAAGCGCCTCATACCGCCGGCGCCGTCGATCATGGCCGCTTCGTACATCTCAGTCGGCACACCTTGCATACCGGCCAACAGGGTCAGCATCAGGTTGCCCAGTCCCCAAAAGCCAATCATCACCAGCAGGGGGTAGATCCAGAAGGTCGAGTTGAGCCAGTCAGGCGGGTTTTGTACGCCCAAGGCGCTCAGGAACAGGTTGATCCAGCCCGTCTGGGTGTTGGCCACTCCCGCCCAGATGACGCCCGCGGCCACCACAGGGATCATCGACGTGGAGTAGAACAGCGTGCGAAAGCCGCTGGTGCCGACCAGGAACACCGAGTTGACCAGCGAAGCCAGCAGCAGGCCGAAGATGAAACTGGCCGGGATGGCAATCAGCGCGTAGGTGATCGTGACCTGCAGCGACTTCCAGACCTTAGAGTCGGTCAGCATAGTCACGTAGTTCTGCGCGCCGATGAACTGGACGTTCTCCGGTTGGACGGGGTTGTAATTGGTAAACGAGAAAGCGAGGGTGGCAACAATCGGCAACAACTGGAAGACCAGGAAGCCGATGAGCCAGGGCGAGATGAAGAGCAGGCCCCAGCGCGTTTGCTCTTGTTGTTTCGTCTGGGCGCGGCGACCCGGCTTGGCCACAGCGGGCTTAACCGCCGCTGCCGCGGGAGTTTGATCCTTGACGGCCATGGGTGCAGTCCTCCTTGGCGCGATCTGAGCGTGTGTCTGAAGAATGGCTGTGGCAGACTTCGGAAGTCGCCGGTCTTGGCGGACCTGGCGACTCCCGAAGTCGGTACTGCTGGGCAGATGTGGGAGCAACGCGCGGGCCGCTAGCTCCCACATCCGCTGGCGTCGCTATTGCACTTCGTCGTAGACCTTTTGCAGCTCAACTACCAAGGCATCCAGCTCGGCGTCAATGTCCAGGTCGGGCGTGCTCTGATACTTGGCGCCAAAGGTGGCGTAGGTGTCGCTGGCCTTCAGGAAGTTGGGCAGCGCCGACTCGTGGCTGGGATCGTCAGGATAGGCCAGGCCATCGACGAAGACCTGGAAGTCCACGCCGGGGAAGCGCTCCTGCAGACCGGCGAGAGCGTCTGCTTGCAGGCTCTGGCGGGCCGGGAAGCCGCCGTACACGGCAGCCAGGTCGCCGGCGAACTCGCCCATGAACAGGCTGTAGACTTCCCAGGAGGCCTCAGGATTCTTGGCGGCCTTCAGGATGCCGAAGGTGTCGGCGTGCAGTTTGGAGGTGACACTGCCTTCATAACTAGGAACAGCGGCCACGTCCCACTCCACGGCCTCGGTGCAGCAGGTGAACCAGAGGTTGACCGCGTTCATGGCCAGGTTGCCGGAGCCAAAGGTGTTGCCCTGGGCCATCAGGTCGCTGTTGACGTAGCTGTCGTTAGGGATGAAGTAATCGCCAAACATGCCGTCGTAGTACCACTTGGCGGCCGTGCGCCAGACATCCGGCACATAGGCGTTACCATCCTCGTCCACAAAGGTGCCGGCCTGGATGTGGCTCCAGTCGGCGCGAATGTCCTGCCACTGGGAGTCGTAGCCGAACTGGGTGATATTGGTGGGATCGAAGCCCTCCATGGTGGCGTCGTTGCCGTTGCCATCCACGGTCAGGAACATAGCCAGCTCGCGCAGCTTGTCCCAGGTCCACTCGTCGCCGTCGGCGTAGGGCGCGCCCCACTCGTGCGGCGGGTATTCCAGGCCGGCCTCGTCGAACAGCGCCTTGTTGTACCAGATTGCCGACGGGAAGACGGAGAACGGCAGGAACAACTGGCTATCGGTGCCGAACTTGTAGAAGTCCAATAGCGCCGGATCGAAGTCACTTAGATCGTAGCCGGACTCGGTGATAAAGGGGTTGAGGTCGAGCCAGGCGCCTTCAAAGCTGGCCAGACCGCGGATGCCGACCGGGCCTACGATATCGGGCACGTCGCCGGCTGCGATCTGGGTCTTGAGCACGTCGTAGGCCGTCTCATTCGGGACGACGTCCATCACCAACTCGTACTTGTCGCCGTACTTGGCGTTGAAGGCCTCGACAAAGGCCGTTTCCCGCTCGATCTCTTCGGGGTTGCCGCCGGCGCCAAGGCCAATGAACCAGCGGATCTGCACGACGTCGCCAGATGCCGGGGCTTCAGCAGCCGGGGCTTCAGCCACAGGGGCCTCGGTAGGCTGAACTTCAGCGGCCGGCGCTTCGGCGGCGGGAGCTTCAGCGGCGGGAGCTTCAGCGGCGGGCGCTTCGGCGGCCGGCGCGGGGACTGGGGTCGGCTCAGCGCCGCCGCCACAGGCTGCCAGCAGCATGCTGAACAGCAAGAGCATGGAAATCGCGAGCGTCAGATGTTTCTTCGACATGGAAGTCTTCTCCTTCTTTCAGAGGGGTTGAATGGTGAAAAACGGATCAGTTGGGGATGCGGGGATGGCAGTACTCAGTTGTTGGGTGGCCTCCTGTAGATTATGGTAACTTTCCTGAGACTTCGGAAGTTGCCAATCAAGCGGAAATCTGGCTACGAAGCGGATGCACCAGCGACTTCCGAAGTCTGATCTGCCGCTAGCGCAGACTCAGCGTCTTCGGAACGTTTCGATGCCAGGGAGCGAGCAGCGAGGTTGGGCTGATAGCCCTGCTCGTGGATGACTTGCCAAACACGTTCTCGCACTTCAGGCCGCACATTGGGCTGCTCGTTGATCACGCGTGAGGCGGTAGAGAGGGATACGCCAGCCAGCCTGGCGATTTGTTCCAGAGTGAGGGCCATGATGCTCCTTTCTGGACTGCGCTGGGAGCGCTACCATTTGTCCCCACTATTGTACCGGGTTGCACGGATTAGGGCTTGGAGAAAAGCGGGAGATGAGGGGACAGATCATAGAAAACGGCGACTTTGCGCGATGCAACGTCGCCGTGGGTGGAGTGAAGAAGTTCGACTTCTCGGAGAAGTCGAACTTCTGGACCGGCCAACTCTACCGTGCCTGGAGCTACGCAGCGCCCTCCCTGCGACGGAAGGCGTCAGGCGACATGCCGGCCTCCCGCCGGAAGACGCGGCTGAAGTAGCCGCTGTCGGAGAAGCCCACCTCCAGCGCGATCTGCGTAATCGTCCAATCAGTCTCTTTGAGCAGGGCCTTGGCTTGCACAACGCGGTAGCGGTTGAGGTAAGCGATGGGCGTCATGCCCAATTCCTGGCGGAAGCAGTAGGTCAGGTAATCGTCGCTCATGCCCACGTGACGCGCCAGGCTCTGCCGCGAGAGGGTCTCCTGGTAGTTCTGCTGCACGTAGGCCATGGCTTTGCGCACCAGACGCTGCGCCTCGCTGCTGAGCCTGTGTTGCCGCTGCAACGCCGCATCTACCTGCGCCAGCGTCTCGTCCAGGTCGAACACTCCCTTGCTCAGCACCCGCACGACGCCCTGGTTCAGCCGCGCCATCTCCGCCTCGGTCAGCACCTGGCCGGTCACCACGATCACCGGCGTGTCGCGCGTGGCCTCGCGCTCCCGCATGGCCTCCAACACGGCGAACCCGTCCATCTCCGGCATCATCAGGTCCAGCAGCACCAGATCGATTGCGCCCTGCTCCAGCAGCGCCAGCGCCTCGCGGCCGCTGCGCGCCTTGAGCACCCGGCTGCCAGGCGCATGGTTCTGCACGATGCGCGCGTGCATCTCCAGTGTGTCGAGCTCGTCGTCGACCACCAGGAAGGTACGCGTGGCGGCCGCGACGCCGGCAACGAGCCAGTGCTGATCCAGCGCTCGCGTCAGTTCGGCCATCTCCACTGGTTTGGTGAGATAGTCCAGCTCCAACACGGCGCCGCTCTCCCGTCCGGCCGCGTAGAACAGCACCGGAATGTTGCGGGTTGCGGCGTTACCCTTGAGCGCCTTAAACGCATCCCAGCCGTAGTCGGGCGT
This sequence comes from Anaerolineae bacterium clx_CAG2, assembly GCA_014155705.1. Classification (GTDB taxonomy): domain Bacteria; phylum Chloroflexota; class Anaerolineae; order JAAEKA01; family JAAEKA01; genus JAAEKA01. The sequence continues at coordinate 18,954 of JAAEKA010000310.1, read as the reverse complement.
CACGCTCACGTCCAAGACGACCGCGCCAGGGGATGCAGTCAGCAACTGGGCCAGCCAGGTCTGGGTCGCGGCCGCCTGCTCGACGCGCACAGCGAAGCCGCGCTGGATCAAATGCTCCCGCAGCCGCTCGCCGCTGCCGGTCGGTGGCACCAGCACCAGCACGGCCTGCTCGACAACTGGAGACGCAACCGGCGGCGCTGGGGCAGCGATCGGCGCCGGCACGGCCGGCAGCGTGAAATAAAACGTCGATCCCGCGCCCTCCTCCCCGCTGGAAATGACCCCCATTGACCCCTCGTGCAGCGACACCAGCCGCTTGCAGATCGCCAGGCCCAGGCCCAGGCCGCGATAGCTGCGGGCGATGCTGCGCTCCGAGCGGCGAAACTCCTCGAAGATCGTCGGCTGCTCGGCCGGCGGAATGCCCAGCCCTGTGTCGCGCACCAGCACGGTGACGGTTGCCCCTTCCGTCCGTACCACCAGGCTGACCTCGCCACGCTCGGTGAACTTGACGGCGTTGCTGATCAGGTTCAGGGCCACCTGGCGCAAACGCAAGCGGTCGCCCCACACCCACGGGCCGGAGTCGGGCAGATCAACCTGCCAGGCTAAGCCCTTGTCAGCCGCCATCTGTTGCCCCGTGTCGGCCACCAGGCGCAGCGCCTGTCCCAGGTCCACGTACTCCCGTGTCAGGCGCAGCTGGCCCGCGTCGCTGCTGGCCAGGTCGAGCACGTCGCCGATCAGGCCGCCCAGGTGCTTGGCGCTGGCGTGGATGCGCTCGACATCGCGCTGCCGCGCTTCAGAGGTCGGCTCCTCGCTGCGCCGTCCGGACTGCATGAGCAGCTCGCTCAGCCCGACGATCAGATTGAGCGGCGTGCGCAGCTCGTGGCTGACCGTGGAGAGAAAGCGGCTCTTCATCTGGTCAGCTTCCTCGGCCAGCCGGCGACCTTCGGTAGCCTCTCGGTACAATTGAGCGGTGTTGACCGCCGCGGCCAACTCCTGTGCGATCGCGCCGTTCAGCTCCAGGTGCTCTGTGTCCAGCGCCACATAGCCTGCTCGCCGGCGGCCAGCGATCAACGGCAGCAGCGCCAGGCTGAAGGGGGCATCCTGCGCGACCCAGTCTGCCGGGGGGAACTCGCGGCTGGGAAAACGCAGCTCGTCCTGGTCAGGAGCGGTGACCGAGCGCAGCACGCTCCACGCCACAGGATCATCGCCTTCGCCATCCAGCAAGGCCACCCAGGCCAGGTCGATGCCCAGATCAGGCAGGGCCCGCGCCAGCGTGTCGTATACCTCGGTCTCGTCCAGGGTGTTGATCAACTGGGCCGTGAGCTGGCCGATGCGATCCCCCGTCCAGCGCTGCGCGACCACCAATTCGCGGTGCTGTTGGCGCATGGCCGCGCTGATGGTGATGCGCGCCTGGTTGAGGATCTCCCGTCCCTGTTCGGTGATTGCGGGACCATCGCTTGCAGGCATCGTAGCCAGCAGACCGGGCAGCTCGGCGCGCAGGACCGAGATCGCCACCTGCCAGAGATGCGCGTCGTCGCCACGGGCTATGGCTGCGCGCAGCGTTTCGTCCAGAGTGCGCTGAAAGCCAGTGGCGTCGTTCTGCGCCACGCTGGCTGTAAACGTCTCCACCAGATGTTGGCACAGTGCGACTGTCTCCGCTTCGCCCAACGCTTGGGTCTCGGCCAGCACCGCTGCGGCCATCCGCTGCGCCAGCCGATGGCGCGGCACGCCGTTGCCTGCAATCCGCAGGCGCGCAGCCGTGGCATCCAGCACGTCGGCCAGCACTGCGCTGCGGCCGCAGCCGCAGGACTCGTGGCTGATCAGGCGCGTGGGTACCAGCACCCGTTCATCGGCTGCCGCGCTGCCGGCCATGCGCCGCAGCAACAGTTCCACCGCCCGATAGCCCATTTTGAACAGCGGGACTTGCACGCTGCTCAACGCGGGTTGCTGCACGGAACTTTCCGGCCTGTCGTCGAAGCCGATGACGGCGACATCGTCGGGCACGCGGCGTCCTGCCTCGGCCAAGGCGCGGATCGCGCCCAGGGCCGACTCGTCGTTGCTGGCGAGCGCGGCGCTGAACGGCGCCCCGGTGCTCAGTATCTGCTGCATGGCCGCGTGTCCTGAGCCGAAGGTGTGTTGGCCAAACGCCAGCAGGCTGGGATCGTCCACGAGATCGAAGGTACGCAGCGCCGCTTGATAGGCCCGCAGCCGGTCGCCGCTGTCTCCCTCTATGTCCTCCATGCTGCCGGCAATGAAGGCGATACGTTGATGGCCGTGCTCGACCAGGTGGCGCATGGCCTGCACGATGCCGCCGGCGTTGTCGGCCAGAATGGTAGGACCCCGCTCGCCGGAGGCGACGAAGACCACCGGATGCCCGGCGGCCATCATCTCCTGCACGTGGCGCGAGCGAACATCCGAGTGCAGCGGGTTGACTGCAATCAAGCCATCGGTGTTCCACGGCCCGATTGGCACAAAATCCACCTCAGGTGAGGGGATCGGCCAGGCGGGGCGCAGCAGGTCTTCTGCGCTGGCCGACGCGCCCATACCGCAGCCTAGCAGCAGGTTGCAGCCCAGCTCGGCCGCTGCCAGGCGAATCCCACGGTAGATAGGATTGAGGTAGCTCAGCGGCGTGGCGGTCCAATAGTACTGCCAGCCCGCCAGGACGCCGATAGTCAGCCGTCGCTTTTGTTGGATTTGGTCCATGTGTTCTGCCTCGATCCTCACAATTCCTTGCTGGCCGTAATCAGACCATCCAATCTGTTCACTAAACTGGACACTTCTGGCGCCGGTGGATCGGCTGTCTGGCCCATAGTCTCCCGCAACTGACGGAGGCCAGCCTCCAGATCGCTGGCTGTAACGGCTGTGGCCGGCGCGGCTCTGCGTTGCGGCTCGACCAGATGGGTCCACAACACCTGGACGGCCACGGTTACGGCTGGCGCAAAAATCAGGCCGGCCAGACCCATTTCCAAGGCCAGCGCCATGGCGACGATCAGCAGCAGCAGCGAGTTGGTCTGCATGCGCGGAAAGTAGCGCGGTTGGACTTTGAACTCGAACACCAGGCTGACCACCAGGGCATAGGTTGCGCCCAACAACGCCACGGTCGGATTGTTGATCAGCGCCACCAACAAAAGGGGCAACACAGCCAGCAGCGCGCCCAGCCAGGGCACCAGTTGCACGGCGCCGCCCAGCACGGCCAGCAGCGCGGCATAGGGTACGCCCAGCAGGGCAAAGCCGATCCAGAGCACGACGCCGGTCAGCGCCACCTGTGCAAAGGCGCTGCGCACGAACGCGCCGACTCCGTCTTCCAGGTCACGCCAGACCCGACGCGCGCTGACCCGCGTCCGCAGGGACATCGAGGAGAGCCACAGGCGCTCGAAGCGCACGTGATCGACGGTCCAGTAGAGGCTCAGGATCAGCACCATCACGCCCTTGCCCAGCAACGAGCCGATCTGGCTGACGATCTCCATGATCCGTTCGACCACAGGGATCTCAGTTTGGCCGCTCAGGACTTTGTATAGCAGCTCAGGCTGCGGCAGTTGGCCGGCCACGGTACGCTGGAACTGGCGCTCTGCCTCCGGCCATTGTGTCGTGATACGCTCATAGGTCAAGGCCAGCCGGGTGAGCAGGTCCTGGAGATCCCGATCCAGTGGGCCGACGGCGAGCAACACCAAGGCCACAATACCCACGCCTACCAGCAGATAGACCACCCCCACGCTGGCGCCAAAGGAGAGGTTGCGTCGCTCCAGGCGCCTGACCAGCGGCCGCAGGCTGGCCGCCAGGAAAACCGCGATCAGGAAAATCAGGATGGGTTCGAGAAACAGCCAAACCAGTACGAGCCCGGCCAGGGTCAACACCACCAGCGCCGTCGTGCGAGCCAGATAGGCCCTCATGACGCCACCTCCTCCAGGCTCTTCTGGCCCAACAGACCTTCCACCCTCTCGGCAAGCCCTTCAACCGTTTCTTCCACCCGGTCGTTTTCTTCGGTGGACAAGGTTTGCTTGCGGCGCAGGCTCTTGCGCACATCGAAAATCAGGCTATGGACCTCAAGACGGAGATAGCCCAACCGGTTGCGGGCACTCATGTCGCTCCAGCCGGGCTTATCCAGGTTGAAGACAGCGCTGCGGAACAAAATCTGCACCATGGCGGCCAGCGGGATGGCCAACAGCGCGCCAGGGATGCCGAACAGCGCGCCGAAGGCAGCCAGGGCCAGCAGCGTGACCAGCGGATTGACGCCGGCCGACTGGCCCACCACCCGCGGCACCAGAATGTAGTTCTCCAGCGCCTGGATCAGCACGGCGGCGACCACCACCCAGACTGCCTTGGAGGGATCGTAGACCAGAGCCACCACCAACGCCGCCGCCGCGCCCAGCACGGGACCCACCAGCGGGATCAGCTCGAACAACCCGGCCAGCACCGCCAAGGCCACTGCGTAGGGCAGGCCAATCAGCAGGTAGGCGACCAGCGACGTAACGCCGATCACCAGCCCCAGGAACAACTGCCCCGCCAGAAAGGCGCCAACAGTGCTCTCAGCCTCGTCGACCATGGCCCGGATTCCGTCACGACGCTGGGCTGGCGCAAAGCGCAACAGCCACAGCTTCACCCGCTGGCTCTCCAGATTCCAGTAATAGGCCAATGCAAAGAGCGTGCCGGCGATCAGGAGCGCTCGCAGCGCGGCGCTGACGCCGTCCAGGAAGTTCGCCGCCTGGGCCAGCGCCTGCGCGTCGGTCTCAACATCCGGAGTCATGTCCGGCAACACGGGTGCAATCAGGGCCACCCGGCGCAACACGTAGTTGGGCGATGCGATCAACAGCTCCCGACCGCTGCGGTAGTACTCAGGGATCTTGGCCGAGAAGTTGCTCACCTGGTTGACCAGCATAGGCCCCACCAGAATCACGAACAGGCTGATTGCCGTCAACAGAGCCAGGTAGATCAGGGCCACGGCAGCAGGACGCGACCGGCCCCTGGCGACCAGCCAGTTGACAGCCGGCGTGATGGCAACATTGATCACGAAGGCCGCCAACAACAGGAAGACCACGATGCGAAAGCGGTAGAGCAGAAAAAACCCGCCCAGCACCGCCGCCACCACCAGTGTGCCGGCCACGATCTCGCGAGCGTCTCGCTGAACGTCACGGGGCGAAGCGGCCGATGCCATGGCTCCTCCGTCAACCTAATGCCAACGTAAAGGCTGCGCCGGTGCCTGCCTGCACCTGCTCCAACGTCGCGCCCGGCAGCAGTTCGGTCAGCGTCAACTGGCCATCCGCGAACTCGAAAACCGCCCAGTCGGTGATGATCATATCCACGGCGCGCAGGGCAGTCAAGGGAAGGGTACACTGGGGTACGATCTTGGGCCGGCCTTTGCCGTCCACGTGGGTCATGGTGACGATCAGGCGCCGCGCGCCGCTGGCCAGGTCCATCGCGCCGCCGATACCCAATAACGGCTGGCCGGGTACAGCCCAGTTGGCCAGGTTGGCCTGCTCGTCCACCTGAAGGCCACCCATGATCGCCACGTCCACGTGCCCGCCCCGAATCATGGCGAAGGAGTCGGCGCTGTCGAAGTAGACCGCACCCGGCAGGGCGGTCACCGGCTGCTTGCCGGCATTGACCGGGAAGTCCAGCGCGCCGCCCGTCTCAGGCGCCGGACCGACGCCCAACATGCCGTTCTCGGTGTGCAGCGTGACGCCATGCTCGGTCGTGATCAGATCCGCTACCAACGTGGGAATGCCGATGCCCAGGTTGACCACGTGACCAGGGCGCAATTCAGCCAGGGCGCGACGGGCCATGGCCATACGAGTATCATCGACCTTCTTGCCGCTGGCCGCGATCGAGGCCGAGGATCCCAGATCCTCCAACGACGTGTGGGCCTGCACCAGGTAGTCCACGAAACAACCAGGGGTGTGAATGGCGTCGGGGTCCAGCACGCCGACAGGCACGATCTCCTCCACTTCGGCCACCACCAGCCTGGCAGCCGTGGCCATCAGTGGATTGAAATTGCGTTCGGTCATACGATAGACCAGGTTGCCAGCCGTGTCGGCCCGCCAGGCCCGCACGAAGGCCACGTCAGCCCGCAGCCCGGGCACAAAAATGACCTCCTGGCCATCGATGACGCGCGTCTCGGTCGTCTCAGCGACCACGGTGCCCGCGCCGGTGGGGGTGTAAAAGCCAGCAATGCCCGCGCCGCCCGCGCGTAGCGCCTCCGCCAGCGAACCCTGCGGAATCAGTTGGATGTCGATCTCTCCGGCCTGATAAGCCCTGACCGCCTCGGGGTTGGAAGTAAAGAAGGAGCCAATGGCCTTGCGAAGCTGGCCATTGCGCAGCAACTGGCCGCCGCCCAGCCCTGGCTCGCCTACGTTGTTACCGATGTAGGTCAAGTTGCGCGTGCCCCGCTCGGCCAGGGCGTGCAACAAGTGGATCGGATTGCCGGTCATGCCAAAGCCGCCGGCCATCAGCACGGCGCCCTCCGGCACCAGCACCGCGGCCTGCTCGGCCGTGATCTGTGGTACGGTCTTCATCGACATCGCCTTTCTCGATACGTTACCTGAGCGGGCTACCTTGCGGCAGCGTCATGGCATCAGTCTACCACAACAACCTGACGCGTCAAAAGGCGCGGGCGACACAGCGATGAACGGCAAAGGCGTGTGACCTGTCAACTGAGCGATCATCCTCACCCGCGCTTGACTCTCCTCGCTTCCAGGAGTATGCTGACAGCGCCACTCTGGGCGCATGATCGAAGGCGATCTATTGGCAAGGAGAACAACCAACTATGATGCTGCAAGCGCTACGTGAAGAAGTCTGCCGGGCCAACAAAGCCCTGCCCGCCTATGGCCTGGTCACCTGGACCAGCGGCAACGTCAGCGGCCGCGACCCCGCGAGTGGGTTGGTAGTGATCAAGCCCAGCGGCGTGATGTTCGAGGACCTGACGCCGCAGAACATGGTGGTGGTGGATCTGCAGGGCAACGTCGTCGAGGGCGACCACGGCGCGTCCACCGACACCATCTCGCACGTCTACGTCTACCGCCGCCGCCCCGACGTGCTGGGCATGGTCCACACCCACTCCAACTACGCTACGGCCTTCGCAGCGGTCGGCCGGTCAATCCCCGTCTGCCTGACCGCCGTAGCCGACGAGTTCGGCATGGCCATCCCCTGCGGCGACTACGCCCGCATCGGAGGGGAGTATATCGGCGAGGAGATCGTGCGCTCCATCGGCCCCTGCGTGGCGGTGCTGATGAAGCAGCACGGCGTCTTCACCGTCGGCGCCAGCGTCAACAAGGCGCTGAAAGCGGCCGTCATGGTCGAGGACATCGCCAAGACCGTCTGGCTGGCCATGCAGATCGGCCAGGTTGAGGACCTGCCGGCCGAGGAGATCGCCGCCAATTTCGAGCGCTATCAGCACCGCTACGGCACTGCGCTGGCCAGCGTCGCCGGCTAACCACCAAGCACTCAATCCGACTCCCCTACCTCGTCTCCGTCACCTTCCGCAACGCGCGCGGCCGGTCGGGGTCGTAATCGCGTGTGTGGGCCAGGTACATGGCGAAGAGTTGGGCGGGCAAGATGGCGATGATCGGCGACAGCCATTCGGGCACGCCGGCAGGCAAAGGCAGCGCCATGCGGGCCATGGCCAGCGTCTCGGCGTCGTCGCTGATCACCACCAGCTCGGCCGCACGTTCCTGAGCTGTGGCCATAAATGCCTTGAGCTCCGGCAGCATCTTGCCCGACGGCGCCGCCACGACCATGGGAAAGCCGTCATTGAGCAGCGCCAGCGGGCCGTGCAGGAAATCCGCGCTGCTGTACGGCTCCACCACGGTGTAGGTCAGCTCCTTGAGCTTCAGGGCCAACTCGAACGCCGTGCAGTAGTTGAATCCGCGGCCGATAGCGATACAGGCGCTCATATAGCGGTAGCGCTCGGCCACCCGGTCGACGCCCGGTAGAGCCAGCGCCTGCGCCGCCACAGCGGGGGTCTGCTCGAGGTGACGACGCAGCTCATGATCGCCGCTGAGCGCAGTGCTTAGCAGGGCAATAGCAGCCAGCGATGCAGTGTAAGTCTTGGTCGCAGCCACTGACTTCTCCTCGCCGGCGTGCAGGTCGAGCACGAAATCAGCCGCCTGGCCCAGGTCGGACTGAGGGAAGTTGGTCAGGGCCGCAGTCAGCGCGCCCTGCCGCTGCGCCTCGGCCAACACTGAGACAATGTCGGGACTCTTGCCGCTCTGGCTGATGCCCAACACCAGCGCATTGCCGAAGCGGGGCGGTTGGCCATAGATAGAGAACAGGCTGGGCGTGGCCAGACCGACGGGGAGCCCGTTGTGCGCGCCAAGCAGATACTGGGCGTAGCGGGCTGCGTTATCACTGGTGCCGCGCGCCGCGATCACAACGTGATCCACGCTGCGCCGCTGGATCTCTGCTGCCAGCGCCTTGGCCGTCCCTCGCTCCTCCAGCAACAGCCGCGTCAGTACGGCCGGCTGCTCGTGAATTTCCCGGTACAGATTGGTGCTTGTCAGGTCGATCATGGGCGCCTCTTTCTGCCGCGATTCATGCCAGTTTTCGCGTGGATTGTATTGCGCGTACTGCCTACGAACATCAGACAAGGGCCCATGGCGCAGTTTACCGCTCAGAACGGCCCGCTGTGACAGATCAGGCCCTTAGTTCCGCGCCCACCGTCTGCCCCAGCCGGGCCACGATGCGGCGGCGCACCTTCTCCACGTCGGCATCCTTGAGGGTTTTGTCGTCAGCCTGGAAGGTGAGCGCGTAGGCCAGGCTCTTCTTACCAGCCGGCACCTGTTTGCCGCGATAGACGTCGAACAGAGTCACCTGGCGCAGCAGGCTGCCGCCGCCCTGGCGGATTGCTTGCTCCACCTGCTCGGCGGTGACGCTCTCGTCCACCAACAGGGCCAGATCCTCTTTGATAGCCGGGAAACTGCTCAGCGGCCGCATCTTTTGACGCGCGCTGGCGGCGGCGGCCAGTGGGGCCAGTCGCAACTCAGCCACGGCCGCGCGCTGGTCAGGCAGGTCGAAGGCGCGCCGCACGGCCGGATGCACTTCCCCCAACACGCCGATGGGCCGGCCTTTGAGCAGCGCCTGTGCGGCCTTGGGTCCGAAGAGTGGGTGGATGGCCGGCTCAAAGCGGACGTCGCCCAGCAGCCCCAGCCGCTCCAGCAGTTCCTCCACCACGCCTTTGAGGTCGAAGAAGTCCATGAGCGTGTCGTTGCGGTTAAGCCAGGCGCCGGCCTCGCGCGGACCGGCCAGGGCGATGGCCACGTGCTCCGGCTCAGCCGGCAGCAGTTCGCCCGGCAGCGGCCAGTAGACCTTGCCGATCTCGAACAGCGCCACCCGACCGACGGTGCGCAGATTAGCGGCCAGCGCATTGAGCATGCTGCCCAGCAATGTCGAGCGCAGCCGGTCGGTCGCGGGGGTCAGCGGGTTCTCCAGCCGCACCAGCGTTGCAGGGTCGAGAATAAGGGGTAGAAGCGCGTCGGCGGGAGCACGGCTGGCTAGCGCGTCGTAGACTGGCTCGCCTTGCGCGGCCAACAGCTTGCGGTTCATCTCCGGCCCGATCAGCGCGTAGCTGATGCTATCCTGCAAACCTGCGCCCATCAGCAGATCGCGTACCTGTTCCCTGCCTTCCAGCGCCCAGTTGCGCCACTGCGGAGGCAGGGCGTCGTCCATCAGGGTCGTCGGCAATGTGTCGTAACCGATCACCCTCACGATCTCCTCGATCAGGTCGGCCGGGATGGACACGTCAAGCCGGAACCAGGGCACGGTCACCCGTAGGGGCGCAGTTTCTGCGCCCTGTGGCGCGGTAGCGCTTTCCACATCCTCAACGGTGAACTCCAGCCGCTGCAGGATGTCGCGCATCTGCGCCGCAGGCACGTCCATGCCCAGGATGCGCCGCACCTCAGCCGGAGTGATCTCCACCTGGACACTGGGCTGCGGCAGGGGGTAGCAGTCCTCGATCCCCTCCACCACTGTGCCCGCGGCCAGATCGGCCATCATGCGTGCGCAGCGCTGGCCGGCCGGGACGGTCATCTCCGGCGAGATGCCCTTGCTGAAGCGCGCCGTGGCCTCGCTGGGCAAGCGCAGCGCCTGCGAGGTACGCCGGTTATTGATGTAGTCGAAGGCTGCCGCCTCCAGCAACACGTTGCGGGTGTGTTCGTTAACTTCCGTCTCCAGCCCACCCATCACACCGCCAACTGCAATCGGTCCCAGTGTGTCGGTGATCATCAGCATGTCCGTCGTCAGTTGGCGCTCGACCCCGTCCAGCGTGGTCATCTTTTCGCCTGGTCTGGCGCGGCGCATGATGATGGTCGGCAGAACTGGCTCGGTCAGCCCCTCCGGGGTGCTGCGCAAAGACCGGCCAGAGCTATCGTCGGATTCGGCGAGCGCCTGACGCGCCCGCTCGACCAGCAGATCATAGTCGAAGGCGTGCGTCGGCTGCCCCCACTCCAGCATAACGTAGTTGGTGGCGTCGACGATATTGCTGATGGGGCGCACGCCAGCCTTGCGCAGGCGATCCTGCACCCAGCCCGGCGATGGGCCGATCTCAACGTCACGGATCAGAGTGGCGGTATAGCGCGGGCACAGGTCGGGGTCCTCGATGACGATCCTGGTGAAGGGCGCGGCCGGCCCTTGCGGCCGGGGCATCTCCTCGGGATGGACGATGCCGGCCAGGCTAGCCAGTTCCACCTGCGAACGCTTCAGCGGCCGATCATACAGCGCGGCCACCTCGCGCGCCACGCCGAGAATGTTCAGGTTGCGAGCCAGGTTGGGCGTCAGGTCCATCTCCAGCACTGCGTCGCCCATGTAGTCGGCCAGCGACATGCCCACGGGCGCGTTGACGGGCAGCAGAATGATGCCCTCGTGCTCCTCGCTGATGCCTAACTCCTTCTCCGAGCAGGCCATGCCCTCGGACTGGATGCCGCGGATCTTGCCGGCCTTGAGCACCATGGTCTTATAGCTGTCAGCGTAGGGATCCACCAGCCGCGCGCCGATGACAGCAAAGGCGATCTTAATCATCGTGTCGCCTGGTCGCAGGTTGGGCGCGCCGGTAATGATGGTCATGGGCTTGGGTCCGCCATATTCCACCGTGGCCAGCAGCAGCCGGTCGGCGTCGGGGTGTCGCTCGGTGCGGATAATCTCGCCCACAAAAATCTTGTCCTGCTCCCAGGGCAGGCCATCGGCTTCGTCCATACGCTCAGGCGGGACGTGGTAGCGGGGCGACGGGTTCAGCCCGACCCAGCGGATATGCTCGACCTCGAGCCCGGCCAGCGTCAACCGCTCGGCCAGCTCGATGGGGTCAAGGTCATGGATATCGACGAAATCGTTCAACCAGGATAGGGGGACGCGTATGACGGTCATGGGTTCGTCTCCAGACTTAGTGACAAGGTGACAAGGTGATTGGGTGATTGACCGAAAACATGACGGTGTGAAAAGGCTCGAATGACAGTCATCAGCAACGGTCACCCTGTCACCCTGTCACCTTGTCATCCCTGTCATCCGAACTGCTCCAGGAACCGCACATCGTTCCCGAAGAAATAGCGAATGTCGGTGATGCCGTGCTTGAGCATGGTGATGCGTTCGGGTCCCATGCCGAAGGCGAAGCCAGACCACTCGCCTGGGTCGTAGCCGCCGTTGCGCAGGACGGTCGGATGCACCATGCCCGCGCCCATGATCTCCAGCCAGCCAGTGTACTTGCAGACTGCGCAGCCCTTGCCGCCGCACAGGATGCAGTCTACGTCGGCCTCGACGCTGGGCTCGGTGAAGGGGAAATGCGAGCAGCGGAAGCGCAGCTTGCGGCCCGCGCCGTAGATCTGGTTGGCAAACTCGACGATCACGCCCTTCAAGTCGGCCATGGTGATGTTGCGGCCAATGGCCAGCCCCTCGACCTGGTGGAACATCATCTCCGAGCGGGCGGTAACCTGCTCGTAGCGGTAACACATGCCGGGCAGGATGACGCGGATCGGCTTGTCCGGCCCCAGGTCGCGCATGGCATGGATCTGGCCGGGACTGGTGTGGGTACGCATGATGACACCGGGTGTCGTGGTGTAGAAGGTGTCCCACATATCGCGCGCCGGATGGCCGGGCGGCATGTTGAGCAGTTCAAAGTTGTACTGATCGGTCTCCACATCGGGGCTGGTATAGACCTGAAAACCCATGACCGCGAAGATGTCGTAGATCTCACGCAGGGTCTGGGTGCTGGGGTGCAGCCGGCCCAGTTGCGGCCGCCGGCCGGGCAGGGTCACATCCACCCCCTCGGCCGCCAGCTCGGCTGCCAGCTTGGCCTGCGCTACGACCTGCTGTCGCTCATCGAAGGCAGCGGTCAGCTCGCCCTTGAGCGCATTGGCCGCCTGGCCAAAAGACGGCCGTTCGTCGGCCGGCAGGTCAGGGATGGCCCGCAGCAGCTCCAGCACCTGCCCCTTGCGTCCCAGGTACTGGATGCGCCAAGCCTCCAGCGCCGCCTCATCGCCCGCAGCCGCCAGCCCGGCCATCGCTTCGTCGCGTACTCTCTGCAAATCTTGCATATCTGCACCTCGTATGATTTTTGGGCGTCGAACGGTGCATACAGGACGGATAGTGAAGCGGACACGCCGCTCATTAACCATTAACCGTTGACCATTAACCAATAAAAAGCCCACGTCCGTCCAGGGACGAGACGTGGGCTCACAGTTCGCGGTACCACCCTGTTTCCTCGCACGCGCAGCGCGAGGCGCTTGCTCCGACACTGGCTGCACAGCCAGGATCGGTCGCCCAGGTAACGGCGGGCCGCCGGAATGGACTACACAGGGGTGGGAGATTGGTAGATTGGGAACTGGTAAATTGGCGGCGTGCAACGACTCGACCAATTTACCAATCTACCACTTTACCAATATACCGTCCCTTTTCACCCATCAGCTCAGGAGGGAATTTCGGCGGGCTTCGGCTGGGCCGGGCTTGCAGCGATCCCGATGGACCGCCCGGCGTCTCTGACAGGGTCTCTCCGCGTACTTGTCTCCGTCGTCGCTTTTGGCAGGGATATGTGGTTGTGGGGGGATTATGCCGCAGAGAGCCTCGTTTGTCAAACGGCATTCGATACTCACCGCGCGTTGAACAAGGCCAAATCGTTGTATCGCTCCTCACGATCTAAGCAATCGCACGAAACCGGCTTGCCCGAAGTGATGGGCACTGGGTCATTAACGCTTGGCCAATGTACTCATCGTGCCGGTCAGCCCAGTCAGGCACACTGCTGCTGAAAGCGCCAATGAACTGCTCGAAGGAATCGTCAAGCTGGCTCTCGCTGGCAGCCGCCAGCCACTGTACCGCCACGGCTTCAGGACGTTGGCCCTGGCGCTTGGCGGTCTTCATCAGAGCCTCGTAGACTTGTTCAGGTAGTTCGAGGGTTAATGCATGCGTCGTCGAAATCGCCAGCCTCACAACCTTCACGCCGGTACTGCAACATATTCAGCGAAGGAGCGCGACGGAGGCACCGGCAGCTTGTCTTCCAACAACCCGCGCACATGCATCTCGATGGCTGCGTGCATGTTGCGCGCCACCTGATCGCGAGTCTTTCCTGTGGCTACACAGCCGGGCAGGTCGGGTGAATATACCGAGTAGTTACCATTGGCTATTTCGATCACAACCAGGAAGCGATACATAGTCATTACGAGTGCGTTCTCAAAGCTTCTCCTGGAGTTCCTCGCGCGAGATCTCACAATCACGCAGAATCTGGGCGAGTAGACCGAGTCCGATGGTCTCACTGCGATGTACTGGCACGACCGTGCGACGACCATCTGGGTGTTGAAGGAAGTGGTGGCTACCCCTGACGCGGACTACACCGAAACCCAATCTACGCAGCGCTTTGATGAGCTGTGCGCCCGAGACTGCCGGAAAGGTGCTCATGCCATAACTGCCACGCGCTGTACACCGATGAACTCGGTGGCGACGGGTTCTTCAACCTCAAGACATAGCTCGATGGCTTCCCGAATGCGCTTCATCAACACATCCAACGATTTGGCCTGGGTGTGGCAACCGCGCAGCGCCGGCACCGATGCTACGTAGTAACCATCCTCATCCTTTTCGATGACCACACTGAATTCTCTTGCCATCATGTGCGCCTCCACTTGCCGTCCATATCAAATCGGCTCACGCCTGGGATCAGTACTCCGAAATGCAGCCGCAGTATAGTCCAATCAGCGCGCTGAGTCAACATGGATTGCGGTTGCCGCGATTGCACATCGCAAAAAGACCTTCGAGGTTACCGAAAACCTCGAAGGTCTCGCGCTGCGGCGATCGCCTACCGCCACTTGTCGAAAAAGGCGATGGACTCCACGGCGGCGTTCCACAGCGTCTCCACATCCGCCAGCGCCTGCGGGAACTTCGCCTCGTCCCAGGGCTGGCCGACGAAGGTGTAGACCCAGTCACCCACCACGATCTGCGCGTTGCGCTGGCGCCAGGGGCCGCCGGTGAAGTCGTAGACCACGGCCGGATAGCCGGAGATGGCGGCGGTCTGCACGCTGTTGGCGTCGATCTGCGGGCTGATGGGCTGCAGGGCCTGCTCCGCCGATTGGTCGCCCAGCGGGTACACACCAACGGCTAGCGAGGCGCGCACGCTGTCGAAGCCCTCGACGGGGCCATACTCCGGCCCGCCCACGACGCGCGCCGGAAGGTCAGGATCGACGGCGAAACCCTCAGGCAGCAGCAGGCAATAGCCGTCCAGCAGGTTGACGTGCAAAGTTGTCCCTTCCTTCTCCTCGGGGCAGACATCGCCCGGACGCACTACGGAGCGCTGGTTCTGCGGCGGGAAGAAGGCGATGGATTGAGTCACCGTGTCCCAGGCCTGCGCGACCTGCTCGTCCAACTCCGGCACGTCCCCCGGCCGCGGCCGTAGGGTGATCTGGTACTTGCTGTCGTTGGCGACGATGAACGCGCCTTGCTGGGCAAAGAAACCGGGCAGGTTGTCGAAAATCACGGCTGGTTGGCCGCCGATGGTCGCGTGCTGCTCCAGCGTGTCCATGCCGGGCATGTTCAGCTCTAGCCACCGGTTGGCGTATTGCGCGCTGTCCAGGCCGTCGGCCGGACCGTTGTTGGCCACGGACAGGTTGACCGCTACGCTCTCCATGGCGGTGGCGTCCAGTGGCTCGCCCAGCAGCATGACGGCCTCTTCCGGCCGGAGCATGTCCGGCTCCAGGCGCAGGCTCGACGGATAGAGGAAGCACCAGCCGTTCTCTGGACTCACCACGAGCGTCGTGTCCTCGGTCTTGGGCGGGCAACTAGAGGCCAAGTCAGGCTCGCTGGGCTGCGCGGCCGGCGGCGTCCACTGGTCGAAGGCGAGCGTGGCCAGGCTGGCCAGGATCCTCTCACGGCTGGCCGGGTCGGCGTTGATGGTAAAGGCGCGGCTGCCGAAGGTCACGTCGCCCAACTGGGTGTAGATCTGCTCCCAGTTCTCGGTGCCGTCGGCGTTCTTGGCGTAGCAGGTAGACAGCTCACCTTGGGCCACAGTCAAGGGTTGGTAACCATCCGGGCAGACGCCGCCGAAGCCAACGCCCCAGTAGAGCTCGATGCTGCCCTCCGGCCCGCGCAGCGCCACGCCCTTGAGCAGGCCGTTGTTCTGGTCGGGCAGGGTCTCTTGCGTCCAGATGGCCGGGTAGTCGATGCGGAAGCCGGCCTCGCTGTTGATGTATTGCTGCCAGGCAGCGACTGGCGTTTCGGCTGGCTCAGCCGGCGCCGGTTCCGGAATCGCCGCGGGCGGCGCCGGCGTCGTCACGTTCGCCAGTGGGGCAGCGCACGCAGCCAACAGCACCGCCAATACGATGATTGCCAGTAGAGCTTTCATCAGTTCGTCTCCTTCTTCATTTATTCACCAAACCACAGCCGTTGGTGTTGTGATTCCACCCCCTACACACACCTTGAACGACAAAAGTTCACGAACCGGACATCACCGTACCTTCCCCTGCCTCACCCACTCGTGCGCTTTTAGCGCTCCTGGCCTAACGCCACCTCCAGCGCCTGGTGCAGCGTGCGCACGCCGATGACCTCGATGCCGTCGGGGGCGCTGATGGCCATGTTGCGGCTGCGTGGGGTGATGCAGCGGGTGAAGCCCAGCTTGGCGGCCTCGTTCAGCCGGCGCGGCAACTGGCTGACGCTGCGCAGCTCGCCGCTCAAGCCGACCTCGCCCACCACGGCCAGGTCGGCCGGCACGGGTACATTCTTAAGGCTGCTGGCTATTGCTACCGCCACAGCCAGATCGGCCGCCGGCTCGCTGATGCGCAGCCCACCTACCACGTTGACGAACACGTCCTGGTCGCCCAGCCGGAAGCCGGCCCGCTTGCCCAGCACCGCCGTCAGCAGCAACAGCCGGTTGAAGTCGACGCCGTTGGCCGTACGCCGCGGCTGGGGGAAGCTGGTGGTCGAGGCCAGCGCCTGGACCTCCACCAACAGCGGCCGCGTGCCCTCCATGGTCACGGCGATGGCCGAGCCGGCTGCGTTGGGCAGGCGCTCGGCCAGGAAGGCCTCCGAGGGATTGGTCACCTCGCGCAGGCCGGCCTCCACCATCTCGAACACCCCCACCTCGTCGGTGGAGCCAAAGCGATTCTTGACGCTGCGCAGCAAGCGATAGGTCTGGAAGCGCTCCCCCTCCAGATAGAGCACCGTGTCCACCATGTGCTCCAGCACGCGCGGGCCGGCGATGTTGCCCTCCTTGGTGACGTGGCCGACCAGGAAGACCGGCACGCCCTGGCTTTTGGCCATGCGCAGCAACTGGGCCGAGCACTCGCGCACCTGGGTCACACTGCCGGCTGTGGAGGCCACCCCGTCGGTGTGGATGGCCTGGATCGAATCGACCACCATCAGCCGCGGACCGATGTCGCCCACGTGCTGCAGAATCGACTCCAGGTGCGTCTCGGCGTGAACATAGAGGTTGGCCTCGTCGATGCCCAGCCGGCTGGCGCGCAGCTTGAGTTGGCGCGCGCTCTCCTCGGCGCTAACGTAGAGCACACGGCCCTCCGTGCGGGCCATGCTGGCCGCCAGTTGTAATAACAGCGTCGACTTGCCGATGCCAGGGTCGCCGCTGACCAGCACCACCGAGCCGGGCACAATGCCGCCGCCCAGCACCCGGCTGAGCTCACTGCCCTCCACCGGCACGCGGTCCAGGCCATCGGAGGAGATCAGCGTCAGCGGCTGGGGCGCGGCGCCCCCCTCGATGGGCACGAAGGTGCGGGCTGCGTTGCTGCGGGCCGGCGCTTCCACCACCTGCTTCTCGATCAGCGTGTTCCACTCGCCGCAGTCGGGGCATTTGCCCATCCACTTGGCCTGGGCGCTGCCACAGTTCTGGCAGACGTAACGAATCTTGATTTTGGACATGGGCGCTCCGGCGTGACAGGTGATGGAGAAGTCCAACTTCTCGGAGAAGCTGGACTTCTGAACGGCGGGACAGATAGAACAATTGTACTTATCAAGGCTGGCGCGTCAAGTCAAAGCGCTCTGTACGGTCAGCCGCCATCAGAGATGTCGGGCAAGAATCCGGAGTGAGCGCGGGGCAAAGCTCAACGCGAATGCTCAGCGGGAGGAACGGCCGTTCAGAAACTGTCTGACGTGAGCCACGGGATCGAGTGCTCCTTCGACCAGTTCTGGCTGGATGACGCCAATCACGCCGCCAAGAAACAGCGGTCCAACCAGCGAGGCCAAAGCTTGTATGGGCGGCTCCTTGACCAGGACCCCATCATCCTGGTAGCGCTGAATCAGCGCTGCAATCTCTCTGAAGATGGCAATCGGAGTCTGCATTATCTCCTGGAGAGTGGGCTGGCGCGGGATCTCATCCAGGATCATTACAATCACACGGCCGCGGGTCGCCATCAGGTCGCGGTAGAACTGCACGACCCGCAACAGATCGCCCTCCAGGTCGCCGCTGTACCTGACCCCTGTCGCGGCGAAGCGTTCAGCCTCCTGCTCTACCACCGCCCGCAATAGCTTGTCCTTGCTGCCGAAGCGCCGGAAGAGCGTAACCTCGTTGATACCAGCCGCAGCCGCAATCTCGCGCGTCGTAGCGCCGGTATAGCCTCGTTGAACGATCACTTCGAGGGCGGCATCCAAAATCTGGTTATTCACAATAGGTCGCGCCATGAGAGTTTTGCTCCTGGTTTTATGCGCATTATCGCCGACTTCCTGGATTTCTGACAAACCGGCGCTTGACAGGAGCGACTTCTCTGCTATAATGCAAGTAAGTACTTGCATTATAGCAGTTCTCAACCATTCACCCCGTGACACGGAGATAGCACCGTCATGTTCAAACAACTCGCTAGTCTTATGATGCCCAAAGACGACAACGGGCAAGCCAAACCATCGCTGGATGGTATCCTGGCGCAAGCAGATCAACACATCTTCCAGCTTGAGACGCTGGTCAAACCGGCGCCTGAGTCCAAGCCACGCACCCCCTTCGACACTGATCTGCCGCGCGAGCAAGTCTCCATGATGAACTTCACGGCCCGGCAAAGGATGAGGGTACTCCCCAAGGCGCTGCCGCTCTTTGCCAACATGCAGCGCGGGGCGCGACTGTATGACGAGGCATTTCCTGCGACACGAAATGAAGCCACCCCTGTGTTCATGGCCAAGTTGGAAACCATAGCGCGCACGGCCGGAGCGAAACACATCGCCTACGTCCGCGTGCCGAACAACGCCATATTCCGCGATAAAGGAATCCCTGTCGAGAACGCCATTATCTTCACCGTGGAGATGGACAAAGATCCCATTGCAACGGCGCCCAGTTTCCAATGCCAGTTGGAAGTAATGGACGGCTACAAACGCATGTCGAGCATTGCCAACAAGCTGACTCGCTTCCTGCGGCGTAACGGCTATGCAGCCTATCCGGGCACCGCGCTGGGGGGACTGACCGACTACGTCTACCTGGCCGAGCTGGCCGGGCTGGGGGCCATCGGCTACCACGGTCTGCTGATCTCACCGGGCGAAGGCGCCCGGCTGCGCATCAACACCATCTATACC
>JAAEKA010000031.1 GCA_014155705.1 Anaerolineae bacterium clx_CAG2 | reverse complement strand
CGATCTGTTTGGCGAGCTTAGTAGGCAGCCAAACATCGTCCGAATCCAGAAAGGCAATATACTCTCCGCTGCTTGCTGCAATCGCCGTATTTCGTGCAACCGCCTCTCCCTGGTTCTGCTGATAAACATAAAGAATATGTCCTTCATAGGCGGACAGAACCTGTTGCGTGTTGTCGATAGAGCCATCGTCAACCACCACGATTTCCAGGTTTTCGTAGCCTTGGGTGAGGACACTTTCGATGGCAAAGCAGACATACGATGCGCGGTTATAGGTGGGCATTATCACACTGACGCGTGGTTGCATTACGAAGTCCTCTCACAACGATGGTGTTTGCCCCGACAGTCCGCTGCTTCGCAGTCGCTGGAGTAGACTGCGTGCCAGAATCGACCACACCCCGCGATTTGTCAGCCACCTCGGATCTCGATAGACTCCTAAAAACCAATCGCCGACCTGGAGTCGGGCAGGGGCAGCGAAGACGCGGTGCATGTGTAGCAAGCTTAAAGCGTAGCGTTGGTGTGACTGCAATCCAACCAGTGGTTGCGGCAAATGTTTGAATATGGTTTCAACCAGTGCAAATGGGTCTGCCACATCATCATTTTGAATGCTCTCAGCAATCAATATAACAAGTAATGGTGGTTTTCCGGTTATGGCTTTCGGCATCGTAGAGGCGGCCTCTAGCAGCCTCTCTTGGCCAAGCTCAAACTGACCTGCTGCATAGGCATGACATGCAACGATCACGTGATGGCGCGCATAAAGCGCAGATCGTTCATTGCAGACTGATAGGGGCAGATCGTTGCGCGAGTATAGCTTGTCCAGAAGCCGCAAATGGCCATGCTGGTAGAAACGTTCTACATCGTCTCGGGAATTACCGGGATGCCAGCGATATGCACTAACGATCTGTGGTAGCCATGACATGCGGCAGCCGGCAACCAAGAGCCGGATCCAGAAGTCGGTATCCTCAGCGCGATCCATGTCCGCATCAAACCAGTGATCCAGCGCCTCCAGCCACTGCCGACGGAACAACACAGCACAAGTTACCAGCGGACAGGCG
>JAAEKA010000309.1 GCA_014155705.1 Anaerolineae bacterium clx_CAG2 | reverse complement strand
AAAGTCGGCCAGGGTGAAGTCGGTCTCGTGGCCCACACCGCTGACCACCGGCACAGGGCTGGCCGCAATAGCCCGCGCCACCTGCTCGTCGTTGAAGGCCCACAGTTCCTCGCTGGACCCGCCGCCGCGCGCCACGATGATCACGTCGACAGGCTCGACGCCTGCGTTCCAGGCGTTGAGCAGTTCGATGGCCGCCACGATCTGGGCTGGCGCCTCAACCCCCTGCACGGCGCTGGGCGCCAGCAGCACATCCACAACGGGATAGCGCAAGGCCAACGTGCGCAGGATGTCACGCAGCGCGGCAGCGCGCGACGAAGTGACGAGGCCGATACGCTGCGGCCAGTCCGGCAGGGGCCGTTTGCGTTCCTGGTCGAACAGTCCCTCAGCCGCCAACTGGACCTTCAAGGCCTCGAACTCCTGATAGAGCCGGCCCAGGCCTGCCAGTTCCAAGGCATCGGCGTAGAACTGCATCTTGCCCTGGCTCTCGTAGACCGAGACGTAGCCATGCACCAACACCTGCTGGCCGTTTTGGGGCAGGCGGCCCAGCCGCTGGGCGTCCTGTTTCCACATGACACAGGCCAGCACGGCGCGCTCATCCTTGAGCGTGAAGTAGCAATGCCCCGACGCAGCGCGCACGAAGTTGCTGACTTCGCCTTGCAGCCACACGTTGCGCAGGGTCTGCTCTCGCTCGATGAGCGTCTTGATCTGGCTGAGCAGTTGGGTGACAGTGAACATCGACATAGACTATCTGCAAGAGCGCTAAGCGGGCGCCAACCGCCTGGCTTCCTCGGTAGGCGGCGCCAGGATCGGCAGCGCCTTGGGCAGCACGGTGATCTCCACCGGCGTGACGCCGAAGGGCTCGGCGTCGATGTGTATTGGCTGCGGCCGCGCGGCGTCGATGCTTATCTGGCGCGCCTGGGCGTAGTGCACGTTAGGATCGGACGGATGCTGGCTGGTCAGCAAACGCGCCAGCGTGCTGCCCGCGTTCCACAGGGTGATGCCGTGGAAGAAGGCCACGTCCAGCAGGCCGTCGTTGAGCCGCGCCGAGGGCGCCATATTCAACACGACGGCGTAGTGCTCGATGTTGCTGACCACCGCCAGGATGCCCCGCCCCTGCCAGACCTGGTCATCCACGTGCAGCGTGTAATGCGGGGCGTTTCTGATGCCTGGCAAGCGGGCCAGCAAAGTGCTCGCGAAATAGAGCACGCCCAACCGGCGCTTGGCTCGCGGGTTGGCCATCACATCGGCCGTGACAGCCGCATCCAGACCGACGCCGGCCCAACACAGGAAGCAACGCTCCCCGGCTGCGCTGTGAGCTACCCCAACATCGATGAGGACAACGCGTGACCGGGCCAACAGGCGTGCTGCGGCGGGCAGCGTGCTCTCCAGGCCCGACACGGGGACCGGCAAGCCCAGGTCACGCGCCAGCACATTGGCTGTGCCGGCCGGCAGAATGCCCAACGCTGGCAGCGGCCGCTCGCCGTCCCGGGCTTGCAGCAAGCCGTTGGCCGCCTGGTTGGCGGTGCCATCGCCGCCGACCACCACCACCGCATCGTAGCCTTTGATCGCGGCGTCCCGCGCCAGGTGTAACGCCGAGTCGGGGCCGGTGGTCTCGACCAGGTCGACCGACCACCCGACCGCGCGCAGCTCGGCCACTGCGTCGGGCGCCTGGTTCTGCCAGCGAGGCCGGCCCGCCACGGGATTGTAAATCAGCAGAGTATGCATGGTCAGAATGGCGCGCATTCTACCACAGCCCCCCCGGAGCGCCAAGCAAGGCACGACTGAAAATTCAGTTCCTGCACCCCTTAAACCGAGTAACCATAGAAACCGGGAGTTTTCTTGCGCGCTTCGTGCTTGATCCAGCCAGTACAAACTCCCGGTTTCTGGAGGACGCCAGTTTAGACTGAAAGTTAGAGTTAAGCTAGAGCTAAACAGGAAGTGTCGATTTCAATTGACAAGGATTAAGTCAAGTGCTAGAATCAGTGCATAACAACCAATACAATACAGCGACCCTTGAATGAAATGGGCAGCGCATGGAATACAAAGACTACTACAAGATCTTGGGTGTGGACAAGAGCGCAGACGAGAAAGAGATCAAGAAGGCCAAGTGTGCGGCGCAATTGAACGATGTGCACCTTGATCAGGTCACGCTTGGTCTCGTCGTCTGCGGTTTCAGCGCCCCAGATGGCGCTGGCGAGATCGTGGTGTGACACCACAACGTT
>JAAEKA010000308.1 GCA_014155705.1 Anaerolineae bacterium clx_CAG2 | reverse complement strand
ATATGCTTGAGCAAGGGAATACGCTGTCCGCCCAAGTTGCCCACCTGAGCGATCAAGGCCAAACCAACGCCCTTGATCGCCCGGTTGGCCAGGCGGTAGAAGAACTTGCCCGTCCAGCCTTGCAGCCGCGGCCGCCAGAAGGCCGTCACATCGATCGATTGTGGCGTGTAGCCTTCATAACGGCGTGCTTGCCACGCAGTGCGGCTCAGCACATACGCACGCCAACTCTCGATCAGTTGCTCGATGCTCCATGAACCCTGCCATAAGGCTTGCCAACTGCGTCGTATCTGGCAGGGACTGAAGCCTGACCACTGCAAAGCGCCAAACACGGCGCCACGACTGTGCAAAAACGCACCGCTGAGCATGGCCCACAGCAGATGCACGAGAGCCAAATCCGTACCGACCGGTACATCCTTTACAACTTGCTCAAGTGCTTGTATAGTTCGTTCTGAAGCGGTTGACATTGTTCCTCCTTACAGAGTGTGTTATGGTACTGTAAGGATAACGCTGTCATCCGCTTCACGCCACTATCAAGTTAGCGGAAACTAGAGATCAATAGTTGGAAGAAAAACGTCATGCCTCAACCTCAGCCATGAACTCCAACGCCGCCTGGGTGATCGGGCCCGACCGGGTCTCGCCGTGGCGAGCGGCGTAGCCCCGGCAAATGTCATCGGGTTGCGTCCAGCCCGGATTGTACACAGATCACGCGCAGTGGGCAAAGGCAACTGTTTGCTATCGCTACACGGGCCAGTGATGCTTTTTGTCTGGTCGTCATGGCCGATCGCCGCCCAGTTGGCAGCACCACGCGCACCAGAGCATTGCGGGGCAACGATATGCCGATGATATCGGCATATTGGAGCAATACGCCGATAAGAACCGTGTTTTGTCGGCATATTTTTGCAGTTGTATTGAGCCCTCATGCGCTCAATACCCCCAGGAGAGCCGGGTGCCTGTACAGGACCTCTCGCCCGCTCTTTTCCGCTTGCAGAACGCCGATGCGCTCCAACTCCCGCAAGTAATTTGAGGCCGTGTCTCTCTTTGCCAGGCCTGCATCGATCACGCTTTGGATTCGCACGTAGGGCTGGGTAAAGATCAGTTCCATCAGTTCCTTTGAGTAGACACGGCGCGGCAACTCTTGCCGGCAACGGACTGTCGTCGTTTCGAACAGTTCGTGGATCGCCAGCACCCGGCTTGTTGTCCAGCGGGCCGTTTCTTCCACGGCGGCCAGCATGAACAGCAGCCAACCCTCCCAATCCTGCTCCTCGGTGACAGCTTGCAGCCTGCGATAGTACTCCTGCTTGTTCTGGATGATGTAGCGGCTCAGATAGAGCACCGGAATCGACAGGAGTTGGGCTTGCACCAACGCCAGGATATTAAGAATGCGTCCTGTGCGGCCATTGCCATCCACAAACGGGTGGATAGCCTCAAACTGATAATGAACGATGGCCAGTTTGATCAATGAGTCGAGGTCTCCCGGGGTCAGCAGGAAATCGACCAGATTGTGCAGCAGTGATACGATCAATTGCCGGCCGCGCGGTGGTGTGTAGACAACTCTATGCGCGTTGGCATCTTCGATGATGACTGGCTCCTGGTCGCGCAGGCTGACCTGATCATTGCGCAGGATACTGCATAGCTCGATAATCAGATCCACGTCAATCGGGCGGCTTTGCAGCGCGTCGAAGCCATACCGGAGCGCCGTGCGATAGCGCAACACTTCTCTGGTCTGTGGATCAACGCGGCCGGGCTCTTCCACCACAGCACGAAACAGTCGATCCTGGGTGGTAACGATATTTTCGATCTCCGAACTGAGCTTTGCCTCCTGCAAGGGGATGGCGTTGATCAGAATCGACTGATTGGGGAGGAGGTTGCCGGCACCCTTTAGTTCAGCCAGCGCCCGGCTGGCGGTTACGCAGCGGCGCATCACGCGCGTCGTCTCGATGGGCACGCGTGGAGGCAACCCAGGCAGCTCGTTATATGGTTCATTGCTGCGGTAAGCCATCAACCAGAGTCTCCTTCTACTCTTCCAACGCTTCCTTCACCAACCCATCGAACATCGCCACCAGATCACCGGCGTACTGCTCCAGGTACCGCCGCATCCACCGGCCAAAGGCTGGACGGGCAAGTTCTTCTACCGCCTGGCCAACCGGGCGATCAAGGGCGTTGGTTTGGCCTTGATCGCTCAGGTGGGCAACTTGGGCGGACAGCGTATTCCCTTGCTCAAGCATAT
>JAAEKA010000307.1 GCA_014155705.1 Anaerolineae bacterium clx_CAG2 | reverse complement strand
GAAACTCCAGCAAACGACGTAGTGACATCACTGCCCGATATTGCATCGCCTTGATTGCACCCTCGGTCTTGCCCATCGTCTCGGCCACTTCGGTGATGCTCAACCCTTCCAGGAAGCGCAGGTCACAGAACAGCGCTGCCTCCTGTGCGGCGCGCAGACCATCGTAGGGCAGCGGTTCGCCGAAGAGGATCACATCCGGCTTCATCAGTCCGCCGCAAGCCTGGCAGCGGGCAACCTGTCCCTGTTCAGCCAGCGGCCAGATTTCGTCCATCGGGATCTGATGCACACACGCCAGGCAGGTGGCGGTGCGCAGATGACCGTGCAACTCCACCACATGCCTGGAACCGGCGCTCTGGTGCAGCCCGTCGATGTTCTGCGTCACCAGCAAATTCAGGCGCGCCACTTGTTCCATTTCGGCCAGCGCAAGGTGAGCCGGATTGGGTTTGGCCTGGCGAATCTGTCGGGCCAGCGGTATGAACCAGCGGTAGAAAGTCTCGGGGTGATCATGGTAGCCCCAAATCGAAGCCACAGCAATAGGATCAAGCTTGTTCCAGATGCCGGAGGAGGGGCTGCGAAAGTCGGGAATTCCTGACGGCGTGCTCACGCCAGCGCCTGTCAGCACCATCACGTATGAGGCGGCGTGGATCAGATCGGCAGCTCGCTGAATCGGGTAGTTGGTCATGGAGCAACGGCCTTCGCACACAAATTTATCACAAATGCCAGGCATCGGCAAATCGGCATTGGGGGGTATGGCTGGCGGCGCAACAGTCGCTGAAGAGCCATCTGTCGAAGTTGCGGCAGCCTTGCTCTATGCTGTGCGTTTTGTACAATGTGCGGTATAATCGGGCCTAGCAGGATGGACGACCAGCTTGTTTCAGGACACAATGCCGGCAAGGCGGACAAATCACGTTCAAGTGTGGACGCGGTAGTTTAGAAAGGGTCACAAAACTCACGATGTTAACAGCCTGGGCCAGGAGTTTCTTCAAGGGTTTCTTGCAGAGCGTCGCGCGCTTCTTCCAACGGCTGGGCATTTCGCCCAACCAGTTGACGCTGACTGGCCTGCTGTTGCAGGCTGGTGTGGCCATGGTCATCGCTCTCGGCTATCTGCCGCTTGGAGGGGTGTTGCTGATCTTTTCCGCCGTCTTCGATGCTTTCGACGGCACGCTGGCGCGCATGACCGGCCGATCCAGCCGCTTTGGCGCGTTCTTCGACGCCACCCTTGACCGCTACGCTGAGGCATTAGTGCTCTTTGGTCTGCTGGTCTATTTCAGCGGCCAGCCAGACGCTCGTACCGAAGTGCTGTTGATCTTCGTCGGCGTCGTCGGCTCGTTGTTGGTCAGCTACACGCGAGCGAAGGCTGAGAGTCTTCGCATCCCCTGCACCGAGGGCATCCTGACGCGAGCTGAGCGCGTGGCCTTGCTGGTCATAGGTCTGGTGCTGTCCGGTTGGCGGCCGATCGCAGCGCTGCCTGGCGTGCTGACCATCGTGCTCTGGCTGTTGGCTATCCTGAGCAATGTCACGGCTATTCAGCGCATCTTTGCAGTGCGCAAGGCGACGCAACAGGATATCGAGGGTAGTCTCTGATAGTCGTAGTTGCGCGTGATCTGGCCACAATATGTAGTTTTCTGCCCCGGTTTGCCCGTAATTTTTTCGAAGGTCGTGCGTCTTGAGAGGTGATGAGGGTGTCACAATGGACAACCGAGTCGGAGCGTCGCCTGTTGGATCGGGCGAAGGCCTACGACGTCAACGCACTCGCTGAGATCTACGATCACTATGAATCGAAGATCTACAGCTACATCTACCACCGTGTAGGCAGCCAGCCCGTAGCGCAGGATCTGACCTCACAGGTGTTTTTGCGCGTCCTGGAGGCGATTCAGCATCAGCGTACCTGGGATAGCTCCTTCTCAGGCTGGTTGTATCGCATCGCTCACAACCTAGTCATTGACCATTACCGCCGCCGCGGTCGCGACACCCAGGTTCCCATCGACGAACTGCCCATGCTGCCGTCGTCCAGTGAGGCCCCGGAGCAAGCCGCCGAGCGTGCTCTGACCGCTGAGACTCTGCGGACGGCGATCAATCGGCTGACCGAAGAGCAGGCCCAGGTGGTGACACTGCGCTTCCTGGAAGGGTTGAGCATCACCGAAGTGGCCGAGACGATGGGCAAGACCGAGGGTGCAATCAAGGCGATGCAATATCGGGCAGTGATGTCACTACGTCGTTTGCTGGAGTTTC
>JAAEKA010000306.1 GCA_014155705.1 Anaerolineae bacterium clx_CAG2 | reverse complement strand
ATCAGCGACCCCGATGTGGTCTTCCTGGACGAGCCGACCCTGGGGCTGGACGTGGCCGCAGCGCGCCAGGTGCGCGACTTCGTGCAGAGATGGATGCACGATCATCCTGACCGCACCCTGTTGCTGACCACCCACTACATGGCCGAGGCTGATGAGCTGTGCGACCGCCTGGCCATCATCGACAAGGGCAAGCTGCTGGCGCTGGACACCCCGACCAGCCTCAAGCGCCGCCTGCGCCGCGAGACCGTCTATACCCTCAAGGTTGCGCCATTGGGCAACCGGCCGGTGGACAAGGCCGGCATGATCGAGTCGGTGCCTGGTGTGCGCCAGGTGACCGTCACAGAGCAGGACGCCCTCAACCAGTTGAGCCTGATTCTGGAGGCCGACGACGCCCTGTCGGGCGTGCTGGAACATTTGCACCGCCGCGGCTCCAGCCTGCTCTCCCTGGAAAAGCGCGACCCGACTCTGGAAGATGTGTTCATCGACCTGGTGGGCCGCGGGCTGGATGTAGATACCTCGCAGCGCGAGGGCGAGACGCCAGAAAATAGCTAAGGGTGAACGGTTAATGGATAACGGTTAACGCTCAGAACCATGCGCATGCACCTTCCAGGCATTAACAAGTGACCGTTCACCCTTAACCAATTCATCTGTTTCAGGGACAGCATATCATGCTTGACCACACACGAGTCAACAAAGCCACCGGCCTGCGTCTCTTCTGGGCTACGATGTGGGCGCGGGCCTATCCGCGCATGGTGGGCGCTTTCCGTGAGCGCAGTTGGATGTTCTTCGAGACTATCCTGCCAGTGCTGGCGGTCTCGGGCTACGTTTTTCTCTACCGCGCGATCCAGGCGCCGTCAGAGTACACCGGATTCGCTGTGCTGGGCGGCGCCATGACGGCATTCTGGCTCAACGTGCTGTGGAGCATGGCCAGCCAGCTCTACTGGGACAAGGACCAGGGCAATCTGGAACTGTACGTGGTCTCACCAGGTCCATTGATGGCGGTTCTGCTGGGCATGGCCGTGGGCGGGTTGGTGATGACCGCCACCCGCGCCACGGTGATCATCGTGGTCTGTTCGCTGCTTTTCGGCGTGACCTATCAGATCAGCGATCCGCTGCTGCTGGCGGCTGTGTTCGTCGCCACCATGGCCGCGCTCTACGGCATGGGCATGCTCTTTGCCTCAGTCTTCCTGGTAGCGGGCCGCGAGGCCTGGCACCTGTCCAACCTGATGCAGGAACCGATCTACCTGGCCTCTGGCTTCTATTTCCCTGTCAAGGCCATGGGCGTCTGGGTGGCGACCTTTGCCTCCATTATCCCTCTGACCCTGGGCCTGGACGCGATGCGCCAACTGATGTTCAGCAGCGACCCCACCCTGGGTTTTCTGTCGGTACCGGTGGAACTGGCCATCCTCTGCGTGCTGGCGGTGCTGTTCATCACGGGCGCTTACTTCGCCCTGGCCAAGCTGGAACACATAGGCCGGCAACAGGGCCGGCTGATCGAGCGAAGGCGCTAAACGCCGCGCAGAGAGAACGATCATGGCATTGTCTCAACGCATTCTAGATTTCCCTGTGGTGCGGCGCAGCGACGCCTTGCGTAGCTTCGTGGTCGCCACCTGGCTGGGCTGGCAGATCGAGTCCAACTGGGCAGATCCCTTCCTGTTCGCGATTTACTCCATCGTGCGGCCGCTGGCCAGCGTGCTGATTCTGGTGGTCATGTATTCGGTGATCACCGACGGCGCCTTCCAGGACCCGATGTTCGCCTACATCTACCTGGGCAACGCTCTTTATATCCTGGTGGGCATGGTCATCACCGGGGTGAGCTGGGCCATCATCGACGACCGTGAGCATTACCGGGTGGCCAAGCATCTCTACACCGCACCCATGAACGGTTATACTTACCTCTTCGGTCGCGGCGTGGCTCGTCTGGTCATCGGAACGGTCTCTGTGTTGATCACCATTGGTTTCGGCATCATCTTTTTCGACCTGCCAATCCGCCTGAGCAGCGTCGATTGGCCGCTGCTGCTGGTCAGCACCGCGTTGGGCCTGGCAGCCATCGCCGGCCTGGGGCTGATCATGGGCGCGTGGACCATGACCATGGCCCGCCACTTTTGGTCGGTGGGCGATGCGGTGGCCGGCGCCATGTATCTGTTCAGCGGCGCAATCTTTCCTCTGGACGTCCTGCCCGTCTGGCTGCGCTGGATCGGCTTCCTGCTCCCCGTGACCTATTGGCTGGAAGC
>JAAEKA010000305.1 GCA_014155705.1 Anaerolineae bacterium clx_CAG2 | reverse complement strand
AGAAAACGGTTGGGAGTATTACGACTCCGAGCGAGGTGGCATTATCCCTCACTTCTTCTTTAGAAGGCCGAGACCGAACTGAGACGTAGCGGGAGAGATTGGTATCCCCCCAGCCGGCAGCGGGTGGCTTGCTTGCGGCGACCTGGCCGGCGCAGGAGCAGGAGCTGCTTTGCGCAATCGCGTTTGCGGGTATAATGCTTTTCGTTATCGTTGAGCGAATTGACGGGGTTTGGCGACCGGGCCGACCGTCTCACTGATCCAGAAGGCGGTAGTCCTCCCATGCGACAGCTGTCTCAGAAGCAGCTCCTACGGCTGGCAAGCCTGATCCTCACAGGCTTGACGGTCGTGTTTGGGATCCTCTGGGTCGTGCGCGGGCTGCGGCCTGCCATCGCGTGCGGCGTGCTGGATGCCCTGAGGCGTTTGGATTGGGCAGCGGCGTTTGCGTGCGTTGATCAGGCCGACTACGAGGCGCTGCTGGTTGTCGTCGCGCTGGCGGGCAGCGCGGTGGCCTGGATCGCGTCACGCAAAGCGCCGGACACGCCGATTGGGGAATACGATCCAAAGCCTGATGAACACAAGCGCGACCGCAATGCGATGATCGACCGTGTTTGGAACATCTGGATCGAGGGGTATCTTGACCAGGTGCTCTACAAGACGGTTCTGATGAGTCTTGGGATGACTTGGCGGCCTGCGGCGACGCAGCGTTTGGGCGACGTGTGCCTACGGCGGCACGGGGAACCGGAGCGCTCGGTGCCTGAACATGTTGCCGTTGCTCAGTTGTTCGACGGTGCGAAGCGCTCGCTGCTGATCCTGGGTGAGCCAGGATCAGGCAAGACCACCATGATGCTCGATCTCGCGCGTTCCTTGCTGGAACGGGCCAGGAACGAGAGCATCCCCATCCCGGTAGTCTTCAATCTGTCTTCGTTCACCGACTCTGAGCAAACGCTGGACGACTGGCTTATGGGTGAGTTCCGCAGCAGATATCGGGTGGACGAGAAGTATGTCCGTTACTGGCTGGCCCACAACGAGCTAACCCTGCTGCTGGACGGTCTGGATGAGGTGCGAGCGGATCGCCGCTCGGTCGTGGTGAAGAAGCTCGACCAGTATCGCTTGCAGCGCATGACCCCCTGGCTAGTGGTCTGCTGCCGCCAGACCGAATACGCCGAACTCGTTACAGACGGTTCGGCGCTAGAGGCCGTGGATGCGGTCGTGCTGCAACCGTTGACACTCGACCAAATCAGGCGGTACTTGCTGAAAGAATTGGCCGGATCTGAACCGCAGCGTCTGTGGCGCGCGCTGCAGGACGATGCCGTGCTGCTGGAATTGGCCGACACGCCACTGATGCTCAACGTCATGCTGCTGGCGGCGGAGCGGTTGGACTGGAGTGTCTTGCCATCCGATCAGGGGGCTGAAGTGGTGCGCTCCCACATCTACGACGGCTATATCAAGGGCATGCTGGCGCGGCCCCGCAACACCGGCAGGCGCTACCTGGATGGCAAGACGCTCAAATGGCTCCATTGGTTGGCGGGAAAAATGGTCGTTCACGGCCAGACCGTGTTCTTGTTGGAGGGCATGAAGCGCAATTGGTTCAATCGTCCGTGGCAGGGTTTCGTGTGGCCCTGTTTGTTCGGCCTGATAGGTTTGTTGATCGGTGGACTAATTGGCAGGATTTTTCAGCCAGTTGGCGGGCAGAGTGCCGGGCTGATAACAGGGCTGGTATGTGGCTTAATTGGTGGTGTGCGAGACATCAACGTACAGGAGTTTATTCGCCTCAGATTTGACCGACGCCGGCTAAGCATTGGGCTGGGTCTTGGTGTGCCTATTGGACTGATTGGGGTATTGGTAGGCGCGTTGATTTTTCGGCCTTTTGGCGTACAAGATGCTGAGCTTCTTGGTGGACTAATTGGCGGTCTACTTGGTGGACTGAGCGCCATGGTGATAGCATCATCCAGCGTCTACGAGAAGAATTATCAAGAGAGTCGACCAAATGTAGCTATTCAAAAATCATTGCGCAATGGACTAATCGCTTGGCTAATTGCAGCACTATTCGTAGTACTGCGTGCAAGTCTGATGAGCGTGCCGACCGGATGGCTGACCGTTATATTGGGCGATGGGTTGATTGTCGGGTCAATCCTGGGACTGGCTTTTGGTTTGGCAACTGTCATCAAACACTACTCCCTCCGCCTCGTCCTGTTCCTCGACGGCTCCATGCCTCTCAACTACGTCCAGTTCCTGGACTACT
>JAAEKA010000304.1 GCA_014155705.1 Anaerolineae bacterium clx_CAG2 | reverse complement strand
GTGGCCGAGCGCCCGGCGCGGCCCCTGGCGGACCAGAAGCAGCAGGGCATAGGCCGTCGCGGGGATGGCCACCAGGGCGTAGGCCCAGCGCGCCAGGATGGCGAAGGCCAAGGCTGCGGCCGCGAGGGTCAGCCAGGCCACAGAGGCGGGCTTCGCGTCGTGACGTCCGTAGCGCGCCAGCGCCCAGATGCCGAGGGTCGCGGCGGCCAGCCCGACGCTGTCGGCCATGACGACGACGCTGGACTGCCAGAGCTGGCCGACCAGCGCCGCGAGCAGGCCCGCAAGGAGGGGAACAGCGCCATGCGTGATGTGTACAACGTGATCCCCGATGCTTGTTTCTCCTTGGCTCTCGAACACCCTGTCCAGGCGCCTGCTCCATACCTCGTGTGCCAGCAGTGCGGTTAACACGGGGACCAGAGCGGCCGCGAACAGGCTGACGATCTGGCCGGCCAGCGGGGTCGCGCCCAAAAGCAGAGAAGCCAAGGCCACCAGCAGCGGATAGCCGGGCGGCCAGGTGAAGGGCGGCGGCGGTTGAAGCTGGAGCAGGGCCTGTCGCAGCGGGCCGATGGCGTAGTCGTAGTAGGCATAGGGATCCTGGCCATACAGCCCGTCGAAGCGCGGCAGCGCCGCCAGTCCCACGAAGACGATGGGCAGGCCCAGCAACAGGTAAAGGACGGCTGGCGCCCGCCGCCAGGCAGAGCGACGAGAGGTCAGGTCGGGTCGATCGGCCACGGACGGCTCAGGCATGGCGATAAACCCCGTAGCAATGGCGCGGCCGCGCCGGCCGGAGCAGCGGCTTGAGATTGGCCGGCAGCAACTGCCAGTAGGGCTTGATCTGCACGCCCTGCGCCTCCATTTGTGTCTTGTCGGCGAAATCCAGGTAGCCCTTGGTGGGTCGCAGGAATAGTTCGAAGCCATAGCGCTGGCGATGGCTGTGCAGCAGTTGGGCGACGCGTGCGGCCTTGGCGCGTGGATCGCGATAAAGCTCCAGGCCCGTGAGGATCAACAGACCGCCAGCGGCAAGCTGCGCCTTGGCCAGCGCCACGGCGGCCGCGGGCCGGGGGAAGAACTGCACGCAGCGGTTGAGGACGATCACGTCGAAGACCTCACCCAGCACCGGCAAATCCAACAGGTCCATCTGCACGGCCTGCCAGGAGCTGGCATAGAACTTCCTGGCCCGCAATCCGTCATACTCGTCGTCAAAATAGTCGACGGCGGTCACGGTGTGGCCGTCGCCGGCCAGGCGGTTGCTCAGCCAGCCGTTCCACGCTCCTACGTCCAGGATCGTCTGCCGCGGCCGGCCACGTAGAAGCCGGCGCAGCAGGGCCAGGTCGCAGCGCCGCAGCCGCCACTCGTGGGGTGGGTGTCCAGGCGGCGTGGCGGGCAGGCGTTGGTAGCCACTCGGGTCCAGCAGCCGCATGGCCGTGTCAGCCCGCATGCGCCCGAATGGTTCGCAGAACTCGGCCAGCCGGGCGGCAAAGGCCGGATCCAGCAGCGCCAGGACGCCGTCGTTCTCCGCGAAGGCATGGCCGTTGGCGCAGACACGGGCGTCGTCGAGGGATGTGCGGCAGGTCGGGCAAAGATAGCTCATGGGTTCTCACAGCCTTCGGAAGTCTTTGCGAAATCAGGTCGCCTGCTCCAGCCGCCAACGTTTGCCGCGCATCCGCAGGCCCTGGCTGAGGTAGAACGCAAAAACGCCCCAGTGAACGAGGGTCGAGGCCAGAATCGCGCCCACCAGGCCGACGCGGGGCAACAGCCAGATGTTCAGCAGCAGGTTGAGCGTGAAGCCAGTAAGATTGACCGCAATGACCGTCGTCGTTCGATCCGCCTTGTACAGGGCATAGATGATGGGCAGGTCGAAGAAGATCGGCAGCACGTACAGGCCGCCCAACACGATGAAGGAGGGCGGCGGATTGAACCCGTAAAGCGTGGCCAGCACCCAGGTGACAGCCAGCATGGCCGGGGCGATCAACAGCCAGCCCAGGCCGAAAAGCCGCAGCGCGATCTTCCAGATGATCGTTTCGTCCAGGCGGTAGAGGCTCTTGACGTAGGGCTGTAGGATGAAATTGGCCGTGGCCTGCAAGTAAAGCAACAGGCTGAGGAACACCTGGTACTGGCCAACCTCCTCCTTCGACAGAAAATAGCTGACACTATACAGGTCGATGCGCGATTGCAGCAGGCCGCTCAAGCCCAGCAGGAAGAAGGGCAGGGCCAACTTGAAGTAGCGCAGGTCGATGCGCTGGCGCGGCTCCTGGCTGTTTCCTGGCGTTTGGGATTGGCAGATATCCTGCCGAAAGACCAGCCCCAGAGCCAGGGCGCGGGCCAGGCTGGTGACAGCGAAGAGCAACAACAGGCTATTGACCGATAGCGCCGGTCCCTGGGCCAGCACCACCACCAGGATTACGACGGTGGACGCCAGCTCCACAGCGATGGCTGCCAGGAATGCCCGGCGATAGACCACCCAAGCGTTGAAGGACTGGGCCAGAACCAGCCCGACCAGCCATACGGTGGCCAGCACGGTCTGCCGGGCCGGCCAACCCACCAGAAGGACCACGGCGCTGAAGAGGGGCAGTAGCAGCAGGCGGGTCAGCAAGCTGGATTGCCAGGCCTGGCCCAGCCTGGCCGGCGCACGGCTGAACTGGCGCAGCAGGTACTCCTGGTTGCCCCAGCCAACGACGTGTGCGCCCAACTGCACGACGATCATGACGCTGACGAACGCGCCCCATAGCTCGACCGAGGCCCGACGCACCACCAACAAGGAGACGGCGATGTTGATCAGCGGCAGCAGCAGGCTATTCAGCGAGTTGGCGGCGACCGGCAGCAACCGGCGGCGGGCTTTGGTCAG
The DNA here is from genome assembly GCA_014155705.1 of Anaerolineae bacterium clx_CAG2. Taxonomy (GTDB): domain Bacteria; phylum Chloroflexota; class Anaerolineae; order JAAEKA01; family JAAEKA01; genus JAAEKA01. The sequence goes on along the minus strand of JAAEKA010000304.1, from coordinate 36,729 downwards.
GTTCACGGAGCGCCATCCAGGCCGACGACAAGCAGAGTCATGATGGGCCTCGCCTAAAAGCCTGACGTCTCCGGCCGTTGATACGCCATTACCTTATGTAACGCGCGCAGCTCCAACGGGTGCGCGTAGATGCCCAGGTGATAGCGCCAGGCGCTGGCGGCCTTGAGCAGAGCGCGGCGGGCGCCGGTCAGGCTGGGGTTGGTGGCGGTCGGGTAGTAGGCGTTAAGCACCCGCTCGAAGTCGTGCAGGCGGCGGCGCAGGGGATCCTGCACCCAGGGCATGGCGGCGCTGCGCCGCTGCGAGAAGTCGCGCCACTCCGGGCTGATCCACTCATCCAGCGTCTCGGGGAACTGGAAGCCCTCGGCTCTGGCTTGCTCGTACAGCTCGCCGGCCAGCGGCACGGGTGTGTACATGTAAAGGATGATCTCGGTCTGGGGGTTGGCCCGCTTGACCTGGCGGATGAAGGCCATGGTCTGGCGCACGTCGGCCTCCGGGTCGGGCGGGTTGCCCAGTACGAAGGACATCTCCGGCACGATGCCATAGCGCGCCATCCTGACCGCGATCTCCAGCGTCTTGGCGGTGCTGGCCTTGCCTCCCTTGTTCATGCGTTGCAGGGTCTCGTCCGAACCCGATTCGGCGCCCAGGAAGACCATCTTCAGCCCGCTGTCAGCCATCAACGCCCAGGTGCGCTCGCTGTAGTGCAGCAGGGTGTCGATGCGCGCCTCACCCCACCAGCCGATGCGCAGCTCCATGGACAGGAGGCGTTCGGCAAACCCGGCCACCCGCGCCTCGCTGGTGAAAAAGTTGTTGTCGTCGAACTCGACCGCGTCGACGCCCCAGCGCTGCACGGCCATCTGCACGGTAGCCGCCACCCGCTCGGCTGACTGGGCCAGCCAGCGGCCGTTGACCATGTTGACCACCGCGCAGAAATTGCAGAAGAAGGGGCAGCCGTAGCTGGAGTGGTGGGTGAAGGTGCGTTCACCCATGAAGGTGCGGCGGATGTAGCGCGGCATGTCCACCTGGTGGTAGGGCCAGTCGGGGAGATGGTCGGGGTGGGGGAGGGGAGCGGGAGAATGGGTAATGGGTAATGGTGAATGGTGAATGGTTAATGCGGAAGCGCTTGCCGCTGCCTGCTCGTCGCTGTCTGCTCCGCGGAAGGCGAGGCCAGGGATGGCAGTGGGGGTGTCGCCGCGGCGCAGGGTGTCGATCAGGGCTTTGAAGACGACTTCGCCGTGACCGCGCACGACGTAGTCGACGTAGGGTGCATTGAGGCAGGCTTCCCAGTGCTGGGTGGGGAAGTAGCCGCCCCAGACAATGGTCAAGTCGGGGTAGCTTGCCTTGAGCGCGCGGCAAGTGGGGACGGCGTCGTTGAGCTGCGGACCGGGCATGACGGTCACGCCCAGGATGTCCGCGCCGGTCTCGCGGATGGCCCGGTCCAATGCGGCCAGGGGGGCGGCCTCCAGGTTGCCGTCAATGATGCGATAGTCGTGCTGGCCCTCCAGCAGCGCGCCCAGGGCCAGCAGCGACATGGGCAGGATCGGCTTACTTTGGGCGTTGCTAGGCGGATTGTATAAGATCAACACGGTAGATCGTCACCACTTCACTGATTATATTGCGCTGCGCCACAGGCCGGCAGGCGAAGCCGCGGCGGCGCAACGGCGCCAGCCAGCCGGCCTCGTCGCCGATGGACGAGAGCAAGAGCAGGGCGTAGCCGCCGCCGGTGAGGTGGTTGGCTAACCCGGCGGCAAAGCGCTCAGCCACCCCCTCGGAGCGCAGCGCCCGCTCGAACGTTGTGCGCGGCTGGCCGGGCAGATAGGGTGGGTTGAACAGGATCAGATCGAAGCGCCGGCCGGCCACCGGCTCGAAGAGATCGCCGTGCAGCGCCTCGACTTTGTCCTCGACGCCGTGCAGCAGGGCGTTGATGGCCGCGCAGCGCACCGCGGCCGGGTTGATGTCCACGGCCACGACCCGGCCGGCCCACCGGGCCGCAATGACCGCAGCCACGCCGGAGCCGGTCCCCAGGTCCAGCACGTTCGCGTCACGGCGAGACCCTGCGGGTTCCAGAAAACCCGCAGGGTCTGCCGCGACCATTTCAGCAAGAAACTGGCCGGTGAAGAACAGCACCGGATTCAGCACCGTGGGTAAGACCAGGATCGGCTTGCCGGCCACGGTCTCCAGCACGACGCGGTTGTGGCGGTGGCGCTGAAAGAGCAGAAAGCGCACCATGAACCCCATGCGCCAGATGCGGCTCAGCACACGCTGAAAACACCCCAGGTGGCTCGGGCCGGCCCCTCCGGGATGGTTCCCAATCTCCGGCCGTGCCCGTCTGATATCCTTCATGTCCGGTTACCGCCGCTCCAGCGCCAGCAGGTAGTGGTCGTTCAGCCACGTCCACGGCCAGGTGCGGGCCAGGCGCCGCTCGGCCTGCGCCAGCGCGCCAAATGCGCCGGGCCAGCGCTCCACCAGGTGGCCCAAATACGACGGCGGCAGCAGGGCGCCGATGCCCAACAGGTCACGCACGGCGAAATCGGGCGCAAACTCAGCGGCCAAGGTGCGGGGCGATGGGTACCACACCCGGACCGTCGCCCCGCCGCCCACGTGAGCCTCGCCGCCGCCCTTGAAGCGGCGCAACCCCGTGCGCGGCTGGCCGTGCAGCAGGTGCCAGCCGATCTCCCAGGGGCAGGCCGGTCCCATCACAACCAGAACGACCCGGCTGCCGGGCCGCAGCCACTGCGCCAGCGCCCGGGCCAGCGGCCGGCGGTCGGGCAGGCAGTTGAGCGGGCCGAAGTTGGAGAAGGCGCCAGACAATTGACAATTGTCAATTGAGAAGGCCGGCGCGGCCAGGTCGATGGCGGCGAAGTCGATCAGGTGGGTGAGGTTCGCCGCGGCGGCTTTGCGCTGGGCGACGGCCAGCATGGCCTGGGAGATGTCGCTGGCGGTGACGCGCACGCCGCGGCGGGCCAGCCACAGCGCGTCCTCGCCCGTGCCACAGCCTAACTCCAGCACGTGGTCGCCGGGGCGGAAGGACGCCGCCAGTTGCGTCTGCACGGCCGCGCGCAACCAGCGCGCTAGTCGAGTACCCGTGAAGTCAGCATTGTAAGATTCAGCGGTCGTGTCAAACGGGTGAGTGGTTCGAGAATTATTGCTTTTCATTCCTGCGCCCAGATTCAAGATACATCAAAGCGGGTTGAGACCCTTCCGGTTTCCGCCGGTTAACGGAAACTCATGAGCGCCACAGGAAATCCGAGAGGTCTTTGGTCAACCAGTCTTGACCACCCCCCAATCATCAATGGTTGTTCGTGCCCAGTCAAGATCGCGGCCAATTACAAGCTCGGTCATTTCCCCATTATGGCTACTTTGCATTGATACAGTAATAAAATCGAACCCATACTTCTTGACAAGTTCGATTACTTCTGGGTCGTTGCTATAGGTCATGAGAAAATCGCCCTGGATCTGACCGATCAACGTGAAGAGATTTTCGTGATCTATGTCAAAGTGGTTGTACAAACGTTTACCTGCCTGTTTGTTACCAACCGAGTAAGGAGGATCAACAAAATAAGCCGTGTTTGGCTGGCATTTGGTCTTTTCCAAGACATCTAACCCGTCACCTTCAATGAAGGTGAGCCTATCCCTGAGGCTTGCGATGAAGAGAATACGCTTCTTAAGTGTCTGAGGATACCATCGCGATCCGATTCCATTATCATCTTCTCCTCTTCGCAATTTGCCTGCGCCGGATGCCATAATTCCCGACCGATTCACACGATTGCGTACAATTGTCTGGAAAGCTCGTTCTTGTGTCGAACGAGGATTGACTGAGAGCACTTTGTTAACCGACTCTATATCAAGATTAAAGGCTGCAACTCGCTCTGCAAGATCATCTGGGTTAGCGCAAATGATGGCCGTCCAGACTGCGGCGACGTCCTCATCTTTTTCAACAAGAGTCACGTGTGAAGCAAGACCCAGCGATGCAACGTTGAGGCCAATACTTCCACCACCTGCGAAGGGTTCGATGTACATGAGCGGCTTCTGCTCTAGGCTCTGCAACCAACGACAAATCAGTGGGACGAGCCACGTCTTTCCCCCTGGATACCGAAATGGGCTAATCATGGCAGACCTAGGAAATGGCAGCACAAGAAATCGATCATTCATAGCTGTGACAGGAATGCTTGAGTCCAGTCGATGATTGGTCGCCGGTCAAAATTACTGTATCGACTAGCCCAGTAAGCAATGCGACATCGGTCAAACAGAATTCCGGCTTTCCTTCCATAGAAATCCCATCTGTCCGGGTCAATTCGATACGGGGTAAAGAAAGATTTGAGAGGAATCGGACTTACAAACCCAGTTATCCATTGCCTCAACCATTCTTCTGGTTGCAGATCACCTAGTTTTTCGTTCCAGTTTCTGCCAGCACCACATTGGCCGAAAATCATGACTTTGCTGGGGTGACCATCGGCAAAGTCTTTCCATGCTATTAGGTCTACAGTATCATCCTGACGATTTAGTGTTGATTGTAACCGGAATTCTCCCTCACCCATTCTTCCGCACAACTCCTTCATTGCGTCCTCAAACGAGGACGGCATGTCATGTCGCGGTGCTCCAAATCCGACAGATCGTCCAGCCAAGTAGCGTTCTAATGCAATGCGTGATACCGCTTCGAACAGTTTTGGAGCGGATCGAGTGTTTGAAAGAGGGAGGTACGAAAGGCACAGGCAGAACACGTATTCTGCACAACACTCCCAATTATGCTTTCGTAAGCTCAAGATGCCTTGGTAGTCAAACTCAAAGGGATAGCCATCTCCGGCAGATTTCGCCCTCTGCTCAATCTCAGTAAAGACATCCAATATTTTCGTTTCTATCTCTTCAAACTCATCCAGTTCGTGCAAAGACGCAGTACGAAGAGCGCTTTCCAAGTCTCCCCTGCTGGAGTTTTTGTCTGGAGACAGCAGAGCATAAAGTTCTAACCAGTCGGCAAGCCTTAACGCATCTGTGAGATCATCGTAGGGTAAGTCGACCACGGTAACTATCTCCTGTTTGTAGCCGCAGACTCGGTTTGATCAATAAAGTCGAACTCCAATTGGGACCGCTTCTTCTGCATTTCTTCCTGGATTGATTGCGCAAGCAAATTGATATCCCTGATAATTCGATACAAATCATCTTCGCCCGAGAAGCCAGTTACAACAGTGGATTTTGCGTTTTGGAGTTCGATCTTCGCGCTGGTAACGGCATCGCGAAATCTTTGCCTGTCGCCAATTGCGATGGAATATGATCGATCAAGTGAGTATCCTTTACGCAGTGCAGATAATGACTCGGGTTCTCCGATTACCCGTCGAAGATTGTTTAAGTCCGGATTTTGCTTCCGTACGACGGGCTCGATACCCTGTGATTTTCTTCCGTAGAGCCAAGTCAACAATTCGCCAAGTTCTCTAAGCCTATTGTCTGGCACGGGTGAAGGTCGAAGTGAATCTTCTTTGCCGACTCCGAGAAAAGTCTGGAATTCCTTCTGATCTAGCGCTGTGTAAAGATGCGAAAAGTAGAATCGATTCCGAGCAGATTCTTCCTTCGCAAATACTTGTTGATTCTCTGCTTGTTCCAGAACCTTGATTCCGCGATACAGTCGCTTAACGGTGTCATGCCGGTCCCCAATGCGATCTGCAATCTCATCCAATGGAACATCATAGTTTTCATGAACAAAGGCCACATATTCGGCTTTACTGAAGCTATCCCATGGTTTTATACCATTGATGTGTCGGAATCCGATGGTGGTCCAAAGACTCTCTCTGCTTGGGTGGATAATCGCTGGTAAGGTATCAAGGCTCTTCCGTCTTGTCTCGCTAATCACCGGCAGATTAGTTGCGCCCACGTCGCTTCGAGACTGTTCACTGCATAGCAGAAGCACTGCTGCAAGTCTTCGATTTCCTTCAACCGCGATATATTCCCGCTTCTGTGGGTCTCTCTCCTCCGGGTTGGCAACAATAACAAACAGCGGTTCCGACCTAAAGAATCCATTGTTAGCTATTGACCAAGCAACCTCATCGACTGCCATTTCTGCCCACAGGATTCTCAGCAAGCTCGCTTGGTCATTGCTGTCGGTTTTCCAGGCCAATCTCGGATTCTCCGGATCAAGCCTGAGCTGATGCACTGGAATATCTACGATCTTGTTGGGATCAGGTTGAAGGAAGCCTGACATCGTGGTGCTCCTTGAACTAAGCGCAAACGAAGATTGTGTTGGAAGGGTCTACAAGCATTATAGCCTATGAACCCTCATTCGCTCAATCTGGAAATATTCGTATTGAATGAATGTGAGGCGAAACACCACTGAAGGATGCCTACCATCCTTCGGCCGCGCGCTAATCCGCGTCCCAGCCGCGACCGGCCGGCGCCGCCGCGGGGCTTTCGCGCTCGTTCTGCGCCAGCCGCATGCCCAGCTTGCCGCGCTGGGTGTTGATGGCGTGTTTGGCCAGGCGCGCCAGGTCGCGCGAGCCGTCCTGGCGCAGCTTGTGCCAGGCCACCTCATTGACCATCCAGCGCGTGGCGTGGTCGTAGAAGCGGCGCGAGTGGCGGCCGGCCACCCCCAGATCGCGGTCGGTGCGCTCGGCCCAGAGCAGGCTGGCGTGAACGCGACTGTCCACGGCCTCGTAGTAGCGGGTGCCCTTGATGGGATAGGCCACGGTGGTCAGGAAGACGTCGGGGTTGGCCCGCTTGAGGTGCTCGACGGTGGCCTCGATGTCGGCGACCTCCTCGCCGTCGTAGCCCAACATGATGAACATGCCCACCTGGATGCCCCGGGCCTGCAGCAGGCGGGTCTTGGCCTGCACGTCGCTCACGTCGGCCTTGCGCTGCATGGCGTCCAGGATGCGCTGCGATCCGCTCTCCGCGCCGATCCACAGCCGGTCGCAGCCCATCCTGGCCAGCGCGTCGGCCACGGTCTCGTCGATGCGGTCGGCGCGGCTGATGCACTCGAAGGGGATGCGCAGGCCGCGGCGCTGCAGCTCGGCCGCGTAGCTCAGGAACCAGCGCCGGTTGATGGTGAACACATCGTCGGCGTACCAAAGCTGGCCGGGCCGGTAGCGCTCGGCCAGCGCAGCCACCTCGTCGGCCACGTCCGCCACGCTGCGCCGTCGGTGAGTCTCCCCGAAGACTGAATGACTGCACCAGGTGCAGGTGTAGGGGCAGCCGCGCGCGGTGATCAGCGAGAGGGAGCGGACGCCGTGATGGGCGCGCCAGGTCTCCAGGTAGCGCTCCAGGTCGATGGCCTCACGCGCCGGCCAGGGCTGAGCCGACAGGTCGGCGATCTGCGGCCGCGGCGGGGTGCGCACCACCCGGCCATCGCCGTCCAGGAAGGCGATGCCGCGCACCTGCTCCAGTCCGGCCATGCCGTGCCGCGCCAGATGCGGGAGGAGCTCCTCCAGCGTCTGCTCGCCCTCGCCGATGGCGATCACATCGGCGCCGGCTTCCAGATACTGGGCGGCGTAGTGCGGCGGCTCCGGCCCGCCCAGCACCACCCGGCTGCCCAGCTCGCACAGCAGGCCAATCATGCGCAGCACGGCCTGCTTGGTCATCAGGTTGGTATAGATACCCACCAGCCCAGGCCGCGTCGCGCGCATGTGCTGCTCGAAGGCGTCCCAGCGGCTCCACGTGCTGTCGAAGACCTCGACGGCGAATCCCTTGGCTTGCAGGTGCGACGCGACGTAGAGCAGGCCCAGCGTCGGGTAGGGCTTCATCACCGCCAGCTCGTGCGGGTCCTCGTACAGGAAGTAACCGTGGGTCAGGAGAATGTCCATGGTGACAGGTTTTATGATAATCTTGGCAGCGGCTTGAGCCGTTCCACCAGCAACTTCTCCACGGGTGCACGGTAGAAATCACGTTGACAGCGCCAGCGGGCCACCATCTGTAGCGGGCGGCGCGGCCAGGTCTGCGGACCCCAGGCGAAGCGATTGTAGAACTTAAAGCGCTCGATCTGATCGTGCTTCTCCGGGCTGACCCAGGGACCCGACGAGCCGACAAAATCGAAATCGGCCCACTCGTCCAGGGTTTGAGGCAGGCGGAAGCCCTGGCGCACCACCTCCTCCGTGATCAGCGAGCCGGGATAGGGCTTGAAGTAGAAGATGGGCGTCTCGAACTGAGGGCTCATGCTGCGCAGCCGCTTGACCAGCGCCAGGCTGGCTTGTACGCTCTCGTTGCTCTCGCCGGGAAAACCCACGATGAAAGGAAAGATGGCGCCGATGCCGTGACGCGCACACATCTGCGCAGCGGCCAGCACCTGGTCCACGGTGATGTCCTTTTTCATCCAGGCCAGCATCTCCGGGGAGCCAGACTCCACACCGATCATGACCCGGCGCAGGCCGGAGCGCACCGCCAGCGCCATGACCTCGTCGTTCAGGCGCGCAGCCTGGTCGGCGCGCAGGGTGGCAGTCCAGGTGAAGGAATGGTTGGCCGCCTGGTCGCGGCCGCTGCCCGCGGCTGTGGCGAAACGCGCGAGAAACTGCTCGGCAATGGCGACAACCCGATCGCGATAGGTGAAGAAGGTCTCGTCCTGGAAGCTCAGGTCGGTGAAGCGGTAGCGCTGCCACAGGGCCTGGAGCTCCTCGCCGATGCGCTCCGGCTTCAGACCGGTCCAACGGCGCTTGAAGACGAAGGGATCGGCGCAGAAGGCGCAGCGAAAGTAGCATCCGGTGGAGGAGATGTAGTCGAGCTGACGCTGCCCTTTGAGCTTGTAGTAGCGCTCCACGGCAAGCAGCGCATAGTTGTGAGCAGGAAAGCTGTTGGCGTCGCGCAGGGGCCGCGCCGGGTTGCGTTGAATACCGTTGCCGGTGCGAGTTGTCGTACCCGCAATCGAGAGCCAGGATCCACCGGCAATGGCCTCGACGAGTTCCACGAAGGTTTCCTCGCCCTGGCCTTGCACTGTCCCGTCGATGCTCGGCTCCAACAGCGTCTCTTCGGCGAAGAGGGACGCGTGCCAGCCTCCCCAGATCACCGGCAGGTCAGGCCGGCGCGCTTTGGCTGCCCGCGCCACCCGTAGGGCGTCGCGGATGGGCGCGCCGGTGAGGACAGTCATGCCCAGGCACAGCGCGTCGTCGACCTCAGCCAGCACGGCTGCTACCGGATCCTGTTCCAGTCGTCCATCGATCAGGCGCACGTCGTAGCGTTCCACATCCAGGGCTGAGCCGACAGCCAGCAGGGCCAGTGGCATGGTATAGAAGACGGCCTGAGGATTGTAGAGAACGACTTTGCGGCGTGTCATCATGGATCTGAGCCCGAGGGCGCTTCATTCCTGTGGGCTGGGCGTGGCAGCGGCCTGCTGGCTCATACTGTGGCCGAGCGGGCCCAGGCCCTGGTGCGGCGCGGTCTCCAGGCGGGTCAACTTCTGCCGGGCCAGCGGCAGCGTCGCCCGATGGTAGACCATGGAGCCAAGCTGGCGCGGACTGGGCCGGGTTGAGCCGTTGCGCCGGGTGAGCGCTTGCCAGGTCTTGCGGGTGCGAAATTCTTTGTGCAACACGGTGTGAAGCTGACGGTAGAACTCGGTGGGATACGGACCCTGGTAGAGCATGGCCAGGTCGCTGGAGTCTTGCCAGTTCTGCTTGGCGCCCAGCTCGCCGCGCACGCGGTCGTAGAAGGGTGTGCCCGGCAGCGGATAGCTGACCGACATGCCGATGTCGTCGGGCTGGCAGTCTCTCACCATCTGCAAGGTCAGCTCGATGTCGGCGCGCGTCTCGCCAGGATAGCCGAACTGCAGGAAAAAGGCCACCTGGATGCCCGCGGCGTGCAAACGCCGGCTGGCCTCGTAGATCTGTTCCACGGTCGTGCCCTTCTCCATGGCGTCCAGGATCTTTTGCGAGCCGGACTCCGCGCCGACCCAGACGATCTGTGCGCCGGCCCGGCGCAACGCGTCGATCTCGCCCGGCCGCAGCAGCAGATCGACGCGGCTCAGGCATTTGAAGGGAATCTTGGCCCCTTGTTGCTCCACCTCGTCGGCGAAGCGTTCTATCCAGCCGGGCTTGAGACCCATGATGTCATCCACGAACGAGATGTAATCGGGGCGATAGGTGGCTTTGAGCCAGGCCATCTCCGCAGCCACATGCTGCGGGCTTCGGCTGGCGTAGCGCTGGCCCCAGATCGGCTTGGCGCACCAGTTACAGTGATATGGGCAGCCGCGCGTTGTGGCCATGTTCATGGAAGCATAGCCGTGCCGTTCCAGCCAGATCCGGCGGTACTGTTCCACGTTGACCAGATCCCAGGCCGGCCACGGCAGGCTGTCCGGGTCGCGCAGTGGGGGACGGGGAGGGGAATGGTCAATGGTCAACGGTGAATTGTCAATAGTTAATGCGCAGTGCGAATAAGCCAGGCCGGGGATTTGAGCGGGTTTCATGCTGCTACGACCGGTGAGGGAGTCGACCAGGTCGGCCAGGGTGGCTTCGCCTTCACCCAGCAGGACGTAGTCCACGCCGCTCTGAAAGTAATCGGCCGCGTGATCGGTGGCGTCGGCGCCGCAGGCAATGACCGTGCAGCCGCGCGCTTTGGCCATGCCGGCCATGGTGAAGGCCGCCGTGCGCATCCGGAGGAGACACATCTTGCTCAGATAGTTGAAGTTGTCCTCGAACAGCACGGCGAAGCGCGGCCGGTGCTGGTTCAGCGCCTCGGCCCAGCGCTGCTCCGAATCGGCCAGCATGGCGTCGAAGAGGGCCACATCGTAGCCGCGGGCGCGCACAAAGGCTGCCGCGTAGAGCGTGCCCAGCGGTGGATACGGCTGCATTGCCTCCCACAGCTTGGGATCGAAACGCAGGTAGTAGGACTGGCCGAGGAGGATGTCTGTCATGGGTGGTGATCGATTCTGTGCAGCGATGAAAGGCGCTGTATGAGACGTAACTCGCACCGAGTAACTCGTAACCCGGAGTGTGCGGGAGTCGTCTTCTGGTTACGCATCACGGGTTAGGCATCACGTTTCACGCAGCCCGTGGTGCGCCAACTCGGCCTCGAACTCGCGCAGGATGCGCTGGTCGTGGCGGTTGAAGTGGCCCTTGCAGATATCGGCCGTGAAAACAACGCTGCCGCCGCGCCGTTGCGCAATGGCGGTGAACTTGCGCACCTTGCGCTGCATCTCCCAATGGTCCAAACGTGCGCCCAGCGCGCCGCCCAGCAGCGCCTCAGCCGTCCGTTTGATGGCTCGTTCCAGGCGGCCTGGTTCAATCCATGCCTCGCCATGAGCACCGCGGTGGTAGTCCGGCTGCGGCGGAGCGTCTGCCTGTGGCAGCAAGTCGTCGACCCAGCCGTTGAGCTGGCGAATGCGCCAGTAGATGTCCGGACCATAGAGCGGTACCATCTGGGTTACCTCGCGGGCGGCGAAGAGGGTGCGATCGTCGAACACCAGACGTTGCTCTGACAGAAAGTAGTTGGGGCACACCTCGTCCCCTGCCAGGGCCGCCAGCCGCACCAGCAGGATGACCAGCGCGCGGCAGAGCCAGACCCGGCCGGGCTGGGTGACGATGAACAGGTCGATGTCGTCGTCGGCCTCGACATTGTTCACGGCCAGGGCGCCGGTGACCGCCACCATGCGCACGAAGGGGATCAGCGCCAACCAATGGACGTAGCGCCGCGCAGCCGGCCACTGGCTGGCCGCCGCCTGCTCGCGCCGCGCGCGCACGGCGAATAAGCCATCCCGGCCAGGCAGGGCGACGTAGCCATTGTATCGCACCAGGATCCCGCTGGCAGCGCTTTGGTCCAACTGTTCGAGTATAGTCGCCGCTTCTGCAGACACCCCAAGATAGCGGATGACTTCGTTGGGGGTCAGGGGATAGTCGAAAAGGTCGGCGTAGACCAGGGTCTGCAGAATGGCCTGCTGCAAAAGCGCGTCTTGGTGCTGAGTGCTACCGTTGACTCGCATGGGACATCCTCAGGCCATCGAATGAATTGTGATTTGGTCAGGGGTCGCTAGTTCGGCCATTATAGCCCAAAGCGAACGATGTGCAAATGGGCTTTCCTCAGTCCCTCACGAACTCACTCATCGTCCCCAGCACCTCCTGCATGTCTGCCTCCGTCACGTCGCCCATGTGCGCGATGCGGAAGGTCTTGCCCTTCAGATCGCCGTAGCCGTTGGAGATGGCCAGACCGCGACTCTTGAGGAATTTGCTCAGCGCTGCGTAGTCGATGCCAGGGGTGTTCTCGACGCAGGTCACGGTCTGCGAGCGGTGGCCATCAGCGGCGAAAAGGCCGAAGCCGTGCGCCAGCGCCCATTGTTGGGTCATGGCGGCCAGCCGGCGGTGGCGCTCGACGCGCGCGGCCACGCCCTCGGCCAGGATGAAGTCCAGTTGCAGGTCGGCGGCTCGCAGCAGACTGATGGCGGGTGTGGCGGGCGTGGTGTTTTTAACCAGATACTTTTCAAGCACCAGAAAGTCGAAGTACCAGCCGCGGCCGGTCACTTCCTTGGCCCGGGCCAGCACGCGGTCGCTGACGGCTGCGAAAGCGAGGCCGGGCGGCAGAGCCAGCGCCTTTTGCGATGAGGTCAGGCAGATGTCCAGTCTCCATTCGTCGGCGGGTATCCAGTCGCCGCCGATGCTGCTGACTGCGTCCACGAAGAGCAGGGTGTCGGGGTACCGGGCGTGCAGCAGGGCCGAAATCTCGCCCACGGGGCTGGCGACGCCGGTGCTGGTCTCGTTGTGGACCACGGTGATCGCGTCCCAGTCGCCGCTGGCCAGAGCCGCCTCGACGTCGGCTGGCCGCACTGGCTGGCCCCAGGGCACGTCGAACTTGACGGCCTGTTTGCCGCAGCCCACGGACACGTCGTGCCAGCGTTGGCTGAACGCGCCGTTGACGAAGTTGGCCACGCGCCGGCCCTCGCGCACGCCGTTGCGGATCGCAGCCTCCTGCAGGCCAGAGCCGGACGCGGCCAGGATGTAGACCCGGTTGTCGGTCATGAAAACCTGCTTGATTTTGCTCTCGACGCTGGCGATCAAGGCGTCGCAGTCGCTGCTGCGGTGGCCGATCATGGGAGCGATCTGCGCCTGGAGCACGTCGGAGCGTACTTCGGTGGGTCCGGGAATAAAGAGCTTGGTGTGAGACATGGGTACCTCGTGTCAAGGGATATACTTCAGCCTGTCACCCTGAGGCTTGGCGAAGGGTCTTGATGGGTGAAAGCCAACAAGGGCAGAGAATGCGGCGGCCATCGCTATCGACGAGCCACTCCGCTCTCTGCCCTTGTCTGCCTGGCTGATAGTAGTTACAGAGGCGCCATTTCGGCGCCTCTGCCTGAGTTTGCCCTACTGCCCTCGCCGCGCCTCGCGGGCGGCCCGCCGCGATGTGCGCTCGTCGCCGGCGCCAGTGGGCGCTGCGCCGCTGGCTGCCGCCTGACGCTGGGACATGATCCAGGCCGCGCAGTTGTCGTCATAGCCCATCATCACGTCGGCGGCGCGGATCGCGGCCATGATCTCCGGCTCCAACGGGTTGGTGATGGCGCAGGGCAGGCCGGCCGCAATGGCCATCGCGACGAAGGTGGCATTGAGCGTCTTGCGGTTGGGCAGGCCGAAGGAAATGTTGCTGGCGCCGCAGATGGTGTTGCAGCCCAACTCCTCGCGCACCATGCGCACGATCTGGAACAGGTGGTTGCCCGCCCCCTGTACCGCGCCCACCGGCATGGCCAGCGGGTCGATCAGCACGTCCTGGCGCGGAATGCCGTAGCTCTCGGCTCGCTCAACGATCTTCTTAGCGATCCTGAAGCGCTCACGCGGGTCGTAGGAGATGCCAGTCTCGTCGTTGCTGATGGCGATCACGGCCGCGCCGCGCTCAGCCACCAGAGGCAGCACCGCCTCCAGCCGCTCTTCCTCGCCGGTGACCGAGTTGACCAGCGGCTTACCCGTGGCGGCCTTCAGGCCGGCAGCCAGCGCCGCGACCACCGACGAGTCGATGCACACCGGCACGTCCACCGTGGCCTGCACAAGACGGATCGCTTCGGCCATGATCTCCGCCTCGTCGGTCAGCGGCACGCCCGAGTTGACGTCCAGCACATGGGCGCCGGCCTGAACCTGGGCAAGGGCGTCCGCAATGACCCGGCTGAAGTCGCCCGCAGCCATTTCAGCCGCCAACGCCTTGCGGCCGGTGGGGTTGATGCGCTCTCCGATAACCACAAATGGCCGGTTAGGGCCAATAAGCACTGTCTGTTGGGGGGATCGCAGCACTGTGTCCATGGGGGTACTCCTGACAAAGATCGTTCAGCAGCGCACAAGGGCTGCTGCTATGACATTGTACCGCCACTTGTAGTTTGTGGCAATCTGTGCAGTTCCCAGACGCGACAATGCCGGGCTTCTTGCGTCGCCCGGCATTGCCTCACACCACACCCACACACTCACACTGTCTCACTCGTCCCGCTGATCTCCACTTAGTCTCATACAGTCCAACGCATCTCTTGTCACACACTATCTGCTTTCACCGTCTTGACTGACCGCCGGGATCAGCGGCTTGTACGCCATTTCAATCATTTGCTCGTCAATCCAACACATTCCAATCTATCGCTCTGCCTCGTACCAATCTACCTCATCCCAGTCTGTCGCTCTGTCTCGTCCCAATTAATCCCACGAGCTGGCCAGCGCCTGCAGGGCATCCGGGTCAGTCACATAAATGCGGCGATAGCCTAACTCGACCATACCATCGGCTTTGAAACCCCGTAGAATCGTGCTCACGGTCTCGCGATAGGTGCCCAACATGTCCGCCAGAGATTGATGGCTGGTACGGATGGCGCTGCGGTCGTTGCTGGTCGAAAGGTCCAGCAGCAGCTTGGCCAGCCGCTGGGGCAGCTTCTTGTAAGCCACTTCTTCCAGACGGTCCTCGACCTGGCGCAGCCGCCGGCCGAAGGTCTGCAGCATGCCCCAGCCGATGATCGGATAGCGTTCGGTCATGGCTCGTGCGTGCGTCTCAGGCAAAACCCAGATGGTCGTTTCCTCCAACGCCTCGGCAAAGGTTGCAGGCGTCGCCTCACGGGTGATCATGGCGCCGTCGCCAAAAATCGCGCCAGGCCCTACCCGTGACATCATCATGCGCCGGCCTTCTTTGTTTTGGCAGACCAATTGCGCCTTGCCATTCATCAGAATGAATAGCTTGTTAGCAAGGTCTTCAGGAGTTGCGATCACTTCGCCGGCCCGATACGTGCGGGTAGTAATAGCTTTCTGGAAATCCGCGTCGCTTTCAGTTACCGATGCAATTAGCTGCGACAAAGGCGTTTTTCGTTTCTGCTGTGTGGACATTTCGAACTCCTCTGAGATGTGGAAGATCTGTGCTCCAATTGGATGCCAGCGATTTCCTGGTTCTTACCCCAACCGCCGGCTGGCTTTGAAATATCTGCTAGTTAACCGGGTGAATTGGGGCATTGATTTTGTTTTTTTGATTTACACAGGCATTATAGCGGAAATTGCGTATCTTGTCAAGCCTTTGTTCAATATTTTAACCTCTTATTAACTTTTCCTGGCTTATTTCTTTGGACAGCTACGCAAAACCTGGACAATACTGCCTGTGTCTGGCATTTTCTTGTACACATTCGGTTAGCAGGATCGCCAGATCGGTAGTATAATTGCTGTCATGCCTGTTTTGCGACGCACCGTTGTCCGCACGCGCCGCGGACTTGATTACAGCGCAACGCTGGTCGCGGCCATGGCCGACGGCCAGCGGCGCCATTTCGTGCAGGAGGCGCTGGCCTTGGCCCGCGAGCTGCCCGACCGGCTGGATCAGCCGCTGCCTGTGGCTTTGCAGGCATTGACGCCAGCGGCCCAACCGCAGTTCCTGGATTCTGACACCATGCGCCAGATCGTGGACGCACTGACGGCCTTTGGCGCCGGCCGGCCGTTGGGCATCTGCCTGCGACGCTCCTTACTGCGCTACTATTTCCTGCGCCGCGCCGGACTGCCGCTGGTGATCCACTTCGGCGCCCGCCGCCTGGGCGAGGACATCGCCGGCCACGCCTGGCTTACCCTGGATGGCGAGCCCTACCACGAAAAACCTGAACACACCCGGGTTCACACGCTAATGTGGAGCTATCCATCGACAGCAGATCGGTAAGAACTTGCGGCAATCCTGCTTCTAAACGAGTATCATCTAGAAACCGGGAGTTTGTACTAGCGGGATCAGGCGCGAAGCGCTCACGCCTCCCCCCGGTTTCTACGTGTGCTCGGTTTAGGTGGGCAGCAGGACTGCACACCGCCATCTCAAAGAGGAGTTCAAATTTATGTCCTTCGATTTCGATCTCTCGCAAAAAGCAATCAACACCATCCGTTTCCTGGCCGTGGACGGCGTGCAGAAGGCCAAAAGCGGCCATCCGGGCGCTCCCATGGGCGCCGCGCCTATGGCCTATACGCTGTGGACCCGTTTCCTTAAGCACAGCCCGTCTGACCCGGCCTGGCCCGACCGCGATCGTTTCGTGCTCTCGGCTGGTCATGCCTCGATGCTGCTCTACAGCCTGCTGCACCTGACCGGCTACGACCTGCCGCTGAGTGAGCTGCAACAGTTTCGCCAGTGGGGCAGCAAGACCCCAGGCCATCCAGAGTTTGGCCTGACGGCCGGCGTCGAGATGACCACCGGCCCGCTCGGTCAGGGTTTCGCCACCGGCGTCGGCATGGCCATTGCCGCGCATCATCTGGCCGCAGTGTTCAACCGCCCTGGTTTCGAGATCATCAACCACTTCATCTATGGCATCGTCTCCGACGGCGACCTGATGGAGGGCGTGTCGTCTGAGGCAGCTTCTCTGGCCGGGCATCTCAAGCTGGGCCGGTTGATCTACCTCTACGACGACAACCACATCTCCATCGACGGCAGCACCAGCCTGGCGTTCACCGAGGACCGTATGGCCCGCTTCCGTGCTTATGGCTGGCACACCCAAACCGTAGCCGACGGCAATGACATCGACGCCATCTCGACGGCTATCCGCGCAGCCCAGGCCGAGACAGAGCGACCTTCGATCATCGCGGTGCGTACGGTCATTGGCTACGGCAGTCCCAACAAACAAAACACAGCGGGCGTGCATGGCGAGCCGTTAGGCCCCGACGAGGTGCTGCTGACTAAGCAAGCGTTGGGCTGGCCAACGGAGCCGACCTTCTACATCCCCGACGACGTGCTGGTCCATTTTCGCCAGGCACTGGAACTGGGGCGCCAGAGTCAGGCCGAGTGGCAGACTCTGTTCGACGCCTACGCGGCCGGGTATCCCGACCTGGCTACCGAGCTGCAGCGGCGCGTGAGCGGCGAACTACCGGCCGATTGGACAGCCGATCTGCCCGGCTACGAGCCCAACGCCAAGGGAGATGCCACACGCAACGTTTCCGGCGCAGTGATCAACGCGTTGGCCGGCCGCGTGCCAGAGTTGATCGGCGGTTCGGCTGACCTGGCCCCTTCCAACAAGACAATGATCAAGGGCAGTCCTGCCTTCCAGGCCGGATCCTATGCCGGCCGCAACTTCCATTTTGGGGTGCGAGAACACGGCATGGGCGCGGCCCTCAATGGTATGCTTTTGCACGGCGGCGTGCGGCCCTACGGCGGCACATTCATGGTCTTTTCTGACTACATGCGGCCGGCTATCAGGCTGGCTGCGCTGATGGAGATCCCGACCATCTTCGTCTTCACCCACGACAGCATCGGCCTGGGCGAAGATGGGCCAACTCACCAGCCGGTGGAGCATCTGGCTGCCCTGCGGGCTATCCCGCACCTGGTGACCCTGCGGCCGGCCGACGCGCGTGAAACGGTGGCGGCCTGGCAGGTAGCCATGACCCACCGCGGCGGGCCGATTGCCCTGGCGCTGACGCGGCAGAACGTGCCAACCCTGGCCGGCGCCTCAGCCGATCCCGCGCTGGGCGTGGGGCTGGGCGGCTATGTGGTCGCCGACTGGCCGGATGGCTCCGAGGGCGCCCGTGTGATCTTGATCGGCACAGGCTCTGAGTTGCACCTGGCTGTGGCCGCCCGCGACAAGCTGGCCGAGCGCGGTGTGGCCGCCCGCGTGGTCAGTCTGCCCAGTTGGGAGCTGTTCGAGGCCCAGCCGGCTGAGTATCGCGCCGCCGTGCTGCCGCCCGAGATCACGGCGCGTGTCGCCATTGAGGCTGGCATCTCCCTGGGCTGGGATCGCTACACCGGCCCCGGCGGCGTCTTTATCGGCATCGATCGCTTCGGCGCCTCCGCACCCTACCAGACGGTGTACGAGAAGCTGGGCCTGACCGTGGACAACATCGTCGCCCAGGCGCTGGCATTGGTGTAACGAGTTGCATTTTTCTCACGCTAAGGCGCAAAGAAGGCAAAGGATCGGAAGCTTGTGAACCCACTAGTAAAGCTACAAGAATACGGCCAGAGCATCTGGTACGATAACATCGAGCGGCGTCTGCTGACCGGCGGCGAGCTGGCCCGCATGATCGCTGAAGACGGCGTGCTGGGGCTGACCTCCAACCCGACCATTTTCGAGAAGGCCATCAGCGGCAGCAGCGACTACGACGCTGAGATCGCAACACTGGCTGCCCAGGGGCGCAGTACCGAGCACATCTACGAGGCGCTGACGGTCGAGGACATTCGCATGGCCGCCGACCTGCTGCGGCCGGTCTATGATCGAACCGGCGGCTTGGACGGCTACGCCAGCCTGGAGGTCTCGCCCCACCTGGCCTTCGACAGCGAGGGCACTGTGGCCGAGGGCCTCCGTCTCTTCGCCAAAGTGGGCCGCCCTAACCTGATGATCAAGGTGCCCGGCACCCCTGAAGGCGTGCCGGTCGTTGAGGCGCTGATCGGCAGCGGCGTCAACGTCAACGTGACCCTGCTCTTCGCCCAATCGGCCTACGAAGCCGCGGCGCGGGCTTACGTCCGCGGCCTGGAGCGGCTGGCGGCCAGCGGCGGAGATGTGAGCCGGGTGGCCTCGGTGGCCAGTTTCTTTGTCAGCCGCATCGACAGCAACGCCGACCAACGTGTGGCCGCTCTGATCTCAGCCACGAAGAACTCCGACGAGCAGGCCCAACTGCGCAGCCTGCAGGGCCAGACCGCCGTCGCCAACAGCAAGCTGGCCTACGTTCGCTTCCTGGCCATCTTCGCCGAACCGCGTTTCCTGGCCCTGCGCAGCCAGGGCGCGCGCGTCCAGCGCATGCTCTGGGCCAGCACCAGCACCAAGAACCCGGCCTACGCCGACACCATGTACGTTGATCCACTGGTCGGGCCGGATACCGTCAACACCGTGCCGCAGAATACGCTGGATGCCTATCGTGACCACGGCGATCCTCAGGGCGTCACCGTCACCGAGGGCGTCGATGCAGCCCAGGCTCACATGGCCGCATTGGCCGCCGCCGGTATCTCCCTGGATGAGATCACAACCGAGCTGCTGGCCCAGGGCGTGGCCTCCTTCTCCGCCTCCTACGACAAACTGCTGTCGGTGATCGGCGAGAAGAAAGCCGCCCTGGCTCAGTGACGTCTATCGTCGGAAATCGAGGCTTTAGCCGGGCAGAGCGCTCAAAGCACGACTAAAGCCTCGAATTCTTCGTACTGGTGTTTGCTCAGATTCCTGAAAGTTGCCACTATGCCCGACTCAACCCAACCGTTGCCCAGCGCCGCGCTGCGCCAGGAGAAGAACGGCGTCTCCTCCGCCCAACCTTTTATCATTGTCATCTTTGGCGCGTCGGGCGATCTCACGCAGCGCAAGCTGGTGCCCGCCCTGCACACCATGGCCAGTCAGGGGCTGATGCCGCAGCGCTATGCTGTGCTGGGCGTGGCGCGCAGCGCCATGAGCGACGAGGCGTTTCGGGAGCAACTGCGCGAGGGGGTGGCTGCCAACAGCCGCACCAAGCCTGACCAGCGGTTGCCATGGGAGCAGTTCGCCAGCAACCTGAGCTATCTGGCCATCGGCTATGAAGACACAGAAAGCTACCAGCAGTTGGCGCAGCGTCTGGACGAGCTGGGCGCTGCTCTGGGCAGCAGCAACTGCTTGTTCTATCTGTCCACTCCGCCCCAGCTCTACCAGCCGATCGTGACCCACCTGGGCGCGGTCGGGCTGGCCAACAGCGAGGACGGCTGGCGGCGCATCGTGATCGAGAAGCCCTTCGGCCATGATCTGGCGTCAGCCCGCCAGCTCAACGCCGCCGTGCATGAGGTCTTCGGCGAGGATCAGATCTATCGCATCGACCACTATCTGGGCAAGGAGACGGTGCAGAATTTGCTGGTCTTCCGCTTCGCCAACGCCATCTTTGAGCCGCTGTGGAACCGCAACTACGTCGACTCGGTGCAGATCACCGTGGCCGAAAGTGTGGGTGTGGGCAAGCGAGGCGGCTATTACGACCAGGCTGGTGTGGTGCGCGACATGATCCAGAACCATGCCCTGCAACTGCTGACCCTGACCGCCATGGAGCCGCCAGTGGCTCTCAACGCCACCGCGCTGCGCAACGAAAAGGTCAAGGTGTTGGAGGCGATCCGCCCCATCGAGGCGCGCGACGTGAGCCTGAACAGCGTGCGCGCCCAGTATCGCGCCAAGAACGGCGCCACCTACCGCCAGGAGGAAGGGGTCAATCCGCAGTCGGAGACGCCCACCTATGCCGCGCTCAAGTTCTTCGTGGACAACTGGCGCTGGCAGGGGGTGCCCTTCTACGTGCGCTCCGGCAAGCTGCTCAAGGCCAAGACCACCGAGATCGTGGTGCGCTTCAAGCGGGTGCCCCACCTGATGTTCGCCAAGGACTACGAGGGCATCCGGCCCCCCAACAGTCTTAACATCTGCATCCAGCCTGACGAGGGCATTCACCTGACTTTCAACATGAAGATGCCGGGCGCTGGGATGCGTACCCAGACCGTAGGTATGGAGTTCCATTACGACGGCGACTTCGGCGGCGACCTGCCTGAGGCCTACGAGCGCCTTCTGTTAGACACGTTACAGGGCGACGCCTCGCTCTTCGCCCGCAGCGACGAGATCGAGCTCTCCTGGCGCGTGGTCGATCCAATCCTGCAAGGCTGGGAGCAGGGGCTGGCCTCGCTGGCCTTCTACGAGCCAGGCTCTTGGGGCCCGCGCGAGGCAGACGAGCTGCTGGCGCGCGACGGATCGGTGTGGATGGCGGGGTGTACGGAGTTTTGAGGGTAGCTGTAAGGAACAGGCAGACAAGCAAACAAGGGAGTTGCGTCGCAGACTGCGGCAAAAGAACCGATAGGGTGACAAATGTCACCCTATCGGTTCTTAAGTCCCTGTTCCCGCGTTGCGCTATTTGCTGCCAAGCAGCTTGCGGCCCACCAGCGCGCTGGCCAGGCCCAGTCCGACAGCAGCCGCAGCCAGCAGCGGCGCCCTGGAATTGCTGCTGGTGGACACCCCCTTGGACATGACGGGGATATCCTTGAGCTTTATGGCTGCATCGCTGCGCACCCGTTCGAACAACGCGGGATCGCTGCGATACCGGTCCGCCAACTCCCGCTTGGCCTTGATGTCGTCGTCGGTGATGTACTGCTCGCCGAAGCGCAGGCCGGCCAGCTTGAAGTCGTGCTTGAGCGACAGCTTGTAGATTTCTTTGACCCGCTCCATGGTGATGTTGCGGCCCAAGGTATAGTCCTCGAAGCGGCCTTCCATGGCCAGCAGCGCGGTCTCTGCCAGACAGGCGTAGGATGTCTTGGGCGGCAGGCCGATGTCGTAGCCGAAGTCGATATCGCCAGGAATCAGCACCTCGCCGCTCTCGATACACAGCACGTCGGGCCGCAGCGCCGCCTCAGCAGGGTTGATGTCGGGCGGCCGCGCCACATCGCAGATCACTGCGCCCGGCTTGCACTTGGTGATATCGATCACCCGCTGGCCAAACGCCGACGTGGCGGTAATCACCAAATCGCAGTCGGCGATCAGGTCGCCCGTCTTGGTGGCGATGGTCACCTGACAGCCGGGCGTCTCCCGTTGAATGGTGCGCTTGAGCTCGATCAGTTTCTCCGGCTCGATGGAGACCAGCACGACGTTGCCGATAGCCTGCGCAATCAGCCGCGAGCAGACTGAGGCGATGGAACCGGTAGCGCCGACGATCATCACCTTGCCCTGAGTCAGGTCGGTGGCGCCCATCAACTGCACCGCTTTCTTGGCCGCCTCCAGCGTCATGGCCACAGTCAGGCTATTGCCGCTGGTGATGGCAATGTCGGCCTCGTGGGCCACGGTGATGCCTGCGTCGCCCACCACCGAGGTGAACGCGCCCAACCCCATGATGCGCGCGCCCCGCCGCTCGGCGATGCGCGCGGCCTGATTCAACCGGTCGTAGGTGAAGCGTTCGCCGCGCTGCATCATCTGGCGCGGGGTGGCGGCCAGGCTAATCAGGTGCCCCTCGATACGCTGGCCGGTAGTGGGCGACTGGCCGCCGGTGATGCGCGACAAGTACATGGGTGGCATGTAGGCCGCCACCCGCTCCACCAGGTCGTCGGGCAGGTATTTGGTCCAGCCAAACTGGGGGCTATTGTGGATAAAGTGGACGTTCAGCGGGTGGATCACGAAGGCGAAGCGGTTGATGCCGGCTTCCTGCGGCTGAAGGTAGCGCACGTGCGGCGTCCAGTGAATGTCGGCCATCAGGTCCAGGTAGGTGTCCTCGGTCAGCGGCGCGTCCGGGTTGGCGCGCAGGGCCACCAACACCGCCTCGATCGTGGCCGCTGACCACCGTCCCAGACCCTTGGGACTATCCAGCGCAGGCATCATGGTGACGACAATGGCCACCCCGCGCTGGCGCAGATCGTCCAGGTCCGCCTCGCTGGCCCACTCCACGGCCACGGTCTTGTGCCTGAGCTGGGCGGGCGCGTAGCGGCGGATTGCCCCCATATCGCCGGCGATCACGTCGGCCCACTCGAAGGGCGCGGCTGAGCGTGGCTGGCCGGCCGCGCCAGGCTGCGGCAGCAGCCGTCGGAAAGGCGCGTTTTTCAGATTCTCCAGCGTGGGCTTGACCGCCTGCTCCAGCGTGCGCTGGCTGCCGACGCCGGGGAAGTCAGGCAGGGCAAAGTACACGTCGGGGTCGGCGTAACGCAAGTAGGGGGTGCGCCGGTCCAGCGCCTGCGACAGGCCGCCGTGATTCAAGCCTGGCGCCATCAGAACGCGCTTTTGGCTGAAGATCCCCGGCTCGGCGCGATCGGCCAAGATCACGGCCCAGCGCTCCAGGCCCGGCCGGATGCCGCCGCCGTCGACCACCGGAGTCTGGCTGGCGGCGGCTGCCAGTGTGGATCCGGCTTCGTGGGCTACACGCACGCCGCCCAGCTCCAGCTCGGCCGGATAGCCCTCCAGGCCAATCGCGTCTACTGCGCCGTCATACTCGGCGATGACAGCCTGAACACGCTCCGCGTCCCCATGACAACCGATGCGCTGAATCTGCACGTCCTGTCCCAGGAACGTGACCGTCGACGTCTCCTCACCGTCGCCCAGATGGAAGACTACGATCTTTTTCATCGTTCGTGTGTCCTTTCGAGCTTCCGATCGCCAGGATTGACGGCCCTGACTGTAGATGGTGACAGTCTCCTGGCGAAAGCTTGTCTGCTCGGGAACCAGGATCGTCAGTCCTAGATTCCCGTCATCGGCCGCGCGTCCAGTAGACGCACGGCCTCTTCGTCGCTCAGATAGCCCAGCTCGACCACTACATCGCGGATCGTCCGGCCCTGGGCGTAGGCTTGCTTGGCCGCAGCCGCAGCCTTGTCGTAGCCGATCACCGGGTTGAGCGCGGTGACCAGGATCGGGTTCTTATCGATCAGACCTGCCATGCGTTCGCGGTTGGCCACGGCGCCGGCGATAGCCTTATCGGCCAGCAGGCGGCTGCCGCTGGCCAGCAGCGTGATTGACTGCAAGAGATTGTGGGCCAGCACCGGCAGCATGACGTTCAGCTCGAAAACGCCCGACTGACCGGCCACGGTCACGGTCAGGTCGTTGCCGAAGACCTGGGCCGCAATCATGGTGACGGCCTCAGGAATCACCGGGTTGACCTTGCCCGGCATAATGCTGGAGCCGGGCTGCAAGGCCGGCAGTGCGATCTCGCCCAGACCAGCGATGGGGCCAGAGTTCATCCAGCGCAGGTCGTTGCTGATCTTCATCAGCGAAACGGCTGTGGCCTTGAGCTGTCCGCTCAACTCCACCGCTGCGTCCATGGCCGCCTGGGCCGAGAAATGGTTGTCCGCCTCGCGGAAAGGCAGGCCGGTCAGTTCGCTCAGCCGCTGAGCCACAGCGCCAGCAAAGCCGGGCAGGGCGTTGATGCCGGTGCCTACGGCCGTGCCGCCCAACGCCAGCTCGCCCAGCCGGGGCAGACTGGCCTCGATGCGGGCGATACCTGCCTCGATCTGGGCTGCATAGCCGCCGAATTCCTGGCCCAGCCGCACAGGCATCGCATCCATCAGATGGGTGCGGCCGGTCTTGAGCACGTCGTCGAATTCAACCGCCTTGGCTGCCAGCGCGGCGTGCAGGTGGCGCAGGGCCGGCAGCAGCGCCTCGTGCACCTCCAGGTAGGCAGCCACGTGGATGGCCGTGGGAATCACGTCGTTGGAACTTTGGCCCATGTTGACGTGATCGTTGGGATGGACCATTTTGGATCCCAACGCCTGTCCCAGAATCTGCAGCGCCCGGTTGGCGATCACCTCATTGGCGTTCATGTTGGTGGATGTGCCAGAGCCGGTCTGGAAGATGTCGATGGGGAAGTCGGCGTCCCAGCGGCCGTCGGCCACCTCCTGCGCGGCCTGCACGATGCTGTCGGCCAGCGCTGGCTCCAAGTGGCCCAGAGTCTGGTTGACCTGGGCCGCGGCCAGCTTGATCAGCCCCAACGCGCGAATGAAGCTGCGGGGAAAGGGGATGCCGCTGACGGGGAAGTTCTCCACCGCCCGCAAGGTCTGGGCGCCGTAGAGAGCATCGGCAGGCACCTGCACAGGGCCCATGGAATCTTTTTCGGTTCGATACAGGGTCGTCATACGATAGTCTCCTCTGGTCATAGGGTGCTTAGCAAAAGGCCCCTGCCAACCAGCAGAGGCCCTTTGCTTTCTCGATCTTCTCGTTTGAGCGGTCCCGCAGCGAACACCACGTTGCTACACAGGACACGCTAAGCCCCATGCAAACCAGGCGCGCGACGGTCCAGCCAACCAGCTTACATGTTCAGTGCTTCGTAGCCGGGGCCCTTGGAGAAGAAATCGGCATTGAGTTGAGCCGAAGGCTGGTACTCTTTGGGCACGTCTTCCTCAGGGAAGATGGCCTCGACGGGACACTCCGGCACGCAGGCGCCGCAGTCGATGCAGGTGTCCGGGTCGATATAATACCAGGGCCATTCTGCCTCTGGCTGGCCTGCGACGATGCACTCCACGGGGCACACTTCGACGCACGCGCCGTCGCGTATGCACAGGTCGGTGATGACGTGAGTCATGGATGCTTGCTCTCCAGATTGACGCGAGACCGCCCGATTACATATTCAGGGCGTCGTAACCAGGGCCACTGCTGAAGAAGTCGTAGTTGGGCTGGATGCCGGGGCTCAGGTCAACGACTTCACCGCCGGCCGCAGTCACCAGGACTTTGGTGTCGAAAGGCATGCGCTGCTGGCCAGCCTTCATCTCGTAGTCGGTCGGCACATCTTCCTCGGGGAAGATGGCCTCGAACGGGCACTCGGGCACGCAGGCGCCGCAGTCAATGCAGGTATCCGGGTCGATGAAGTACCAGGGCCACTCGCTCTCAGGCTGGCCGGGCACGATACACTCGACAGGACAAACTTCGACGCATGCGCCGTCGCGCAGGCATAGGTCAGTGATAATGTGGGTCATCTATCCATGTCCTCCTGAATGAGGTGGTGTCGTCAAGACAGCGGATTGGGAACACTACAGAAGCGTTGGTGAAGGAATACCGCCGGCTGATCTACATAAATCCAGCCAGTGATGTGCGTGCAGAAATTGTACCTGCTATGTCAGCAAATGTCAAAACAGCACAACTAGCGCAACAGCGCACAATCACAGATCATGCAGTCATTCGGTCACACATCGCGCCGCCATCGCGTGGATTGATCAGGCGTCTGCGACGTATCGCAGCCATTTTCCACCGCGTGCGCGTTAGCTCTCAGCCACCGCCAGCAGCCGGTCCGGATCGAGGATCGTGATGCGCTTGCGGCCGATCTCGATCAGGCCCTGCGCCTTGAGGTCATTCAACACCTGAGTGGCCGTCTCGCGGTAGGTGCCCACAGTCTCAGCCAAATCCTGATGGGTCAGGCCCACCACCTCCAGACTATCGTGCTCTTCGGCCAGCAGCAACAACAGCGAGGCCAGTCGGGCCGGAATGCCCTTGAAGGCCATGGTCTGCAAGCGGCCTTCCACGTCGCGCAGCCGCCGGCCGGTGATATCCAGCACACGCAGCGCCACCTGGGGCTTGTTCAGAAAGAGACGTTCCAGGTCCTTGCGGCTCATGACAAAAATCACGCAGTCCTCGACCGCCTCGGCAAACGTGTTGTGCAACTGCTGGCCCAGCAGCGGCATCTCGCCGAACAGCGTGCCGGCCCCTAACGAGGCGATCACCAATTTCTTGCCCTCGGGCGAAATGCGGTAGAGCTGGACATGGCCTGACTTGAGAATGAACAGCACCTCGCCCGTCTCCTCCGGCCGGTAAAACACCTTGCCGCGCTTGACCGAGCTGATGGTGATCAGCCGCTCCAACTCCTCGATCTCCTTGGGGGATAGATCTTGGAACAATTCAATATCTGAGAGAAATCCCAGTTTTGCTTTGGTGCTGGTTGTGCTTGTCACAGCGGTCTACCTCTCTGGTCGTTTGTGTAGATTGTAGCACAAACTTGGAATCAAGCAAGCGCATGACCGGCGCTGCGCAGCGCTGCCCGCGCAACATCCAGGGCATCGTCCTGGATCAGCAAATAGTCGGTGTCGAAGGTAGAGATCGCGAAGATACTCACACCTGCTATGGCCAGCGGCTGCGCCAGGCTGGCCAGCACGCCGGTCAGGGCAAAGTCTAGCGGGCCAGCCACCTGCAAGCAGCGCCAGCCGGGCTGGCAGGTGACGCCGGATGGCACCTGCTCCTGCGCACAGACAATCGAAAGCTCGTGCGCGGTGCGGGTGATGGCGTAGAAATCGCCAGCCGTGGCCCAGGCTGGCAGCGCAGCCCCGGCCGGCAGCCGGCAAACGGCGAAGGTGTCGGGCAGCAAGGATAACGCAAGTTGCAGCGAGGTCATAAGGCAATCCCATCAGTGGAAACGCGGCTTGACAGCGTCCGCATTCTAACCCATAATACCGGCATCGTCAATGCTACCAGCCAACCCACCAATCTACCAATCACCCAGTCATCCAGTCATCCCCTCCCCATGCGTATCGGCATCGACATCGGCGGCACCTTCACCGACTTCGTCCTTTTCGACCCGGCCAACGGCGCGCTTCAGACTTTCAAGCGGCTCTCTACGCCGCGCGACCCGGCTGAGGCGGTGTTGGAGGGATTGGCTGAAGCCGGTCATCGGTTCACCGAAATCGTCCATGGCTCCACCGTTGCCACGAATGCGCTGCTGGAGCGCAAGGGAGCGACTACGGCCTTTGTCGCCACGGCCGGCTTTCGCGACCTGCTGGCCATTGGCCGTCAGAACCGCAGCCAGCTCTATGACTTCTTTGCCGACCGGCCGGAGCCGCTGGTCCCTGCTGAGTTGCGACTGGAGGTGCTCGAGCGCGTTGACCGCCACGGCCACGTCCTGCATGCGCTGGACCCAGCCGAGCTGGCGCCGCTGCTGGAGCAGTTAGGCCGGACTGGCGCCCAGTCCGTAGCAGTCTGCCTGCTTTTTTCCTTTGCCAACCCGGTTCACGAACAGCAGGTCGGCGCTGCGCTGCGCCAGGCCGGCCTCCTGACCTCCCTGTCCAGCGAGGTCTTGCCTGAGTTCCGCGAGTACGAGCGGGCCAGCACTACGGTGATCAACGCCTACGTTTCACCGGTGCTGGATCGCTACATCGGCCGCCTGGCCGGGCAGTTGCAGAGCGTGGACTTCCGCATCATGCAGTCCAACGGCGGCAGCATCAGCGCGGCCCAGGCCCGGCGCGAAGCCGTGCGCTCGATTCTTTCCGGCCCAGCCGGCGGCGCGGTGGGCGCGTTCCATGTGGCCCAGGCAGCCGGTTTCGAGCGTGTGTTGACCTTCGACATGGGCGGCACCTCCACCGATGTGGCGCTGTGCGACGGCGGCATCCAGGTCACCAGCGAGGGGGAGATCGGCGGCCTGCCGGTGCGCATCCCGGTGATCGACATCCACACTGTGGGCGCAGGCGGCGGCTCCATCGCGCGCGTCGACGTAGGCGGGGCGCTGCGCGTCGGCCCGCAGAGCGCGGGCGCCGACCCCGGCCCGGCCTGCTATGGCCGCGGCGGCGGCGCCCCCACCGTCACCGACGCTAACCTGGCGCTGGGCCGTCTGCCTGCCGACCGCTTCCTGGGCGGCCAGATGGCGCTGGATGCAGCCGCCAGCGAGGCTGCGCTCATGCGGCTGGCCGAGGCGACTCAGTTGGCCCCGGTCCCTGGCCTATCGCTGGCTCAGGCGGCCGCGCTGGGCATAGTGCAGATCGCCAATGCCCACATGGAGCGCGCTCTGCGACTGATCTCGGTCGCGCGCGGCCATGACCCCGCCGACTTCGCCCTGCTTAGCTTCGGCGGCGCGGGCGGGCTGCACGCTTGCGACCTGGCGCGCGGCCTGGGAGTGCGCACCGTCATCGTGCCGCCGGGCGCGTCCACACTCTCGGCTTTCGGTATGCTGGTGGCCGATGTGGTCAAGGATTATGTGCAAACGGTGATGCTGGTCGGGACGGTGGGGTACCAGGAAATGAGGGAAACGATGGAAAGGATGGAGGCGCGTGGGTTGGCCGAGGTGGCCGCGGAGGGCGTGCCGGCCGAGCGGATCACGCTGTTCCCACAGGTGGACGTGCGCTACCGTGGGCAAGCCTACGAACTGACCGTGCCGCTGACGCCCGATTTCGCGGCCGCCTTTCACGCCGAGCACCAGCGCGTCTACAGCCACAGCCAGCCGGGCGCCACGCTGGAGATCGTCAACCTGCGCCTGCGCGCCGTGGGCAGCGTGCCGCGACCCGTGCTGCCCGCTGCCGAGCCGGGCGATCACGACCCGGCGACAGCTTACCTGGATCATCGTCCCGTGGTGCTCAGCGCCGGCCTAGCCAACGTGCCTTTCTACGACGGCGCCTTCCTGCACCCCGGTCATGCCCTGCCCGGCCCTGTCATCATCGTCTATAAAGACACCACTGTCTTTCTGGCCGCGGGTGACCGTGCAACCGTGGATCGCCATTTCAACCTGATCGTCGCCGTCGGTCAGCAGTAATCCATCATCAGCCGATTGCCGCCTGACACCCCGACACTCAGACACCTGCAACTTGTCACATGCAACCTGCCGCCCCTGACCCCATCCGCCTGGAAGTCTTCAAACACCTCTTCGCCTCGGTGGCCGAGGAGATGGGCGTTGTGCTGCGGCGTACCAGCTATTCGCCCAACATCAAGGAGCGGCGCGACTTCTCCTGCGCATTGTTCGACGCGGCCGGCCAGATGATCGCTCAGGCCGCGCACATCCCCGTCCACCTGGGCGCCATGCCGCTGTCTGTACAGGCCGCCATTGCCGCCTGCGACTTCGCGCCCGGCGACGTGGCCATCCTCAACGACCCCTACCGCGGCGGCACCCACCTGCCCGACATCACCCTGGTGACGCCGATTTTCTTGCCCGCGCAGACCCTTCGGATTTCTTCCGGCCAGGCAACGACACCCGGCGAAGCAACTGTCCCGGCTGGCGGTGACATGCGCGTCGAACACGAGAAACCCGAAGGGTCTGGGGAGCGGCCCTTCGCCTTCGCCGCCAGCCGGGCTCACCACGCCGACGTGGGCGGCATGTCGCCGGGGTCAATGCCTATCGCGCGCGAGCTAATCCAGGAAGGTGTGATTATCCCGCCGCTCAAGCTGGTCGAGGCAGGGCGGGTCAACCAGGGGCTGCTGGACCTGCTGCTGGCCAACGTGCGCACGCCCGAGGAGCGCGCCGGCGACCTGCGGGCGCAACTGGCGGCCAACGCCACCGGCATGCGGCGCATGAATGAGCTGATCGCCCGCTACGGGGTGGACGAGGTGCAGCAGCACATGCAAGCCCTGGTCGATTACGCCGAGCGCATGACTCGCCGCCTGCTGGCCGGCTTGCCCGACGGCGTGTACCGCTTCCGCGACTGGATGGACGACGACGGGGTGGACCCAGAGCCGGCTGAGATCGCCGTGGCTGTCGCCATCGCCGGCGAGCAGGCCACCGTGGACTTCACGGGCACCTCACTCCAGCGTCGCGGCAGCGTCAACGCGGTCTACGCCATCACGCTATCGGCCGTGCTCTACGCTTTTCGCTGCCTGCTGGGCGACGATGTGCCTACCAACAGCGGTTGCCTGCGGCCGATCCGGGTCATCGCGCCCGAGGGGACGCTGGTCAACGCCCGGCCGCCTGCGCCCGTGGCCGGCGGCAATGTGGAGACCTCGCAGCGCATCACCGACGTACTGCTGGGCGCGCTGGCCCAGGCTGCGCCCGAGCGCGTGCCGGCCGCCAGCCAGGGAACGATGAACAACCTGACCATCGGCGGCTGGGATGGCGAGCGCGGCCAGCCCTTCGCCTACTACGAGACTATCGCCGGCGGCATGGGGGCTCGGCCGGGCAAGGACGGCGCCGACGCCATCCACACCCACATGACCAACACCCTCAACACGCCGGTCGAGGCGCTGGAGTACGCCTATCCGCTGCGGGTGCAGCGCTACGAAATCAGGCGCGGTTCGGGCGGTTCGGGCCAATGGCGGGGCGGCGACGGCGTATGCCGGGACATCGAGCTGCTGGCCGATGCGCAGGTGACCATTCTATCCGAGCGCCGCGTCTTCGCCCCCTACGGTCTGGCCGGCGGGCAGCCGGGCCAGCCAGGCCGCAATCTGCTGATCCGGGATGGGGAAGCGCAGGAGCTACCGGGCAAGACCACCCTGGCCGCGCAGTCCGGCGACGTCATCAGTGTTCAGTCGCCTGGGGGTGGGGGATGGGGCGCCAGGGTTGCAGACTCGGACGAGCTACCCTTGTAAAAGCAATAGCCCACACTGACGCCGAATACAATCACCAAAAGGGCCAGAACTGGTGCGATCCATAGCCAGCGCGTGGCAGTGCCGCCAAAGGCTGCGAGGTTCCGCCTGCCTGATCCAGGCGCAACCTTGCTTCATGATCTGCTGGCCGGTAGAAACGTCCTTCGTGATCTCGTAGGTGTAGCTGCCACGCAGCTTGCCGCCCAGACCGAAGTCGGCGTTGTCAGCAATAAAGACGGAAGTGGTTGTGGCCATCCACTCAGAGAACTCAGCCTGGCTGAAGCACACGCCCTCGCGATGTCCATGCGCTGCAACACCATCTGCCATCTCATGGTCGTACACCCTCAACACCATGGGCTGATGTGAGCCGCGCCCTTCCCGTTTTCAAGGCGCCTCTCTGATCATCTTCGACTCGCGCAGCCGGGTGGACAGTAGCGCGCCAACAGCCATCAGGGCAATCAGCACAATCAGCGAGGGGGTCATGGAGCCGGTGGCGGGGACTTTGAAGGCGTCCATGGCCAGGATGAAGAGGATGCCCGAGACCTGGCCGATCATCAGGAGCAGGCCATTGGTGGTGCCTTCGGGCGCGGGGTAGGCTACCTCGGCGCCGTACTGGAAGCCAATCGGCCCGGCGGCCAGCAGGAAGAAGCCCATCACCGCCGCTCCGGCCAGCAGCCAACCGTATTGGCCGGCGAAGGTGATGCCCACCAGGCCCACGGTCGACGCAGCCAGGGCCAGCACGATGAAGGGGACGCGCCGGCGATAGCGGTCGGAGAGCGCGGGCAGGACCAGCGCGCCGAGCACACCGCCGCCGACCAGCAGCGCGCCCACCAGCCCGGCCTGGGTGATGCTGAAGCCCCGCGGCCGCACGATGTCCTCGATCCAGGTGATCACGCCATTGAACACGCCCAGGCCGATGAAGAAGATCAGCAGGGTCAGTTGGAAGTCGCGCTGGCGCAGGGCCAGCTTGAGGCCGTCGAAGACCAGCGCTCGCTCGCCGGTCCCGACCGCCGAAGCCGGGGTGGGCGGCCGTTCTTTGGCCAGGACCAGAAAGACCAACGAACCGGCCACCGCCAGCACGCCGTAGATCATCAACATCGTGGGGATGCTGGTCGCCAGCACCAGGAACGGCGTCAGCGCCAGCGCGGTGACCTGGCCGGCATACATGGACAGCGTGCCCAGGCCGGAGGCCGTGGCCCGTTCATCCAGAGGAAACCAGCGCGCGCCGACGGTGGTGATCGCGTTGAGCAGAAAGGGCTGGGCGACGGCAACGCCGATCTGCGCCAAGAGCACCGTTGTGTAGCTCTCGCCGCCCAGGCCGCGCAGCAGGCCGAACACGCCGGTCAGCACGGCCCCGATCCCGATCCCCACCCGCAGGCCATAGGTGTCGATGACCCACGAGGCGGGGATCGAGACGAAGATATAGACCACCATGAAGCTCAACGCCAGCGCGGCAATCGCCAGGTCAGACACGCCATAGAAGGCCGCCGCCGGGCCGGTGATCGACGCAAAGGTGATCCAGAGGATCTGGTTGACGAAGATCACGGCCATGAAGGCCAGGAGAACGACCCAGCGGTAGGTGTAGGTGCGGACGGTGGTCATGGTGATCGGTAACCCGTGAACGGTGAACGGTAATCCATGATCGGTGATCCGTGACCGGTAATCGGCTGCCGGTGGTTGGGCAAATTCCGGGACCGTTCACCGAACTCCGCTTACCGGTCACCGATTACCGCGCGTACGCGCGCAGCAGCTCCAACAACAGCCGCGCGCCGAAGCCGCTGGCCCCGCGCACGGCGAAGGGGCTGTTCTCCTCCTGCCAGGCGGTGCTGGCGATGTCCAGGTGGGCCCAGGGCTGCTCGCCGGCGAACTCGCGCAGGAAGAGAGCAGCCGTGATGGACCCGCCCAGCCGGCCGCCGGTGTGTTTCATGTCGGCTACGTCGGTGTCCAGCAGCTTGCGGTAGGGTTTCCACAGCGGCATGGGCCACAGCGCCTCGCCCGTCAGCTCGCCGGCCTGCATCAGCCGGCTGCGCAGGGTCTCGTCGTCGCAGAACAGGCCGGCCAGATCGGACCCCAGAGCGATGCCGATGGCGCCGGTCAGGGTGGCGATGTCCACCATGGCGTCGGGGTTGTAGCGCGCGGCGTAACACATGGCGTCGGCCAGCACCTGGCGGCCTTCGGCGTCGGTGCTGATGATTTCCACCGTCATGCCGTTCATGGCCGTCACCACGTCGCTGGGCTTGATCGCGTCGCCGCCCGGCATGTTCTCGGTGGCCGCAATCAGGCCGACCGCGTGCAGCGGCAGGTTGAGGCGGGCCGCCGCCAGCAGCGCCGCGGCCGTGGCCGCGCCGCCGCCCATGTCGTCCTTCATCTTCCACATGTTCTCGGCCGGCTTGATGCTGATGCCGCCGGTGTCGAAGGTGATGGCCTTGCCCACCAACGCCACGGTCGGCAGGCTGGCCAGGTCATAGCCCTGAGGAATGTGTTCGAGGACAATGAACTGCGCCTCTTCGTCGCTGCCGCGCGCGATGCCCAGGAAACTGCCCATGCCCAGCTCAGCCATCTCCTGCTCTCCCAACACCTGGACCTTCAGCCCCACGGCCTCGGCTTGCTCGACCACCCGGCGCGCCAACTCCCTGGGGGTCAGATAGTTGGCCGGCTCGTTGACCAGGTCGCGCGCCCAGTTGGCAGCCTCGCCCACGGCCTGGCCCGCGGCCACGCCCTGTTGAACTTCGGACAGCTTGGCCCCATCAGCCTCCAGCACGACGACCTCGGCGATCTCCGGCCTGTCCTTGTCATTGGCATCGCGCTTGTAGGAGCGGAAGCGGTACGCGCCCAGCAGCGAACCTTCAGCCACTGCCTGGGCCGCGTCGTGGGCGGCCAGACCGCCCTGGCCCGCGCCATGCACGACGGTCGAAAAACGAGTCACGCTCAGCTCGCGCGCACGCTTGGCGGCCGCGGCCGCAGCCTTGCGCGCCTGGGGAACGCCAAAGTTGGCCTGCTTGCCCAGACCGGTGATCAACACCCGCCGGGCCGGCAGCGCGCCGCCGCCGTAGAGCAGGTGGGTCTCGCCCAGCTTACCCTTCAAATCGCCGGCCGCGATGATCTGGCTGATGAGGCCATTAAGCGCCTCGTCGACCGCCTTCAGCGCGCCGCCTGGCGTCGTCTCGCCCTCGAACAGGTTGACGACCAGCAGGTCAGTCGCTTCCTGCTGAACAAACCCTTGTTTGACTTGGAATTGCATGGTGTCCTCTTGGTAGATTGGATGATGGGTTGATGGGTTGATTAGGTGACTGGGTGATCGGCCAGATCGTCATCAACGCTGAACGTTTAATCACCCAATCATCCAATCACCCCATTTGCTTAGGTCTTACCTGTCGCAAATGTCCCAACGCTTGCCTGAGTAGCGCCTGGTTAGCCGGGTTGTTGAACCACTGCGAGGCGCCGGAGGGATGCGGGAGCGGCACTACCTGACTGACCGCCGGCAGATGCTGCCGCGCCCACGGCGTCAACTGGCCGTCGTCGTGCGGCCGGGCGAAGGCGCGGCCGATCACGTCGTGCAGCGGCGCGCCGTTGAGCAGGAAGCGTTTGATGGCCAGCCCGCCGACGGGAACCACGCATTGCGGCTGCACCAGCGCCATCTCCTGCTCAAGCCACGGCTGGCAGAGGGCCTGCTCGGCCTTGCTGGGCACGCGGTCGCCGCGGCCGGCCGGATGCGGTCCGGGGTAACATTTGGTGATGGCGCTCATGTAGTTGACTGCGCGGAACTCCTCCTCGACCCAGCCGGCCTCGGCCAGCCAGCGAAAAAGCCGCTTGCCAGCCGGCCCACTGAAGGGACGGTGGGTCTGCTCCTGCTCCACGCGGCCCGGCGCCTGGCCGACGATCATCAGCCGGGCCGTCGGCGAGCCGGCAAAGATGGGCGGCGACACGATGAAGTGGCCCGCCTCGGCGCAGCGGCGGCAGGCGTGGAGCTCGGCGTGCAGGGCAGGGAGCGTGTCGAACATAGCGAGGATTATACCACGGTGCGACCAGGGTGGGTAACGGCGGGGTTGACTTGTGAGAAACAGGTGAGCATGCTAGAATGGACTGAACTCAGGTTTTCAGGCAGAATTGGAGGTTACCTATGCAATGGCAACAGATACGAAACAACTATCCCTCACAATGGCTTTTGGTTGAAGCAATCAAGGCGCATACTGATGGAAACAAACGTGTTGTTGAGGACTTGGCAGTTGTCAACGCGTTTACTGATTCGCACGCCGCTTTGAAGAGCTATGTCGCCTTTCACGAACAGACTCCGGAACGAGAGTTCTATGTCGTGCATACGGATCGAGAGATGCTGGATATTACCCAGCGAAGATGGCTGGGCATCCGAGGCCGCTCATGAGAATTCAAGTTGAAGACAACCTTCCATTCGTGTCTATCACCGTGACATACAAGCAGCTTTCGATCACGCTGGATAACATTCTTCTTGATACCGGTACTGCTGGTACTATCCTCGCTATCGACCAAATTGATGCTCTCGAACTTGCTCCGGAACCTGATGACGCTATTTTCCAAGTACTGGGTGTGGGGGGATCAGAGTATGTATTCTCCAAGAGAGTCGATGCTTTGGCGCTGGGTGACATCCAGGTCCATGACTTCGCTATCGAAGTCGGGGCAATGCGTTATGGCATTGATCTCAACGGAATTGTTGGTCTTGATTTCCTTCTTAAGACTGGGGCGGTGATCGACTTGAAGCGATTGGAGATCTACCAAAGTCAGGACATTTAGACAACGACGCCAAAGACCACTTCATTAGACCGATTCGCTAGACGCAACATGCTGCCTTATCTGATGCAATCCCCACCGGGCGCGCACACCTTGATCAACGACCGCTGGCGTGATTACTTTGCCGGCACGGGCTACCTGGGCTTGCAAGGACATCCTGCGCTGATGGATGCGGCCATCGACGCGCTGCAGCGCTACGGCCTGGGCACGGGCACCTCGCGCGGCGGTTTTGGCGAGCACCCGCTGTACCATGCGGTCGAGCAGGCGGCAGCGCGCTTCTTTGATACCGAACAGGCGCTCTATGTCACGTCCGGCTACCTGGGCGCAGCGATTCTGCTGCAAGGGCTGGCCGGTCAGTATGAGCATATCTTCGTGGACGAGGCGGCCCATGCCAGCGTCTGGAGCGGCGCACGTTCGACCGGGCTGCCGGTCACATCGTTTAGCCATCGAACAGCCGACGACCTGGCCAGCCAATGCCGCGCCAGTCTTCAGCGTGGCCAGCGTCCCCTGGTGATCAGCGATGGCGTTTTCCCCATTTCCGGCGAGATCGCGCCTGCGCCGGCCTATCTGGCCGTGCTGAGCCACTATGCTGGCGCGATCCTGTGCCTGGACGACGCCCATGCCAGCGGCGTGTTGGGCGCGCACGGTCGCGGCGTGGTCGAGTTCTGGGCCGATCAGGTCGGGCTGGCGAGCGGCGCGGCCATCTACACCACCCACACTCTGAGCAAAGCCCTGGCCGGCTTCGGCGGCGTGCTGGTCGGCGATGCAGCGCAGATCGCGCGCATCAGGGCCAACGCGCCGGCCTTTGTGTCCGCCAGCCCACCCCCTCTGCCGGCCGCTGCGGCATCGGCTGCTGCGCTGGACCTGGTGCGCAGCCAGCCTGAACTGCGCACCCGACTGCACGACAACGTGGCCCTGGCGCGCCAGGGGCTGCGGCGACTGGGCTGGCCACTCGACGATACGCCTGTGCCCATTCT
>JAAEKA010000303.1 GCA_014155705.1 Anaerolineae bacterium clx_CAG2 | reverse complement strand
ACCGTCGGGCGAGTCCACCATCACCGAGCGCAGCGTGTCGACCCGCGCCACGCCCGGCCAGCCGCGCACGATGGCGTCCGCCGCCGGGTCGATGGTGGCGCTGTTAGCCGTGGCGGTCGCGCTGGGGGGTGAGATATAGACGTCACCCTGCACAGTCTGGGCCAGCCAGGCCACCACGGTGTAGCGGAAGCTGTTGACCATCAGGCTGACGCCAATGGTGACGGAGACAGCGATCATCAGCGCGGCGATGGCGATAGCGGTGCGGCTGAGTGAACTGACCACGCTGCGCGGCGCCATGCGTCCCAACAGGCCGCCCAGCCGGCTGCTGATTGGCGCCACGCCGTTCATCAACAGCTTGGTGACCAGGGGGGTCTGCATGCCGATGCCAACGATGACCGCGAAGGTGCCTGCAAAGCTGAGCGCCAGACCGGGAGCTGGGATGAGCAGCAAGATAGCTCCGGCCGCCAGGAGCGCCAGGCTGCCCAGCGCCGCGCCCTTGACAGCGCGGCCGGCCTTGCTTTCCAAACCGGAGCGGGAAAGGGCCGTGCGCGGCGGCACGGTGGCAGCCTCCCAGGCTGGCGGCGCGGCAGCCAGCACAGTGGCAGCCACGCCCAGCAGCAGCCCTTTGAGGACACTGCTGGTCGGGATGGCAACGCCGCGCACAGTCAGGACAAAGTAGAGGTCGTTGATGGTCTGGGTCACAGCCTGTACTGCGCCCTGGCCCAGGATCACTCCCAGCGCGACCCCCAGCGCCGCGCCCAGCAGGCCAATCACAAGCGCCTCGCTCAACACCAGCAGAAAGACCTCGCGGCCGGTGACACCCAGACAGCGCAGCGTGCCGAACAGCGGGCGTCGCTGGACCACCGAGAAGGTCATGGTGTTGTAGATCAGAAACAGCCCCACCACCAACGCCAGCAGGCTGAGCGCAGTCAGGTTGGTGCGGAAGGCGGCTGTCATCTGCTCGATGGCGCCGCTGCGCGCGGCCACAGGCGTCACGCCGAGTTCGGCCGGCAGCAGCGCCTCCAACCGCTGCAAGGCTGCACGATCATCCTCGGGCAAAAGGAGGTCAATGCGGTCCAGCCGGCCCAGCCGGCCGGTCAGTTCCTGGGCCGTGGCCACGTCGGCCAGGATCATACCGTCCAGCGCGCGGCGGCTGAGGCTGTCCTCTGGCTGCAACAGGCCGGCCACGATGGCCGGCCGCTGGTAGCCGCCCACGTTCAGCGTGATCTCTGAGCCAAGCTGCACGTCATAGCGCTGGGCTACGTCGCTGGAGAGCAGTATCGCGCCCGGCTGCGTCAGGAAGGCAGTCAACTGATCGATGGGCACGTTGCCCTGGCCGGCCACATAGCTGCGGAAGGGGGTCTCGGCAAAGGGATCGACGCCTAATAATTGCAGCGGCCGGCTTCCAAGTTGCTCGGAGGACACATACTCGCTCAGCACTGGCGCGCTGGCGATCCCGTCGTTGGCCAGGCCCGCGCGGCGCAACGCAATGTAGACCTCCTGATCCAACCCCTGCGGCCCGGCTACGATCTGGTGAGTCGCCCGCCCGGCCACGGCTTCGGTGCTCAGGTCGAAGGCCTGGCTGGCGCTGGCGTTGGCCAGGTCGATAGCGACGACGACGGCCACCCCAAGGGTAATGCCGACGATCATCAGGATGCTCTGCCACGGGTGCCGCAGCAGATAGCGCCAGCCGAC
Source organism: Anaerolineae bacterium clx_CAG2 (assembly GCA_014155705.1). Classification (GTDB taxonomy): domain Bacteria; phylum Chloroflexota; class Anaerolineae; order JAAEKA01; family JAAEKA01; genus JAAEKA01. The sequence goes on along the minus strand of JAAEKA010000303.1, from coordinate 32,904 downwards.
GTTGAAGAGAGTTTTGGAAGGGAAAAGGGTGTTGCTCATGAGCGTGAAGTGTAAAACGTGAAACGTGAAACGTAAAGCGTGAAGCGTGAAGCGTGAAGCGTGAACTGCTGGACGTTTGCGGGTGTTAGTCGGACGATGGAGACTCTTGGAGCAGGGCGTCGAGCAGGTCGCGGTCAAGGACTTCGGATGTGACCTGGTAGATGGGTTGCTCCTCGCGCAGGACCCGCTGGCGCTGTTGGGGAATCGTTGTAAGCAGGAGGCGGATGATCTGCGTCAGGAAACTGATACGATGATTGCTCACCTTGTCGCCGAGAACGTGGCGGCCCTTGTAGTACCAGTCCCGACTTTCCCGAGCTGAGCCAAGGGCGTATTCGTAGAAGCGAGCGCGATCTCTGCCCGTTCCCCGGCTATAACCTTCGGCAATATTCGCGCCGATGGATCCAACCGATCGATAGAGTTGATCAGATAGTTCCTGGGTGCGTCGGTTGCCGGCCAGCTTAGTGGTATCTTCCCACGCCAGGTCAGAGGCAAACAGAGCCAGACGATAAGCCTCCATCTTCCACAACGAATCGCTGGTGATCTCACTGGGTACCTGCTGGCACCAATCTGCGTAGTTCATAGCTATTTCATCTCTCTGCTGTCGTGCATCACACATCACGCATCACGCATCACGTTTCAGACCAGTTTTCCATCCTTCAAATGCACAATGCGATCGGCGTAAGAGGCCGCGTCAGCGCTGTGCGTGACCATGATCAGATTCTTGCCCGACTCGCGCGTGATACGGTTGAGCAGTTCGAGAATCACGGAACCGGTCGTCTCATCCAGATTGCCGGTGGGCTCGTCAGCCAGCACCAGCAGCGGGTCATGCACCAGGGCGCGCGCCAGGGCCACGCGCTGCTGCTCGCCGCCCGACAGGCGGTCGGGGAAGGTCTTGCTGCGGTCCAGCAGGCCCACGGCCTCCAGCAGCGGCTCGGCGCGCCGGCGGATTTCGGTTGCGTCTGCGCCGTTCAGCTCCAGCGGCAGCGTCACGTTCTCCCACACGGTCAGCGTCGGGATCAGGTTAAAGAACTGGAAGACAAAGCCAATGTTGCGACGGCGAAAGAGGGTACGCTGGCGGTCGCCCAGGGCCGACAACTCCTGCCCACCCAGCCACAGCCGGCCGCTGTCGGCGCGATCGATGCCGCTGAGCAGGTTGAGCAGAGTGCTCTTGCCGCTGCCGCTGCGGCCCAGGATGGCGACGAACTCGCCCTGAGCGAACTGGGCGTCGGCGTCGCGCAGCACCACGCGTGTGCGGTCCCCTTCCTGGTAGCTCTTGGACAGGTTCTCGAAGCGGAGGAAGGCTGGCTCGCTGGCGGGCGGGACTCGTGCTGGTAGGATCGGCGCTGTCGCGAGCGCCGGCTGTGTGACAACGCCAGGATAGGTGGTTAACATGGTGGGCCAATCTTTTCTGTTTATTTGCCGCCCAGGTTTTGTGATAGTTTGTGGCAGCTTTCGCAATTGTACTCCCCACTGTCCCCCTCAGCTAGAAGCCTAATTACAAACGACAGAGTTCACACAGCATCGGCCGCCATCAGCGCCAGTATCTGGCGGTGGCTGGGGATGTCGTAGAGGAAAGTGTGACGAAACGCGGGGTCGTCGATACCTGGCGCCGTTCTGGCAGCCCGGCGAGTCAGGCGCAGTCCCGTTTTTCGAACTGGCGATAGTACCAAAGTACTATTGACGGGAGCGCGCTACCTCGCTTATACTTGTTTTGTCGTGCATCAGTCGTCTGGCCATCCCTGATACAAAAACCCCCTACCCCATCATCGCTTCCTGCATTGCTCTCAAGGGGTAGGGGGTTTTTGCACATTTCTGGCGCCGGAGGTGACATCGCTGTTTCATCCTTGTCTCCTCCACCTCCGGCGCCAGATTAACAGCCACCCGCAGACATCCCACATTTCATCGAATCGCGGGAGACTCTCAATCAGCCGTGCCGCGTGCTGTGATCACCAGCCCAGCGCGCAGCCGTCGCGGCGCGGGTCGCTGCCGGCTGTCAGCACGCCCGTGGCCGTATCGCGCCGGATCACCTGGCCGACGCCGAAGAGTGTTCGCTCCATACCGGCCGTCACCACTACGTCGTGCCCCCTGGCTCGCAGTGCATCGATCAGCCCTGCGCCTGCGCTGACCTCCACTGCCACGCGGCCGCCTGCCTCTCCATCCTGCAGACAAAAGCGGGGCGCATCCAGCGCGTCCTGCGGCAACAGGTTCAGGTCCAGCAGATTGACCAGCACCTGCACATGCCCTTGCGGCTGCATGAAGCCGCCCATCACGCCGAAGCAGGCCCACAGATCGTCCCCCTGCGTGGCCAGGGCCGGGATGATCGTGTGGTAGGGCCGCTTGCCCGGCTCCAGGCGGTTGGGGTGCGCCGGATCCAGGCTGAAGAGCGCGCCGCGGTTCTGTAAGGCCACGCCTGTGCCGGGCGCCACCAATCCGCTGCCGAAGCCGTGGTAGAGGCTGTTGATGAAAGAACAGGCGTTGCCGTGGCCGTCGACCACGCTCAGGTAGACGGTATCCGAACGCGGCGCCGGCTGAAGCGGCCGGCGTTCGGCGGCGGGCAGGCCGCTGCGTGGGGCCAGATTGGCCCGCAGCGGATCGATCTGGCCCCGCCGGCCGGCCAGGTACGGTGTCGAAAGCAGCTCAGCCAGCGGCAGGTCGGCGAAGGTCGGGTCGGCCACCCAGCGTCGCGCGTCGGCAAAGGCCAGTCGCATGGCCTCGATCAACAGGTGCCAACGCTCGATCGGCGCGGCTGCGGCCAGGTCATCCCCGGCCACGATGCCCAGCGCCAGCAACGCGGCCAGCCCCTGGCCGTTGGGCGGGCATTCCCAGACCCGCAGCCCGCAATACTCGATCGAGATCGGCTCGTCCCAGGTGGAGCGGTGTGCGGCCAGGTCGGACACATCCAGCCGGCCGCCCTGTGTCTGCACGAAGTCAGCGATGCGCCGGCCGGTTTCACCCAGGTAGAAGGCGTCGGCGCCTCCCTCTGCGATGGCCTGCAGGGTGCGGGCCATCTCTGGCAAACAGACGACTTCCCCCATGCGCGGCGCGCGGCCGCCGGGTAACAATTCCTGCCCCGATGGCAACCGGCTCAGTTTCGCCTCGCCGCGCTGCCAACTGGCTGCGATCAGCTCGCTGACCGGGAAGCCGTCGCGGGCGTATTCGATGGCCGGCCGCAGGACGACGCCCAGCGGCATGGTCCCGTGGCGCGCCAGCAGATCGGCCCAGGCCGCCGCCGTCCCCGGCACGGTCACGCTATGCGGGCTGTCCAGGGCAATTTCGTTCAACCCGGCATGATGCAGGTCCTCCAGGTGCAGCCCGGCCGGCGCGCGACCGCTGCCGTTGAGCGCGCTGACGCGCTGGGTTGGGCTGGCCTGGGCGTCATAGAAGAGGGCGAAAGCGTCGCCGCCGATGCCGGTGGACATGGGCTCGACCACGGCCAGCGCCGCGGCCGTGGCCACAGCCGCATCGGCCGCGTTGCCGCCGTCCAGCAGCATGCGCAGCCCAGCCATGGCTGCCAGCGGCTGGCTGGTGGCCACCATGCCGCGGCGGGCCAGTACGTTGGAGCGGCGAGAGTGGGCGTCAAGGGTGAGGGTGGTCATGAGAAATTCCTTCTGAAACGTGAGACGTGAAACGTAAAACGTGAAACGTAAGACGTACTCGGAAGACATTCACGTTTCACGTTTCACGCATCACGCATCACGTTTCACGCATCACGCATCACGTTTCACGCATCACGCCGACACGTGTCGCAGCCAGGTGTACATCAATACACCGCCGGCCACGGCCACGTTGAGCGACTCGGCCCGGCCGGGGATGGGCAGACGCGCCCAGGCATCGATGTGGGGGACGACGTCAGGCGACAGGCCGCGCGCCTCGTTGCCCAACACCAGCGCCACCCCGCCCTGCCATAGCCCTTCGCCCCAGTCAGCGCCCTGATGCGCGTCTGCGGCAACGATGCGCAGGCCACGGCCGCGTAGGGCCGCAAACAGGCCGTCCACGTCGCCGCTGCGCACCGGGGGCAGGTTGAATAGCGACCCCATGGTGCCGCGCACCACTTTGTCGTCGAAAGGATCGACGCATGGCTCGATCAAAGCCACAGCGGCCGCGCCTACCGCGTCGGCGGTGCGGATCAGCGTGCCCAGGTTGCCGGGGTCCTGCAAGCGGTCGAGCACCAGCGCCAGATCGCTGCCGTCCAGACGCAGGTCGTCCAGTCGGGTCTCCCACAGGTCGAAGGTGACAATCAGCCCCTCAGCGGCATCCCGCTCTGCCAGCGCCCGCATCACCAAGGGAGAGACGAGCAGCAGTTCCGCGCCTGCGGTCTGGAGTTGTTCCAGCAGCGGCGCGGCGACCGGGGCAAGCTGCTCATGGCACACGAAGGCGTCACGCGGCTTTGCGCCGGCCCGCAGCGCCATCTCGAGCAATTTCACTCCCTCGACCAGGAAGCGACCCTGTTGCTGGCGCTGCTTGCGCTCGCTCAGTCTGCGCGCAGCGACAATGCGCGGATTCTGGCGGCTGGTGATGGTGAGTGGTGGGGCCATAGGATGTTCGCTGGCTGTGGCGGGTGTGTGGACGGGCTCGGTCAGGAGACCGGCCCGAGCGCGGGTGTGGACGGGCTGTTACTCAATGCCAGCCAGGTGCTCGATACGGTTCTGGAAGTGTAGACGCCAGGTCTCGCGGCGGGGCAGTTCGACGTACTCGAAGTGGCTGATACCTGTGTTTGTGTTCCAGATCTCAGTGCGCCGCCAGGGGCCGATGTTGAAAATGTGGTCGAAGGCCGCCTCGACTACGCCGCCATGACAGACGGCCACGATGATCTTGCCGCGGCAGCACTCCACCAGATCCTCGATGAACAGTCCCACGCGCGTGCGGAAGTGCATAAAGGTCTCGCCGCCCGGCGCCAGTGGGGTGGTGGTGGCAAAAGGGCGCTCGCTGGCCCAGTAGTCGGAGTAGGCCGCAGGCAGCTCGTCCGGCGGCCAGGGGGTATGGTCGGAACGGTTGTTGCCGATCTCGCGCAGCCGGTCGTCCCAGCGCACTTCGACGCCGTAGCTTTGGGCCAGGGGAGCGACGGTCTCCCGCGCCCGTTGCATGGTGCTGGCGTAGAGCGCGTCAAACGAAGGCAGATAGCCGGGCAGCCAGCGGGCCAGCGCCGCCGCCTGGCGCGTGCCCAGCTCGGTCAGCCCGGCGTCCAGGTTGCCGCCGTCCCAGTCCTTGAGGTTGACGAAACTTTGGCCGTGGCGAATTAGATACAAGTGCATGGTTGAATGGATACCTCGATTCCAGAGACTTCTGGAATTATACCTCAGATAACCGACTTCTCCCAGTAGTCCGGCTACCAGCCGGCCACGTCGCCTGTCACGTTGGTAACTCGGCCTACGAGCGGCTCATATATGCCACCCGCATCACGTGCAATTCCTCATACGAGATCGACCCATTCAACGCCTGGAAGACGGGCGAGAGCGCTTCGGCCCCCAGATCGTCGAACAGAGCCAGCACCTGGGCCTGCTGCTCCGCCGTCAGCCTGGAGGCGGCCAGCACCCGTTCGCCGTCCACTGCGCCGCCCTGCTGATGGAAGCGGGCCAGGTGGCCCAGAATTGTGCTGCGCTCCACGCCGTACTGCGCCTGGAGCTGCGCCACCGAGTAGCCGGCCGCGAACAGCTCGCCCACCTCGACAAAGCGGCGCTTGGCCTGGCCGCCGGTCAGGGCAGGCGGCGCGTGCGGCGCCTTGGGGCGTTCCGGCAAGTCGTGGGCCGCGCAGTAATCGCGCAAAACAGCCAGAAACGCGCCGCCATACTGCCCCAGCTTGACCTGTCCAACGCCGGCCATGTCCAGCAGGCGCTGCGGTGTCTGCGGGTAGTAGGTGGCCATCTCTACCAGCGTGCGGTCGGAGAAAACCACGAAAGGCGGCACGTTGGCCGCATCAGCCAGCTCGCGACGTAGCTCGCGCAGGACCTGGAACAGTTCGGCGTCGTAGGGCGGCGGCGCGGTCGGGGCCTCGGCCGGCAGCTCGGGTGCGGCTAGCAGCACCCGCCGCTGACCGGCCAGCACCTCGCGGCCTGCTGCCGTCAGCCGCAGGCCGCCGTGCTCCATGTCCTGCTCCAGCAACCCCTCGGCGATGAACTGTTGGCCAAACCGGCTCCATTGTCTGTCCGAATGTTCGCGGCCGCTGCCGTGGACGGACAGCCGGTCGTGGCGACGCTGCAAGACTTTCTTGGCCTGGGAGCCGCGCAAGACGTTGGCGATGTGCGAGACGCCAAAGATCTGGCCAGTGTCCTTGACGCAACCCAGGAACTTGACTGCCGCCGCCGTGAGGTCGATCTTTTCGCCGCCGGCCTGCTCCCGCTGGCAGTTATCGCATGCGCCGCACGGTTCACCCTCGAAGCGCTCGCCGAAGTAGGCCAGCAGCGGGGTGCGCCGGCAGCCGCCAGCCTGCGCGTAGCGCAGCATGGCCTGCAAGCGCGCAGTCGCGCCGGCCTGCTGCGAAGGCGCGCCTTCCTCGACGAAATACAGGATAGTTGCGACGTCCTTCTGGCTGTAGAGCAACAGGCAGTCCGCTGGCAGGCCATCGCGGCCGGCGCGGCCGATCTCCTGGTAGTAGCTCTCGATGTCTCTGGGCAGGTTGAAGTGGACGACGAAGCGCACGTTGGGCTTGTTGATGCCCATGCCGAAGGCGATGGTGGCCACCATGATCGCCACGTCGGCGCGCACAAACTGGCGCTGATTGCGCTGGCGTGTGGCGTCATCCAGACCTGCATGGTAGGGCAGGGCCGGCCAGCCAGCCCCGGCCAACTGCGCGGCCAGGTTGTCAACCGTCTCACGCGTGCTGCAGTAGATGATGCCCGACTGCTCACGGTGCGCGTCCAGGAAGCCTAATACCTGGCCGAGACCGTCCGTGCGCGACCGGCTTGCGAGCTGCAGATTGGGCCGGTTGAAGCTGGCCACGAAGGTATTGGCTGCGGTGAAGCCCAGTTGGCTGGCGATATCCTGGCGCACACGTTCGGTGGCAGTGGCGGTGAAAGCCAGACAGACGGCCTGGGGGTAGCGCTGGCGCACGGGCAGCAACTGGCGGTACTCCGGCCGAAAGTCGTGGCCCCACTGCGAAATACAGTGCGCCTCGTCGATAGTCAGGCAGTCCAGCCGGCTCTGGTCCAGCAGCACCAGCGTCTCCGGCCGCAGCAACGTCTCCGGCGAGGTGTAGAGCAGCTTGACCTGCCCGGCGCGCACGGCGCTCATGGTCTCCACATAGCTGCGGTAGTCCAGCGTGCTGTTGAGGAAGGCCGCTGGCGCGCCCAGTGCGCGCAACTGGTCGACCTGGTCCTGCATCAGCGCGATCAGGGGAGAGATGACCAGGGTCAGTCCGTCGAAAAGCAGCGCGGGCAACTGGTAGCACAGCGACTTGCCGCCGCCCGTGGGCATCACCGCCAGTGTGTCCCGCCGCGCCAGCACGTTGTCGATGATCTCGCCTTGCAGCGGCCAGAAGGTATCGTAGCCGAAGACGGACTTGAGGAGGGCGTGCGGGGAGGGAGAGGGAGAACTGAGGGGAACCGGGGGAAACCCCTGTGTCTCTCCCCAATTCCGTGCGTGTCCGTCACCCTGAGGGCTGCCGAAGGGTCTCTCCGCTGGCATGTCACCCTGAGGGCGGCCGAAGGGTCTCTCTGCTGCGGTGTCAGAGGATGCTTGGGCAGACCGTTGCATGACGCGCGATGGCGCCAGAAAGTACCCCGAAAGCTGCACGTGACAGCGCAACTCGGCGTCTGGTTGGTCGTCCGGGCGCCACCAGTGGGCCAGCGAGACGCGCACCAGCGCGCCGGCCGGAATAACCTCGATCGGCTCCTGGAAGCCAACGAAGGTCAAAGTCCGTCCACCGTCGGGCGTCGGATAGCGGTAGCGCAGCCGTTTGCTGTCCTGGACGCGGGTCAACGGCTGGTCAGGCCGCCAAAACAAGGTACTGTAGGGCGGCACGCCGCTGCGTTCGGCGATGTGGAGCACGCCGCTGGATGTTGCCTGGACCAGTCCGTCGTATAGCTGCTCCGGCCCGCCGATGCATGGCGGCATGTGCCGCTCGATGAAGCGCTCGGGGATGCTCATCGGCCCCATGCGGCGCTTGCTCTGTACTACGATGTTCTCCACGTGGGGCGGGACGACCTGCTGCGGAACGGCGGCCTCCACCTCCCACACGTCACCGACGTTGTACTCCAACCCGACGTGCTCGTTGGTCGCGGCGTCGGCCGCAATCAGGCGCACGCTCTGGCCCTCGAACGTGATTCCCCCGATACAGGCTCCGCTGCCTTGGCGGGTCTTGGCTACGATCAGGACTTTCATGTGAGTACTCCACCCGGAACTGGTAAGCTGGTAGATGAGTTCTGTGCGTGCGAACCGGTACCGATGTCTGATCCTTTGATCCTCTGTCTCTCTAAACCCTCTGAAACGCGTTATCCATGAGCCGTTCCGTCGCCCGGCAGCAGGTGGCGCACCTTCAGGCCCAGGTCGCGCTGCAAACGGGTGGACAACAGGGAGCGGTGGCAGGCGGCAGGCTCGCGCTCGACGCAGAACAGGGCAATGACCCTTGCCGCCGGCTCCAGATCGGCCAGGAACTGCTGGCTGTCAAAGTCTGCTAGGCGTTCCTGACGATAAGCGGCGGCAAAAGCTGGGTCGAGCACGGCCCGCTGGCGTTTGGCGGTCTTGTTGGCCTTGTCGACCGCATATTGTCGGCTGCGCGTCTCCGGGCTGGGAGCCAGGTCCAGCCGGTGAATATAGCGGATACCCATCTCAGCCAGCCGGGCTTGCAACCGTTGGCTGTTGGCGAAGGCATAGTCTGCGCCGCGCACGCCACGCCGCCGCCGGATATCGACGAAGGTGTCCACGCCCGCCTGCTGCAAGGCAGCGAAGAAGTCCGCCTCGTCGAAGCCATAGACGCCGATGGTGATGATCATGGGGCTGTCGGGCGCGCCCAGGAATGACTCAGCATTCTCACTCATCCTCAACCTCCTCTTCTCGCCCTGGTCTGCCATAGCGCTTGCGCGAGGTGAACTCCAGGTCGCCGAACAGGCTGAGCTGGCCGCCGGTCAGCCGCTGGATCACCTCATCCTGGCTGCGCAGTGCATCGTGCTCATCGATGTGAGTTACGGGGACGCCCAGGGCAATCAGCGTCTCGCCGATCAACTTGCTGCGGTGACACTGTTCTGGCTTGCCTTCGCTGCACATGAGCACAAAACGCACGCCCCGCTGCCAGGCTGTGCGCACCCGTTCGATGCCGGCCTGATAGAACTCCTTGCCCTTGACCCGCTCATAGTCTACCTTGTCGTCCACATAGCAGTCGGGGTCAGCCGGCCGGCCGCCCAGTGCATCGCCCAGATAGATGTAGCGGATACCCTGTCCCTTCAGTTCCCGCTCCAACGCGTCTTTGGAGAACTCAGGCTTAAAGCGCGAGTAGGGAGAGGTGCGCACGTCCACCAGAAACACGATCCGGTGGGAGTGCAGCGCGGCCACCAGTTCGTCTATGCTGCGCGCGCCGTAGCCGATGGTGAAAACGGGCGGAGAAGCGCCCGCAGCGTCGATGTCAGGTCCACCCGCGTTGCTCACGTCATACTCCTTGCTGGTGACAGTCTTCAACCACGCGCCTGCAACTGCGCCAGGCTGGCTGCGGCGCTTTTCCTGACCTTAGCCTTGGGATCGGCCAGCGCGGCCTGCAGGGCCTGCTCTGCGTCTGGTCCACCCAGCCGGCCCAGAGCCTGGGCCGCAGCCTCACGCGCCATGCCGGACTCGTCGCCGACCAGTCGGGCGGCAATGGCCGGGACCGCGCGCTGCTCGCCAAGGTTGGCCAAAGCCAGCAGCGCGGCCGCACGCACCTGCCCTGCGCGATGGCTCAGCGCATCCAGCAGCGGCTCCAGCCCGGCCGCGCCGCCGAAACGCCCCAGCCAGCGAGCAGCTTGGCTTACTTCTGCCAGGTTGTCGCCATAAAGTCGCTCGATCCACACCGCCATGTCCAGGTCGGCCTCAGCGCCAAAGACCGCGCGATCTTTCTCGCCTTCCACAAATCCCTGGTAGATGTCGGCGAAGCCGGGGTCGCGGGGATCGGGCAGTGGGTCGATCGGCGAGGCGTCCTTTGCCCGCGACGGCGTTAACTGGCCGGCAAACTGGGTGGCTGAACGCACCAGGCCGCCGGCCGAGCGCACCTGGCCAGCCAGCCCCTGGTCGTTGGTCACCACCGTAACCTTGCCTGGCTGCGGGTTGGCGCGCACCAGTTGCACGATCACAGCGTCGGCCTCCACGCCGGGCGGCGCAAAACGCACAGCGACCCTGCTGTCGCCCGGCAACTGCGCCTGGGGCGTCGGCCCAAGGCCGCTGTCGAACACAACGGCCAGCTTGATACGCTTGGCGGCAGCGTAAGCGCGCAGTCGCTGCACCAACAAGCCCTCATCGTCAGCGTCGCCGAGTTGGACTCCAGGGACCAGACCGGTGCCGATCAGATTGTGGCCGTCGATGAGCAGAGTCATGGACGTATTAAATCAGCAAAGCGGAAGATCGGCAAGTTGCCAGGTGCTTGGCGTTTTTCTGCAGAGTACGTATAATTCTCACAGTGTTTTCCTCACGCGATCACTCCAACGATCTACCCTATCTGGCACTCCACCGATGAGCATTTCAAACATCATCCTCACTGGCTTCATGGGTACCGGCAAGACCGCCGTTGGCCAGGCTGTGGCCGAGCGGCTCGGTCACTGGTTTGTCGATATGGACGCGGTCATCGAACGGCGGGCCGGCAAGCAGGTCAGTGCGATTTTTGCCCAGGACGGCGAGCCGGCGTTTCGTCGCATGGAGGCCGAGCTGTGCCGCGAGTTAGCCAGCGAGCGCGATCTGGTGATTGCCACTGGCGGGGGCACGCTGCTAGCGGAGGCCAATCGGGCGGCGCTGAGGGAGAGCGGTGTGCTGGTCTGTCTCGATGCGCCGGTCGATGTGATCATGCAGCGGCTGCACGGCGCTCAAGATCGTCCGCTGCTGGGCGGGGCTGACCGTCGGGCACGCGTCGAGGCGCTGCTGGCCCAGCGAGCGGCCGCCTATGCCGCCATTCCCCACCACATTGACACTGACGGATTGACGGTAGAGCAGGTCGCCGATCGGGTGATCCGTTTGGCGCGGCAGGCTGGGTCCGGGCCGTTGCGTATCCCAGTGCGCTATCCGGACGGCGATTACGATATCCTGATTGGGGACGGCATGCTCAACGATCTGGGACAGGCGATGATCGGCGCGGGCTTGCGGCCGGGCCGCTGCGCGGTGGTCAGCCAGCCGGCGATCGTTGCCGCCCAGGCCGGGCGAATGGTCGTGGCGTTGCGCGAAGCGGGCTTCGATGCGGCGGTGATCGAAATGCCTGACGGCGAGGCGCATAAGACACTGACTACAGTGGCCGGCCTGTACGACGCCTTTGTAGCTGCGGGGCTGGACCGGCGCAGCCCGGTGATTGCTTTGGGGGGCGGCGTGGTTGGGGATGTAGCCGGCTTTGCTGCGGCGACTTACCTGCGCGGCGTGCCCTTTGTTCAGACGCCGACCAGCCTGCTGGCTATGGTGGACGCCAGCGTAGGCGGCAAGACAGGCGTCGACCTGCCCCAGGGCAAGAATCTGGTGGGCGCGTTCAAGCAGCCGGCGCTGGTGGTCATGGACCCGAAGACGCTCAAGACCTTGCCTTCTGACGAGTTCCGCAGCGGCTTGGCCGAGGTGGTGAAGCACGGTATGATCGGCGACCCCGGCCTCTTCGCTGCGATGGAGGGGCGTAGGGGCACGGGAACCTCGCCCGATAGCGCAAGTCACACAACGCTATCTGGCGGAGAAACCGCGCTCCTGCGGTTGTCCGACCTGGTGGCGAGGGCGGTGCGGGTCAAGGTAGCCGTGGTGCAGGAGGATCCCTTCGAGCAGGGGCGGCGGGTCGCGCTGAACCTGGGCCACACGTTTGGCCATGCCTTCGAGACCTTATCGGGCTATCGACTGCGCCACGGCGAGGCGGTCAGCATCGGTCTGGCCGCGGCCACACGGTTGGCGGCCCGATTGGCGCTGTGCGAACCGACGTTGGTCGAGCGGGTCGAAAATCTGTTGGCCCGGCTGGGTTTGCCAATCCGCGCCGAAGGATTCACCTCTGAGCAAGTCCTGGCGGCCATGAGCACCGACAAGAAGCGCGCAGGCAACCGGCTGCGTTTCGTCCTGCCGTGTGCCATCGGCGACGTGGACGTGTTCGACAACGTGAAAGCTGATGATATTGAGCGGACCTTGGAAGATATTATCGTTCCATGAGATTAGCGCGTCGCAGCGACCTTGCTCTTGCAGTCATCGCTGTCGTATACCTTGCCTTCGGTGTTCTGCACCTGACGCGGACGCCCATGTTCGAGAAACCGGATGAGGAATGGCACGCTGCTTACGTGTATTTTCTGCTGGAGCAGCGCCGTTTGCCGCCCCTGGTGATCGATCCCGAACAAAATCCAGCCTTGCAGATTGCCGGCCATCCACCATTGTTCTACGCGGCCTCTGCCTTGCTCCTGCAAGTCACGGGCCATACGCAGGTCTCACCAGCGCTGCAGAGGAACCCTTTCTGGGGGTACCCGGCTTTGGGTACGACGCCTGATAACAAGAATCGTTTTCTGCATGCAGCGGGTGAGTTAGGCGACCCGAACTATCGACCTCTTTACCTGCTGCGCGGCTTGTCGTTGCTTCTCGGCGTCGGCGCTGTCTTCGCCGCCTACGGCATCGGTCTCGCTTTGACCCAACAGATGACGCTGGCATTGATGAGCGCAGCGCTGGTGGCTGTGCTACCCCAATACAGTTTCATCGCCAGTTCCGTGAGCAATGATGCTCTGGTAGCCACACTGTCAGGCTTGGGACTTCTGGCTCTGGTACATGCATCTGCACAAGAGGGAAGCTGGCGCCATTGGGTCTGGTTTGGTCTTTTAGCCAGTCTGGCGGCCTTGACGAAGACCAGCGCGCTGTTGCTGCCGATCTTTGGCGCCAGCGTAGCCGTAGTGCTAGGCGTCAGACGGCAGTCTTGGCGGACGGGCGCCATCGGCGTAGCCAGCAGCCTGGGGCTGTGGTTAGCCCTCTGCGGTTGGTGGTATGCGCGCAATTTCCTGCAATTCGGCGATCCTCTCGGCGTCGGTGTGCATATGGCGGCCTATGGCCGGTCCATTGCGTCCGAGGGCTGGCGGATCCTGGATCAGTGGCAGCGCACTTCGGTGACTTTCTGGGCGGCTTTTGGCTGGAGCAACGTTCAGTTTCCCGGTTGGGTTTACGCCATTCTGCGGGCGCTCGAGGTCCTTGCGCTGACCGGTTTGCTGGGATACCTGTTGCGCCAGCGCCGCCGGCTCTTGAATGGCACAATGTGGGCCGTGGTCCTGGGCTACACCGGTCTGACGTTCGCGGCCTATCTTTGGTGGACGACCACGGTGACGGGCACGCTGGGCCGCTTGCTGTTCCCTGTGCTGGCGCCCCTGGCTGTCCTGATCGTGCGCGGTCTCAGCCGCTGGTCTTACAAGGTATTGGCAGCGGCCTGGTCTTTTGTGGCAGTGATGGCCCTGCTTGCGCCCGCCTACATCATGCCCGCGTATCGACCGCCAGCCTCATTGCCCCCAGCAGTTAGGGCGGACAAGCGAGATATGGCCCCCGTTTCGTTCGAGACGCTGGCCCATCTGGTTGATGCGCAGGTCTCCCCGCAGAGAGTTGCTCCAGGTGAAGTGGCGGCGGTCAAGCTTTGTTGGGAGCCTCTGAGCGAAACTGAACGCAACTATGTGCTGTTCGTTCAGATCCTGGATGAGACCAACCGCAAGATCGGCGAACGCAACACCTACCCCGGCCTTGGCAGATATCCTACCAGCCAGTGGCAGCCTGGCCAGCCGTTCTGTGATGTGGTAGAAGTTCCAACCGAGGCTACAGCCTCGGCCCCAGCGGTCTACTCGGTTGTTGCGGGCCTGTACGACCCGGAGACCGGCCACAATCTGGCAATGACCGGCGCGAACGGCGACGCGCTCGGCCTGCTGACCGTGGATCAGATCAAGCTGGTCGGACCGGGCGCGTCATTGCCAGTCTCGGCCACCAAACTGGACGTCAATTTTGCCGACGTGATCGCACTGGTAGGCTATGAGATCGGACCGATGGACGCAGCGGACCAGATACCTGTCACCCTTTATTGGCAGGCTCGCGCACCGACCCAGTCTGATTACACTGTTTTTGTCCACCTGGTGTCGGCCGACGGGCAGAGGATAGCCCAGGCGGACTCGCCGCCACAAGAAGGTCGTTATCCCACCCGTTTTTGGGATCCGGGCGAGACTGTGCCCGATCGACACCTGTTGCAGTTGCCGCCGGCGCTGGCGGCAGGAGATTATTCGATCCTGGTTGGACTGTATCTGCCTGAGACCGGAGAACGCCTCAGTTTGACGACAACAGGCGAGACGAGCTTCCCGCTTCCGGCGCTTCACCTCCAGCCATGACACGGGTTGCCCCATAAAACAGGGGCCGCTCAACGGTCATTTGCGGCGCTCACTGCCCAGGCAGGGGCAGAGGAACCGGTTTTTTTGTCGCAGAAACAGCTATCATGGCGGCAAGAGTCGTGTCTATGAGCTCAAATTTCATGGACGTACGGGAAAAACCCGGTTTCTGACTGACCGGCTCAGTAGTTTACTCACGGTTTTCACATCTCTGTTCGCGTACCGATTGCCTTGAGCTTGTGATGAAATTTGCAGCTAATCAAGAATCATGGTTTAATTCGGTACATTGGTCTGACCCCAGTTCAGTCCCTGTAAGTCTTCGATCGATACCGCGGTCTTTGCCAGCGTCAACGCGTGCCTGAAGCGCTTTGGACGCACTGTTGTCCCCGTTCACCGCCTATCATAAAGGATGATACCACTATGAGAATCAACTTCCCTGCCAACCTGAAACACGAAAAGCTGCGCACCTGGGTCGACGAAATGGCTGCCCTGTGCAAGCCAGACAAAGTCCATTGGTGTGACGGATCGCAGCAGGAGTACGACGACCTCTGCGCCGGCATGGTCGAGTCAGGCACCTTCATCAAGCTCAACGAGGAGAAGCGCCCTAACTCTTTCCTGGCCTTCTCCGACCCAAGCGACGTAGCGCGCGTCGAAGACCGCACCTACATTTGCAGCATCAACAGAAACGACGCCGGACCCACCAACAACTGGATGGACCCGCGCGAGATGCACGCCATCATGGATAAACTGTTCGATGGCTGCATGCGCGGACGCACCCTGTATGTCATTCCCTTCAGCATGGGCCCGTTGGGCTCGCCTATCGCCCAGATCGGCATCGAGATCACCGACTCGCCTTACGTGGTCGCTAACATGCGCATCATGACCCGTATGGGCAGCCCCGTGATCGACGTATTGGGCGAGGATGGCGTCTTCGTGCCCTGTATGCACACCGTGGGAGCGCCGCTGGAGCCTGGTCAGAAGGACGTGCCCTGGCCCTGCAACCCCACCGTCAAGTACATCGTCCATTTCCCTGAGGAGCGCGCGATCTGGTCCTACGGCAGCGGCTACGGCGGCAACGCGCTGCTGGGCAAGAAATGTCTGGCCTTGCGCATTGCCTCGGCCATGGCCCGCGATGAGGGCTGGCTGGCCGAACACATGCTGATCCTGGGCGTCGAAGATCCCAAGGGCGAGAAGACTTACGTAGCAGCGGCCTTCCCCAGCGCCTGCGGCAAGACCAACTTCGCCATGCTGATCCCGCCGCCGGCCTTCGATGGTTGGAAGGTGACCACTGTGGGCGATGACATCGCCTGGATCAAGCTGGGGCCTGACGGCACGCTGCGCGCGATCAACCCCGAGGCCGGCTACTTCGGCGTGGCGCCTGGTACGTCCGAGAAGACTAACCCCAACGCCATGCGGGCTTGCAGCCGTGACACCATCTTCACCAACGTGGCGTTGCTGCCCGACGGCGATGTGTGGTGGGAGGGCATGACCAAGACGCCGCCGGCCAAGGCTATCGACTGGCAGGGCAAGGAGTGGACGCCCGACAGCGGCCGCAAGGCAGCCCATCCCAACGCCCGCTTCACCGCTCCTGCCAACAACAACCCGGCCATCGACCTGGCCTGGGAAGATCCGGCCGGCGTGCCCATCGATGCCTTTATCTTCGGCGGCCGGCGCAGCACCACGGTGCCGTTGGTGATGCAGGCCATGAACTGGGTGCATGGCGTCTACATCGCCGCTACCATGGGCTCTGAAACCACGGCCGCAGCCTTTGGCCAGATGGGCGTGGTGCGTCGCGACCCCTTCGCCATGCTGCCTTTCGCGGGCTACCACATGGGCGACTACTTCAACCACTGGCTGAACTTTGGCCGCAACATCCCCAACCCGCCGCGCATCTTCAGCGTCAACTGGTTCCGCACCGACAAGGATGGCCACTTCGCCTGGCCGGGCTTTGGCGAGAACATGCGGGTGCTGAAGTGGATCGTGGAACGCGCCCACGGACGCGCGGCCAGCACCGAGAGCCCCATCGGCTGGATGCCGCGCTACGAGGACCTGGACTGGACCGGCCTGGACTTCAGCAAAGAGCAGTTCTACGAGATCATGAGCGTGGACCGCGAGCAGTGGAAGCAGGAGATCCTCAACCACGAGGAACTGTTCATCAAGCTCTACGACCGGCTGCCCAAGGAGATGCTGTTCAAAAAGGAACTGCTGCTCTCCGGTCTGTGGCGCTCGCCGGAGCACTGGGAGCTGGACCCGGAGAAGGTGGCCCAGCCTAGCTAAGCGCTCAGGCTAATCAGACTGTTTGCTAAATAACAAGGCCGCATCCAATCGGATGCGGCCTTGTTCATTTCTCTTAGCCTTATGGTTGCATCGCTATTAACAGAGTCACCGTGCAGCAGAGCCTATTCCCGAGTCGAGATCGCTCCAGAGATCGTCAGCGTCCTCGATACCAACGCTGAGTCGCAGGAGCGTAGGTGGCAGGTGCCCCTGTCCTGGGACCGCAGATCTTCGTTCCATCGTTGATTCCACTGCTCCGAGACTGGTGGCATGGCGGATGAGTCTGACGCTTCGGCAGACCTTATCAGCAAACTCAACCCCTCCAAGCAGATCGAACGAAATGATGGTTCCAAAGCCCTTGAGCACGCGCTTGGCAGTAGCATGCGTCGGATGGGAGGACAAGCCTGGATAGCGGACACGAGTGACCAGCGGGTGCATTTCCAGCCGCTCCGCAAGCATTATGGCTGTTTGCTGGGCCCGTTGTAAGCGCAGCGCGAGCGTCCTTGCGCCGCGGACGGCGAGAAAGGCTTCGAGCGCGCCTGGCGTCGCGCCAGTCAACTCGCGCGACTTCGTGAGCGCGTGCCACAGTGCATCGTCTTTTGTCGTGGCAATCCCTGCTAATAAGTCGGAGTGACCGCCAATGAACTTGGTGGCCGATTGCAGAGACACCGTGGCGCCGACGCGCGGTCTGCCGAGACGAGCCACGATTCTGGTTTGATTTGATGTGGGTTCTGCTCCATGGTTTCGCTACCCTCGGCTTGCATGCCTTGTCAGGCTACCAGGCGCCTGCGCTCATTGGGAGTGATGTGCGGAAAGGCGCCATCACCATACGACCGCACGATCTCCGAGACAACGATGTGATACCCGTTGTACCAACGGCTGTATTGCCGTTTCGCCTCCAGGTGGGCTGGGTGGACTGCGAAGGCTTGCAGGGTGGCAAGGTCTGCCCAGTAATAGCTGGCGCACCGGCGCGTGCCATCTGCCGACTGCCATGACTCCGCGCCGAGAAAACCGGGCAGAGACTGGGCCACCTGGTCAATGGCAGCGTTGAGTTGATGGAACTCGGCATCGTAGCTGCCAGGTTCCCAGATGAAAGACGTGCAATACATGAGCAATTTGTGGTTACTCAGCCGGCCGGTCATAAACCGGGTTTTTCTCGTTGGGCGATGATTTCTGAGTTTGTACAGATTCAGACTCGTCTTGCGTGGAAGCAAGCGACTTGGCTGGCCTCTGCAATACACGTTGAACGAATCAGGTAGACTATTCGCGCAAGGCTGATGCGCGCGTGTGCGGCTCGTCTTTACGCCAGCCCATCCAGGCGGGCCATCTGCTCCGGAGTCAGCTCGATCGCTGCCGCATCCCAGTTCTGCCGCAGGTGCTCCGGGTTGTGCGACATGGGGATGGTGATCACCCACGGCTGTTGCGCCAGCCAGGCCAGCGCGATTTGATAGGGGGTCGCTTTGTGCTCGGCCGCGATCGCGGTCAATACCGACTGGACCCGCAGCCGTCCCTCTTCCACCGGCGAGTAGGCCGTGACCACGATGCCGTGCTGCTGGCAATAGGGGATCACCCCGTTGCGCACGTAGCTGCGGGTCGCCACGCTGTAGGGTACCTGGTTGGTGACAATGGGCGTCTCGCTGAGGGCCTGCGCCTCTTGCAGCTCAGCCAGATCGAAATTGCTGACGCCCAGGTAGCGCAGCTTGCCGGCCCGCACGGCTTCGTTGAGCGCGCGGAAGGTTTCGGCCAGCGGCGTCTGGTCGCGCCAGTGGATCAGGAAGAGGTCGATCTGCTCCACGCCCAGGCGGCGCAGCGATCCGTCGATGGATTGCAGCGTGCGGCGATAGCTCAGGTTGGGCGGCCGCACCTTGGTGGTGAGGAAGAAGCGTCGCCGATCCAGGCCGCGCAGCGCCTGCCCGACCAGTTCCTCGGCGTGGCCGTTGGCGTACATCTCGGCGGTGTCGATGTGGGTGTAGCCGATGGCGAAGGCATCCGCCAACGCCTGCAGCGCGCGCTGGTCCTGCGCCGGATCGGGCCGGCTGCGGCCCCCCATGGCCCAGGTTCCCAGGCCCATCACCGGCACGGGCGTGCCATCGTACAGGGTGACCATGCGCATGGTTTCAACTCCTCGTTTCGCTCAACTGGAGAGTTCGGAAGTCGCCGCCGCGTTCGAAAAGGCGCAGTTTTGGGGCGAAAGCGCCATTGTATCCCCACGGCGGTGACTTTCGAACTCTTGTGTGATCAGATTACACCGCGGCCGCCTGGGCAATGTCCGCCAGCATGACCGCGTAGGCGTGCTCGTCGGCGGCGCTCCAGGGCTTGCTAGTCGCAAAGCGCAGCCGCACGTAGTCCAGCACCCATACGCCGACGGTGTTCATCAACCTGGGGCGCAGCAGATCGCGCAGTTCAGCGATCAATTGGCAGCGTTCGTCGTCAGGGACAAGGCTCAGAAAGCTGCCGGCAAAAGTCTCCAGCCAGTCGCCGACATCGCCGGGCAGTGGGGTAGGGCGGGCAAACTGTTCGATGGACAGCACGACAAAACCGGCCGCCTCCAACTTCTGCCGGTACTCCGCCGCGCCAGGAAAGTACCACGGGCTGATCTGCTGGAGATTGCCGCTGCGGTGGGCTAACACCGTCTGCAGAGCCTCCTGCACGGTTGCAATGTTGCCCGCGCCACCCATCTCGCCCACGAAACGGCCGCCCGGCTCCAACGCACGCCACACGCCCGCGAGCACCGCGTCCGGCTGGGGCATCCAATGCAAGGCCGCGTTGCTGAAGACGGCGTCGAACTCGGCGTCGAAGGACAGGTGGTGCGCATCGACGACGCGCGCGTCCAGACCGCGCGCCTGGGCGGCGGCCACCTGCGCCGGGCTGCTGTCCACGCCGACCACCTGGCAGCCCAGCACGGCCAGCTTCTCGGTCAGCGCGCCGTCGCCGCAGCCCAGATCGAGGATGCGCTCGCCGGGCTGGGGGGCGAGCAGTTCCAGCACCGGCAGGCCCAGCGCCGGCACGAACGCAGCAGTGCGGGCGTATTGGTCGGGGTTCCAGGTTTGAGGGATTGCTGATGCCATGGGCGATTGTCAGGGAACTCGTGGATGATGCGTGAAACGTAACGAGTAACTCGTAACCCGGAAAGGTGGGAGTCGTTTCCGAAATTCCGGGTTGCGAGGTACTCCTTATGCATTACGAGACTAGCCGTGGACGGTCGTAGCCAGCCCACAGCCGAACGTAAGCCATCTGCTCCGGCGTCTCCGGCGAGCGAGCGTGGCGTGTGCGTTTCTCCACCGTCTGCCAGTGGCGGGCGATCTCGGCCAGGGCCTGGTCGCCGCCCATGCCATGCCGCACCAGGTGGCAGCCGACCACCGTGCCGGTGCGCCCGACCCCGCCCCAGCAATGGATGTAGACGGTGTGACCAGCATCCATCGCCTGGTCGATCTTGTCCAGGGTAGCCGCCATGAACTCCGGCGAGCGAGGCACGCTCAGGTCGCGGATGGCCATGCGCTGGTAGACGATGCGCCGGCCTGCAAGCCCGTGATCGGGCAGCAGGTCCTGATAGGGAACCAACTCGCCCTCTTGGGTCAGATCGATGAAACAGGTGACACCGCTGTCGAGGTAGGCTTGCAGGCGCTGGCGGGCCACTGTGTCATCCCAGTGGCCGGGGTACTCGCCAGCCAGCAAGCGCTCGCTGATCCAGAAGGTGTTGTCGTTAGGGCGTGGCCGAACCATGAGCACTCCATCGCCGTTCAGGGTGATCCAGTCGCCGCTGCGCAGCCGGGCGAAATCTTCCGGCGGCAATGCAAGGAGCGGCACGGGCTGGCCGTACATCTCGTCAGCCACGATCGATGCCAGGGCGAAGAAAGTGTCCACGCCGGTGGTGATGATCGCCGCCGGCGCGGTGCCGGCCTTGACCGCCTCCAGCACTACGGCGGTGGTGGTGCTGGAGCCGCGCGTAAAGGGCAGGCACAGCACGCGTCCGGCGGCGATCTGGCCCGACAGTGGATGGCGCCGGTCGATGATCTCGCCGGTCGTGTAGTCGTAGCCGCCCCAGAAGCTGAGCGGCTCGTTGGCTGCCAGCGCCGGTGCGGCAGCCCGGCCGGGGATCACCGCTTGGCCGTGAAGGACTTTGCTCATCTCACCAGCCCTCCTGGCGCACGACCCGGCCGGCCACGGCCGAACGCACGCAGTCGGCGAGGCTGCCGAAGGTGACGCGCGTGCTGAGCATGCCCGGCGCGTAGTAGGCGTACTTGGCCGAGTTGGTCATCAGCAGCTTGACCTCGGACGGCAGCATGGGCGAGGCGAGGATGCAGGTGTCCACGGTCAGCTTGCCGCCGAACTGCTCCAGCGCCTCGAGATGGCCGGCCTGGCGGGCCAGCAAAGCCATGCCGCGGCCGGAGGTGACCAGAAACTGCACGCCCGGATAGACGCGCTGGCCGGCCAGCA
Organism: Anaerolineae bacterium clx_CAG2; assembly: GCA_014155705.1. GTDB lineage: Bacteria > Chloroflexota > Anaerolineae > JAAEKA01 > JAAEKA01 > JAAEKA01. The sequence continues at coordinate 11,701 of JAAEKA010000303.1, read as the reverse complement.
GCGGCGCCAACTGGCGGAACTCGGCCAGCGAAAAGTGCGGGCTGCCCAGCACCACCATGTCCAGCCGGTCGCCGTCGGCGGTGGTTAGCGCGGCGCGGGCGCGACGCAGGGCGCCCATATCCACGTCCACGACCTGTTGCGGCTCGCGGCTGTGCAGGGCGGCGTCCAGCGTCGGGGCCTCAGGCGTGACGCCGACCAGGTGAAACAGGGCCACTGCGCCTGAGCTGGCCGCGGCCGCGCCCAGCGCCTTGAGCTGGTCCTCGTTGGGCGCGACCTCCAGACCATCGATCACCGGGATGCGGTCACCGCAGACCTGGCCCAGCAGATGGCCCAACACCGGATAGAAGGTGTCGTCGGTCTGAACGGCCGCGGGCACGTCGACCAGGCGGAATAACACCTGGCCAGCCCGGTTTTCGGCTAAGTGCAGGCCGACAGCCGGGGCGCGCCCGGTGATGGCGCAGCAGATGTCCAGTAGGTCAGGATAGCGCTCGGTGCGCGCGCCCAGCACTGAGTTGGCGAAGACGATGGCGTTGGACTCGCCCCAGGCGATCTGTTGGCCGAAGCCGGGCCGCCATTCGGTCTGATAGGGCGCGCAGGTCCAGGTAGGATTGGCGCCCATGCTCTGGTAGGCCGCCATTTGGCGGTAGGCTTTCTCGGCCCAGCCGGCCGGCACCGGCCACTCCTGCCAGTGCTGCTCGTCCAGGCCGCTGACGTTGAGCGTGGTGGGGACGCGCACGCGGGCGCCCAGCCCGGCCAGGCGTTCGGCGTATTCCAGGCCGGCCTCGCCGATGTAGATGGTGCTGTCGATGTGGGCGCCGGCGATGTCCAGCAGAGTGGACGCGCGCCACAGCTCGGCCATACGAGTGAGGATGCGCATGGCAAGCTGGGGGGCCGGGCCGTCGGCGCCGGCTAACAAGGCTTGGTCGTTGTCGGAGAGGTGGAGGAGCATGGATTTGGTCAAACCGGGCTCGGTCAGGAGACCGGCCCGAGCGGTGGTGTGAAATGCGGGCTCGGTGGCTGCGCTCAGACCGGCCCGAGCGGTGTTTTGATGATGGACTGCTCAGCGAGCTCCTCGATGTCGCTCAGGCGCAGGTTGAGCGCATCCACGGAGACCTGGATCTCGCGCAGCGACAAGGCCAGCGAGACTACCATCAGCAGCAGGGCCACACCAAAAATGATCTTGCCGGCCAGTTGCCAGTCCACGAACAGGGCGAACATGGAGACTACGCACAGCAACAGGCTGGCCACGCCGAAGCCCTGCATGTGCTTGATCAACAGCACGCGGTAGCGCAGGCTGCGCAACTGCCAGAGCAGAATCTGGTCAGGATTGGCCCGATACCTGGCGTGCAGGTCACGAATCAGGTTGGCCAGGGTCAGGAAGCGGTTGGTGTAGGCCAACAATAGCAGCGAAATTGCTGGAAACAGGAGCGCGGGGGTGGTTAAACTCAGGTCCATGGCTGACGAAGGGGGCGAGAGCAAAACGCAGCGAGTCGATCACTTCAACCAGGCTACTCTGAATGATGGCGTGATCGACGGTCAGGGCTTGATTATACTTCCTGCCGCCCTTCTTGCCAAGCACCCGCGCATCAATCTGCTCATGCAAGGGTCCAGAACCCCTGTTTTTGTGAAAACCGGGGTTCTGGACCGAGTCTCAACCCGCGTAAGACTTGGGAAGACCGAATACTGAACGAAAGCGTTTGATCGATTATAGTACGTGTGGAATGAGATGTGGTGCGTGGTGAGTTTCTGCAGATTGTGGACGATAGTGGGTGTGTGGTAGAGAAGGCCGTCCTGACGGGCGGCTTTCTCGCGTCTATGGCGTCAGGACCCACAGTGCTGCCTCGCACGCTGGCCAGCACCTCAGGCCAGCCGATGATTAAGGAGTCCTATGGCAAGAGAATATCCCGAACATCCCATCGTAGGCGTTGCGGCGATCGTGCTGCGCGACGGCCAGGTATTGCTGGTGCAGCGCGGCCGCGAACCGGCCAGAGGTCTGTGGGGCCTGCCGGGCGGCATGTTGGAGTTGGGCGAGACTCTGGCCGAAGGTGTGCGCCGTGAGGTGCTGGAGGAGTGTGGCGTTGAAATCGAGGTCGGCCCGCTGGTGGGGGTATTCGAGCCCAGGCAGCGCGACAACGAGGGCCTGTTGCGCTATCACTATGTGGTGCTGGATTATCTGGCCTACTACGTGAGCGGGGAGCTACAGGCTGCCGATGACGCTGCCGACGCGTGCTGGGTAGGGCTGGATGAGTTGGATCGCCTGCCGATGCTGGCGGAGACCAGATCTATGATCAGAAGTGCTGCGGAGCGGGCTGTTTGACAGGCGAGCCTGTCTCAGTTTGACATGCTGTCACCCAGTGATTGGCATCCCGTGAAAGAGGTTGCGCAATGCCCACACCGCTGCTGGTATAGCCCCTAGCTGGAACAGCGTGCGCTTTGAACCTGCTTCAAGCTGTGCTGCCTTGAAGCTCTGCCAACAACGACTCAATCTGTTCTACGCGCTCTTCCCACGTATTTTGCTCTGCCACCGCCTGTCGCGCGGCTACCTGCAATGGGTCATCACGCTCCAGCAGCGCAGCCTCGATCTGACTCACCCACGCCCCAACCGATCCATCGGCCATGCGCACCACCGCAGCATGCTCCTCAGCCGCTGGCACGCAAGCGCTGACCACCGGCTTGCCCGCGGCCAGGTATTCGTACAGCTTTAATGAACTGATAGCGCGCGTCTCATCGTTGACGCGGTAGGGGATCAGACACACGTCGCAACTGGCGATGAAAGACGGCACCTCCTCCACCGGCAGCAGGCCCAGAAAGTGGATGTTGGGCAGCGCCTTCAATGACTGCAACTCCTGCACGCAGCCAGCATCCCATTCGCTGCCCGCGAACATAAACTGCCAGTCCGGTCGCGCCAGCGCGATCTTGCACAGCAGGGGCAGGTCCAGGCGGCTGCTGACGTGGCCGCTGTAGCCGAGGCGGATGACAGGTGGCAGGTCAGAGGGGGTCGATAGGCGCGGGACGGCAAGGGCGCGTCGGAAGGCCGTTGTATCCACGCCGTTGGGGACTAGCTCGATGCGGCGGGCATAGGGGGCCTTGAGTTCCAGCAAACGGGGCGCGGTGACGATGGTTAGATCGGCCGCGGCCAGAAGCTCGCGCTCCTCGGCCAACAGCGCAGTTCGCTGCGCATCGCTCAGGTGGCCGAAGGCGGCGTAGTCGTCGGTGATGTGATACACCAGCAGGTTGTGCGGGAAGTTGGCGACGGCCCAGCGCCAGTGGGTGGGGCGGTAGAGCCAGAGCAATGGCCAAGTATCAACGGTCTGTCCGTCGTGGACAATTGAACGTTCAACACTGATCATTGACAATTTCCGAAGGGTGCGGCGCAAATGGATCGCCAGCAAGCGGTCCGTAACGCGGTCGAAGAGGCCGCCGGTGGCGCGGGTGGGCAGGATGGCCGGGATGCGGTAGAGCCACAGGTTGGGCTGCTCCTGCACCACGACTGGCCGGCGCACCTGCTCCCATGTCACGCGGCCGCGACGCCAGCCGGACAGACTGACGCGCGCCGGCTCCACGTAAAGCACGCGATGGCGTGCGGCCAGCCGGCTGAAGATCTGCTGCCGGTTGCGCCACAGGTCGCGCCAGGGGTTGGGAGCGAAGACGAGAAAGTCCATGGGGGTGACAAGGTGACTGGGAAGGTGGGCGCCGTTTATTGGTTGCCTGTGAGCACCTTGTGATATAGTGCGGCGAACTGCTGCCCAATGCCGGCCCAGTTGAACTGCGCGGCCCAGGCCAGGATCGGCTCGCGTCGGGCTTGCCAGTCGATGGCGGCGGCCTGGCGCAGGGCGTTGGCGAGGCCGTCGGATGTGGCGGGGTCGTAGAGTAGGCCCAGAATGGGCGCATCGGCCATCGGCCCAGCAAAGGCCGGCAGTGCAGGGGCGATGACTGGCTTGCCGAAGCTCCAGGCCAGCATGGCCGCGCCGCTGGTGGTGATCTGGCGATAGGGCAGCACCACTACATCGGCTGCGTTCATCCACAGTTGCACCTCGGCGTCGGGCACGAAGTGAGGATGCCAGCGCACGCGTGGGTCGTCGCTGGCCTGCGCGGCCAGACGTGCAGCGTAATCGCTGGGCCGCGGCCGGCCCGCGATGAGCAGGGAGACGTTGGGATCGGGCAGACTGCGGAACGCGGGCAGCAGTTCTTCCAGACCTTTGTAGGGGCGCAGGAGTCCAAGGAAAAGAAGGGTGAGGGAATAGTCAGTAGTCAGCGTCGCAGGCAGGCGCAGCGCGCGGCGGGCGTCAGCGCGGGCGACAGTGTTGGGGTAAGCATCGATGTAGTGGCCGTGGGGAATGACGGCGATGGGCGGGTTCCACTGCTGTGACCGGTCTCCGACCGTGCCGCTTCTGAGTTTTTGCACTTCCTCCGCCATATACTCCGCATGGACGTGAACGCCATCGGCCAAAGCCAGCAGCCGCTGAACGGCGCCAGCTTCCACAGATCCACCCTCGCCCTCATGCTGGCCCAGGTTGTGGACGGTGTAGACCAGCCGGCCGCCGCGGGCTTTATACTGCTCAAGGGCGATGAAAAAGCGGTTGAGGAAGCGTTGGCGGCGGCGAACGAAGACTGGATGGCTGTTCAAGGCTGGCTCCAGCCAGCGCCGCAGGCTGCGGCCGGGCAACCCCCATCGTCCCAGTCTGGCCAGACTGGTGTAAGGTGGGCGTCCCCACAGTTCCAGCCAGTGCAGGTGTAGCAGATCGGCGCTGTGGGCGGCGGCGGGCAGGCCATCATCACCCGGCTTCGAGACCAGTGTCACGGCCACGCCAGCCTCAGCCAGCCCGCGGCACAGCAGATCGATGTAGGGGTTGGCCTCGCGTGCCGCAGCCGACAGCATGGCGACGTTCATGGTCGATCAGTCAGTTTCATCGATGGGCAGGCCAGGTTCATCTTCAGGGTAATCTGGCTCATCGCCAGGCAGGCCAGGCTCGTCGTCGGGGCCATTTGGCTCGTCGCCCGGCAGTTCTGGCTCATGGGGCGGCTCTGGTTCGCCGCTGCCGTTCTCCTCGTCGCCCGATTTGCCTGCACCGTCCTTCTTGGCTGGCGGCTTGCCAAAGTTTCTGAAACGCACTCCCATCTCGCGCAAAGCGTCGTCGACACGCCGATTGATCGTGCCCTCAGGGAATCGCCCATCCAGGCCGCGCTGGCCGGCCGGCAGGCCGGTCAGAATGGCGATGCCTTCGTCGATGGCGCTGACCGGGTAGATGTGGAATTGGCCCGCGGCCACGGCTTCGACCACGTCCTCGCGCAGCATCAGCGTGGGCGCATTGGCGGCCGGGATGATCACACCCTGTTGACCGGTCAGCCCCTTTTCCTTACACACGTCGAAGAAGCCCTCGATCTTGGCCGTGGCCCCGCCGATAGCCTGGATCTCGCCGTGCTGGTTGACCGAGCCGGTGACTGCAATGCCTTGCTGGATGGGCAGGCGGGTTAGGGAAGACAGCAGGGCGTAGACCTCGGTGCTGCTGGCGCTGTCGCCGTCCACGCCGTCGTAGCTTTGCTCGAAGGTGATAGTAGCAGTCAGGCTGAGGGGTTTGTCCTGGGCATACCTGCCGCCCAGGTAGCCGCTGATGATCAGCATTCCTTTGTCGTGGACCTTGCCGCTAAGTTTGGCCTCGCGCTCGATGTTGATCACCCCTGACTGGCCCAGAAAAGTCTTGGCCGTGATGCGCGAGGGTTTGCCGAACATGGTGTCGCCCAGAGCCAGCACGGCCAGTCCGTTGACCTGTCCCACAGCAGCGCCGGCCACGTCGATCATCACCGTGTCGTTGACGATAGCCTCGCGCACCCGTTCCTCCACCAGGCTGGAGCGATAGCGGCGCTCGTCGATGGCGCGCTGCACATCTTGGCCGGTCACGAACAGCGGCTCGGCTGGCGTCTGGCTGGCGGGTTTAGCCGTCGATCGCGCCCAGTAGGCAGCCTCGCGCACGATATCGGCCACATGGGCGAAGCGGGTGGTCAGCTTGCGCTGGTCTTCCACCAACCGGCCGCTGTACTCGATTACCTTGGCGACGCCGCCAGGATCGAAAGGCAGCAGGTCTTCTTCAGCACAGCGGGTGCGGATGAAGCGCGCAACCTTGACCATGTTCTCGGCAGTCCAGTCCATCTGGCTGGCGAAGTCGGCGCGCACCTTGAACAGTTTCTGGAACTCGTCGTCGTAGGCGTAGAGCAGGTAGTAAGTGTAGGGATCGCCAATCAGGATCACTTTCACGTCCAGCGGGATCGGCTCCAGGCTGAGGCTGGTGGTGGCGATCATACTGAGCTGCGCGCCCAGTTCTTCGATCTTGACTTGCTGGTGGCGCAAGGAACGTTTGAGCGCCTCGAAGGCTAGCGGCTGGCGCAGCAAGGCGCGCGCATCGACGACCAGGTAGCCGCCGTTGGCTTGCAAGAGCGCCCCCCCCTTGATCAGGCTGTAGTTGGTGACCAGGGTGCCAAACTGCGCCTCCTGCTCGATGCGGCCGATCAGGTTGTAGTAGGTGGGGTTGGTCTCGACCACTACTGGCGCGCCCGTCTCACCATCATGGTCCACCACCACATTGATGCGGTAGTGTTCGAACAGCGACTCGGGGGGGCCTAGCAGCAGGGTTGCGGGATCAGGCTGTGCTTCCTCTGCGTCAGCGCCCGACTTGTACTGTTCCACGTTCTGAGAGATGTGCTCGCGCACGGCGCGCAGGTACTCGACCACCTCATCCCATGCGGTGTAATCAGCCTGCAGTTCGTCGAAGCCTGAACCAACCGTGGCCGCTGCGATCTCGCGATCCAGGTTCTGCAGACGACTGGCAGCCTCGTCGCTGAGCAATTTCAACTCGCGCAGTGAACGCTCCATCTCCGTGCGCAACGCTGGTTCCTGGGCCTTCAAGGCTTTCTGCTGTTCGACCGGCAATTGCTCAAACTGCTCGGGCGAAGCAGCCTTGCCATCGATCAGGGGCGCAAAGAGCAGCCCCATGGGCATTTGAACGATAGCGAAACCGCGCTCCTGGGCAAAAGTATCCATGTCTTCCAGCACCTGCTGCCGCCTCTGTTCCAGTTCCTGCACCATCTCTTTGCGATGCTTTTCGTAGTTCTCGCTCTCGAAGGCTTGGGGAAGCTGTTCCTCCAGTGTGTTGAGCAGCGCGTCGAAGCGGTCGCGCAACTGCCGTCCACCGCCCGGCGGCAGGCGCAGCGCCAACGGTTCGTCGGGCCGCTGGAAGTTGTTGACGTAGCCCCAATCGTTGGGCACCGGCCGGGCAGCAGCCTGGCGTTCCAGGTATTTGGCGATAGTCGTGGTTTTGCCGGCGCCGGACGGACCCAGAGCGTAGATGTTGTAACCGTAGGAGGGAATATCGAGGCCGAACTCGATGGCGCGGGTGGCTCGCTCCTGGCCGATGATCTCGTTCAGTTGCTCCAGTTCGTCGGTGGACTGGAAGGGCAGATCGGTCGGGGCGCAGGCGCGGCGCAGTTGTTCAGCGGTCAGCTCACGAGGCAGGTTGGACATCAATGTCACCTCAGAGGGGTGGGAGGATAACCACAACAGGTCGTGGCATTCTTTCACCAACGATTGTACCATAGCGCCCAAGGCCAACCAAACGAGTTGGAGGGTATCCATCGATGTGCTATAATCTCGGCGTTCAAATCGGACGAGACAGCTATTCCCTCTTCTCTTGACGCTCTATGCATCTTTGCGTGAGACGAATCCTGTGACCGACGGCCAGCCGACCGCTACCTCCTCCCCCCTGCACACCGCGCCAGCTTTCGCTCATGCGGCCGAGGCGGAGTTTGCGCACATGCTGGACTTCTATGGCCTGCGCTGGGAGTACGAGCCGCGCACCTTCGTCTTGCGCGAGGATAAGGAAGGTCGGCCCGTGGTGGCTTTCACCCCGGACTTCTACCTGCCCGACCAGGATCTGTACGTTGAAATCACCACGATTAAGCCGCGCCAAGTAAAGCGCAAGAACCGCAAGATTCGCTGGCTGTCGGAGCACTACCCCGAGATCAACATCAAGCTGTTCAAGCGCAGCGACTTCCGCCAGTTGATGGCCAAATTTGGCCTGGACGATGACCAGCGGGCTGCGTGGACGGGGTTGGACAGCCAGATCGATGATGACCAGGACGACGAGTAGGTTTGACTTTTCTCGAAAGAAGAGTCAAACCTGGGAATTGCCCATGCCTGTTCAATCACCTTCCACTGTCATCTCCGAAGTGCTGCTGACCGAGCAGCAGATCCAGCGCCGCGTGCGTGAATTGGGCGCGGCTATCAGTGCGGACTACGTCGACCTGGAGCCGGTGCTGGTGGGCGTGCTGCGCGGGGTGGTGCTGTTCATGGCCGATCTGATGCGCGCCATTCCCATCCCCTTCAGCATAGACTTCCTGTCCATCACCAGCTACGGCGCTCAGGCTGGCCCGGGCCAGGTCAGGCTGCTCAAGGATCTGGAGACCAGCATCGAGGGCCGCCACGTGCTATTCGTCGAAGATATGGTAGACACAGGGCTGACCTTGCACACGCTGCTGCGCATGCTGCGTGCACGCGATCCCGCTAGTCTGCACGTCTGCACTCTGTTCGACAAGCCTCGGCTTCGCCTGGTCAAGTTGCCTCTGCGCTACGTCGGTTTTGAACTGCCTGATCGTTATGTGGTCGGCTATGGCCTGGACTATCGCCAGCGCTACCGTAATCTGCCGTTCGTCGGTGTGCTGGCGGCTCAGGTGTTGCTGCCCAATGGCGTTGGCGCCGAAGGGGAATCATCATGAACGAAACGTCAGATGTTGGAGGCAAAGCCGACGGCTGGGTTCAGGTATTGCTTTGGACTATCGGCGTGGCTGCGCGACTGCCAGTGAAGACCGCCGGTCCATTGCGCGATAGGAGCCTGTAGATGCAAGATCCGCGAGAGAAAGATGCAGCGGACGCCAGCGATCTGCCGCAGTCGCGTGCTTCCAGCCCTGCGAACACGCCCCGCACCTTCTGGTCGCGCATCCATTTTGGCAAAGTAGCGCTGTTTGTCGCCAGCCTGCTGCTGTTCATCCTGGCCATCACCTTGATGAAAGAGGGCGCTAAGGGATTGGCCCCGCTGGTCAAGGGTACTTTCCGCGTCGAAAGCCCGGCCAACGCGCTCGGCTTTGGCTGGCTATTCGCCTATCTGATCATGAGCGGGTCTCCTGTGGCTGCGGCCGCTCTGACCTTCTTCGATGCTGGCGTGATCGACCAATACTCGACTTATGCCATGATCAGCGGCAGCCGGCTGGGCGCCAGCTTCATTGTGTTGTTGATCGGCTTCCTGTACGTGTTGCGAGGCCGCAACCGGGCAGCCAGCCTGGGTATGGGTGTGCTTTCGCTCTCCGTGACCGGGGCTACCCAGGTGGTCGGGTTGTTCCTGGGACTGGCTCTGCTGCGTTCTGGTTGGCTGCAAGGCGTGCAAATGGGCTCGGGCGGCGTGCTCAGCAGTATCACCGATCGAATCTTTGATCCGATCGTGGCCTGGTTCAACAGCTTTCTGCCGGGCTGGTCGCTCTTCCTGGTAGGGCTGGGTATCATCCTGGTCAGCTTCAACCTGTTCGATCGCTGTCTGCCAGAGATGGCTATCAGGGATAGTCAGGTGGGTCGGGTCTCGAGACTGGTCTACCGGCCCTGGGTGATGTTTGTCCTGGGCGCGGCTGTGACTTTGATCTCTATGTCGATCAGTGTGTCGCTCAGCATCCTGGTGCCGCTGAGCAACCGCGGCTTCATCCGTCGTGAGAACGTCATTCCCTATATCATGGGAGCCAGCATCACTACCTTTATTGATACGCTGCTGGCTGCGGTGCTGTTGAACAACCCACAGGCCAGCGCCATTGTCCTGGCGCAGATGGTGAGCATCACCTTGGTGTCGTTTGTGATTTTAATCCTGTTCTATGGTCGCTTCGAACGCGCCAATTTGATCCTGGTGCGCTGGGTGACACACAACAACCGTAATCTGGCGCTGTTTGTCGCAGTGCTCTTTGTTGTTCCGATCGTGCTCATGCTGCTGTAATGCTGGTTCCACGAGACGTTAACCTATGAAAATTCTGATTGCAACGGGTGGTTCTTCCCACTCTGAGAAAACCCTGCGCTTCGGCGCACAAATCTTACAACACGCTGACGAGACCCCTACGGTGTTGACAGTTGTGCGTCGGAAACAGGACTTGCCGCAGGCTGAGGCTGTGCTGCAGCGTGCGCGCTATCTGCTGGCCGACATTCCTGAACTTGAGACGCGCGCCCGCGTCGGCCAGCCTGCCGAGCAGATCATCGCCGAAGCCAAGGAGGGCCGCTTCGACCTGGTGATCGTCGGCGAACGCCACAGCCACACGCTCAAGGCGCGCATGCTGGGCTCCACCTCGATCCACGTTGTGGAACATGCTGCCTGTCCGGTGATCATCGCCAAGGGCGAGATAGCCAAGGATCCTGGCGAGATTCGCCCCATCCAGCGCATTCTGCTGTGCGACAGCGGAGCGCTGATCCCCTCTCTGCTCAGCCGTTTCACCGCTCAATTAGCTGATGTGCTGCAAGGTGAAGAGGAGATCACCTGCCTGCACGTGATGTCACAGATCACCGCCTGGCCAGGCGTACCGGATCAGGATCTGCAAGCCAGCGCCGAGGAGTTGATCGAAGAACACGCGCCCGAAGGAGAATGGTTGGCCAGCGACCTGCAAGTGCTGGCCCATCCGGGTGTCCACGCCCAGGCCAAGGTGCGCCACGGCGGCGTGGTCGAGGAGATCCTGGCCGAGAGCGAGGAAAACGACTATGACCTGGTGGTCATCGGCGCGCATCGTGAGGCCGGCTGGCAGCGCATCCTGCTGGAGGACATCACGCGCGAGATTATCAAGCGGGTGGAGCGGCCAGTGTTGGTGGTGCGTTAGCTGTTTACCAGCCTGCCAGCCAGCCGGGCGAGTAGTCGAAATCTATCTCGTTGTGGGTTAATAACACCAGCCCGCTGCCGTCAGCCTCGATGCGCATGACCTCGCTGTAGCCGCTGCCGGGTCGGTAGCCGCCGAAAACGATGGTATCGCCCACAAAACCCCAGGCCGGCCAGCCAGGGCGCAGCGCCTGCGGGGCGAGGAGCCGCACGCCGCTGCCGTCGCTGCGCACGGTGTACAATGCCTGGCCCTCCGGCCGGCTGCCCCAAAAGACCAGGCGTTCGCCGCCCGGCGACCAACTGGGGCTGGCGTCGCCGTTATCGTTGGTCAGCAGGGGGCGCACGTCGGAGCCATCGGCGGCCATGGTGAACAGCTCACTGTTGGGCGAGCTGCGGTTGGAGACAAAGGCGATGCGCCCCGTCCCCTTGGCCCAGTCAGGCTGCACGTCGAACCAGGCATTGTCGGTCAGCTTATCGAGGTCGCGTGTGGCCAGGTCTAGCACGTAGATTTCCCAATCGCCATCGCGGTCGGAGGTCAACATGATTTTGCGCCAATCGCTCCCAGATGGAGGTGGTCGAACTCGCGCAGCAGGCTGTCGGGCAGATCGGCCGGGGTCAGATGTGCGCACGCCCCGGGGAAGACGTAGAAGCTGCGTTCGCCGCTGCTGGTCACCAGGGCAGTGTTGATAGCTGTCGCCGCGCCCGGTGTGGCCAACAGCGCCTGCGTGTCTACGCCGGACGCATCCAGCGCGTTCCGCAGCAGTTGGCCCAGCGGATCAGCCCCCATCCGGCCGGCCACGGCTGCATGCCCGCCCTCT
>JAAEKA010000302.1 GCA_014155705.1 Anaerolineae bacterium clx_CAG2 | reverse complement strand
TGGTGAGGAAGTCCATGGCGGCTATTGTAACATAGGCCGCGCGGGCGGGCAAAGCGTGAAGCGCCGATGGGCAGTTACCATTGCGCTGTTTCCTGTGGTATCATGCGGCCATGTCCGAAGTGCAAGAACCAGTGTCTGATCCGCAAACGCCGCGCGCTGAAGCCGTGCGGACACCCCCGCCATCCTCCTTGGGCCGCCCCGGCTGGGACGCGCTGCTGCTGGCTGTATTGGTGCTGGCGCGACTGCGCATCAACACCCTGGCTGAGGCCGGTCTGTTCGAGCACTTCCAGAACGTCACTGGCCATTCGCTGCTGGGCCGTATCCTCAGCGACCAGGCCGAGGCCGCGTTTGGCCCCTGGTTCGGCGACCCCATCGCGCTGCTGCTGGCCGCGCTCAGACTGGCTGCGCTGTTGGTCTACCTGGTGATCGATCTGGCCAGCGCCGACCGGCCCAGCCAGCAACGCACATCTTCCACTGTCCAGCGCGCCAAGCTGGCTTTGATCTGGTTGATCATCGCCTTGACTGTGCTGCTGCCCACGCTCAAACTGACCCTGCTGCGCCACGAAAACCTGCCCCATAGCTACAGTCACGACGGCGGCGTGCTGCAAACCGAGGCCGCCATCGACTTTTTCCTCAGCGGCCGCAACCCCTACGTGGAGGACTACCGCGACACCCCCATGGCCGACTGGGGCTTGCCTGAGTTCCGCACCGCGCTGGACCACTACCCCTACCTGCCGTGGACCTTCGTCTTCTCCGCGCCGGTCAAGCTGCTGAGCGACGCCGCGCTGGGCTGGTACGACCAGCGCTTCGTCTACCTGCTGGTCTTCGTGCTGGCGTTGTTCCTGGCCGCCCGGCTGGCGCCGGTCAGCCGGCCGCGCTGGCGGCTGGCCCTGCTGATGCTGCTGGGCCTCAACCCCATCATGGGCCTCGATCTCCTCTTCGGCCAGAACGACCTTTTTGTCTGGGCCTGGATCGTCCTCGCCCTCGCGCTCCTGCCCCGCGCAGCCCCTGCATTAACCGTTCACCATTCCAAATTCTGGCTCTCCTCCCTTGCCTTCGGCCTCGCCTGCGCCAGCAAGCCCACCGCCTGGTTCATGGCCCCCTTCTTTGCCCTGCTGCTGGCGCGCGATCAAATGGGCTCGTGGCGCGACATTGCGCGGGCGATCCCGACGATGCTGCGCCGCGGGTGGCCGGCGCTGGCTGCCTTTGCCCTGCTGCTGCTTCCCTACCTGATCTGGGACGCAAACGCCATGATCGACGACGTGTGGCGCTGGGCCGCCGGCAGCACCGAGACCCACTACCAGATCTGGGGTTGGGGCGCCAGCAACTTCGTGCTGGCCTTGGGCGGGCTGGCCAGCCGCTTCGACTCATGGCCGTTCTGGATCCTGGAAGTAGCCGTGGCGCTGCCGTTGCTGCTCTGGTTGGGCTGGCGCCAGGTGAGGCACAACACCGTCGGCGCAGCCTGCTGGCACTACGCGCTGCTGTTGTTCGGCTTCCTCTACGTCTCGCGCTTCCTCAACGAAAACTACCTGGGGTACATTTTGGCATTTCTGGCGCTGGGTTACTTCGCCGTCCACGAGCCGCACCAGTCATAAGCGCGCCTGTTAAACGGATGCCCTCTAGAAACCGGGAGTTTGTACTGGCTGGATCAAGCACCAAGCGCTCACAAAAACTCCCGGTTTCTACGTGTACCCGGTTTAGTTTGCACAAATCGCTAACACGGCGACAATAGAGGTACAGTTATCTGATGACGCTGCTAGGATGCCTGAGCCTTGATAGTGACGATTATTGCTGATCCGAGGGAACCGGGACAGGGGCACAGCCTGGCCCAACTGCGCCGGCGTTGGTGGCTGGTGGTGGGTCTCTATGCGCTGGCTGCCGCTCTGAGCTATGCCCTGCTGCACGGCATCGGTCTGGCCGAACCTGCCTGGCGCTGGTGGGCGCCGGTGGCGCTGGCCATGGCCTACACGCTCGCCGTGCTGCGCCGCGGCCTGCCGGACAACCGCCGCCGCGGCGAGACGGACATCTTCCCGCGCCTGGGGCTGGCCAATGCCGTCACCTTGCTGCGCGGCTGTCTGTTGGGCATCCTGGCCGGTTTCCTGCTCTTTCCCCGGCCGCCTGGCGCGCTGGCCTGGCTGCCGGCGCTGGTCTACACCGCGGCTGCCCTGACCGACTTCGTGGACGGCTACCTGGCGCGCGTGACCAACCAGCCCACGCTGTTGGGCGAGCGCCTGGATATGGAATTCGACTCGCTGGGCGCGCTGCTGGCGGTCAGCCTGGCCGTGGCCTACGGCCAACTACCAGCCTGGGCGCTGCTGATGGGGCTGGCGCGCTACCTGTTCGTAGGCGGTCTGGCTTGGCGCGCCTGGCGTGGCCTGCCGGTCTATGACCTCCCGTCCAGCCTCTACGGTCGCATCGTTGCAGCCTTGTTCATGGGCTTCGTGTCTGTGGTGCTGTGGCCGGTGCTGGACCCAACCGCCACCCGCTTTGCCGCGATCTGGTTCGCTCTGCCGCTGGCTGCCAGCTTCGGCCGCGACTGGCTGGTGGTCAGCGGACGCATCGATCCGGCGTCGCCAGTCTACCGCAGGACGTTGAGTCGCTGGCGGCGTCTGCTGACCCGCCAGTTGCCCGTGCTGCTGCGCCTGGTTGCAGCAGCCTGCTTTGCGACGGCGGCCGCGACGGCGCTGCGTTCGCCCGACGGGCTGGCCGGCGCCTTCTACTGGCCGGGGGTGCTTACGCCGCAAGCCAGCGCCACGCTGATGATTGCGCTGGGCCTGGTGGGCGTCCTGGCGACGTTCTTCGGGCTGGAGGCGCGGCTGGGCGCTCTGCTGCTGCTCTTTCCCGCCGGCGCCAGCATCTCCACCGGCGGGCTGAACCTTGTCAACGGCCTGTTAACCGCCAGCGCCATCACCCTGCTGCATACCGGCGGGGGCAACTGGTCCCTCTGGCGTCCCTCCGACCGCCTTTTCCTGCAACGCCTTGGCCGCCCGCGTCCCGCGAACGAACTGCCAGACCTTCAAGGTTTTTTGAAACCTTGAAGGTCTTCCGGGTGGGATCGGAGGATCAGAAATCCGATCTGTGTCATCCATGGCCCTCTCCAACCCTCATGCCGAACAAACGTCGTCTGCTGCCGCTGCTGCCCTGGATAATTGCGCCGCTGTTGTTGGCGTGGGTGCTGCGCGCGGCGCCGCTGGACGAGGCGTGGGCGATCTTCCGCCAGCTCAGCCTGGCCGAGCTGCTGGGGCTAGCGCTGCTCAACGTCCTGGTGCTGCTGAGCTTCAGCGGCCGTTGGTGGATTATCCTGCGCAGCCAGGACCATCGCATCCCCTACCTGAGGCTGGTGGGCTACCGTCTGGCTGCGTTCGGCGTCACCTACTTCACGCCCGGCCCGCAGTTCGGCGGTGAGCCGGTGCAGGTCTACCTGCCGGAAAAACGCGACGGCGTGCCGCGCAGCACAGCCGTGGCCGCAGTCACCCTGGACAAAACACTGGAGTTGCTGGTCAACTTCGCCTTCCTGGCAGGCGGCGTGGCGCTCATCGTACAGAAGAGACTGCTACCCAACGACGCCGAACAGGTGGCTGTGGTCGCCGCGTTGATCCTGTTTGCCTTGCCGCCCCTCTTCCTGCTGGCCATCTGGGCCGGCGGCAGACCAATGACCCGATTGGCGCACGCCGTGGTCTGGCCGGCGCAGACGTGGCGCCGGCGACGAGCAGGGATAATCAGCACGGCGGCCGAGCCAGATCGCATCGAGCGGTTGCTGGGCGGGGTGGCGGCCAGCGAACGCCAGGTGCAAAGCTTCTGTCGTCACCATCCGGCCGCGCTGGCTACGGCCATGGGCGTCACGCTGTTGAGCTGGCTGGGCATGATTGCCGAATACTGGCTGGCGCTCTGGGCGTTGGGCATTCCCCTGTCGCCGGTACAAGCCATCATCGCCCTGACTGCCGCACGCATCGCTTTTCTGGCCGCGCTGCCGGCCGGGTTGGGCGCGCTCGAGGCCAGCCAGGTGCTGGTGCTGGGGGCAATGGGGGTCAACCCGGCGGCCGGCCTCAGCCTCAGCCTGCTGATTCGCCTGCGCGACACGGCGCTGGCCGCGCTGGGTGTGTGGTGGGGTCTGCGCCTGGCAAAACCCACCCACGGCTTGCCCAGCCTGCCGACTTATGCTACAGTTGCAGCATCTACTGCAACCGCAGGCGGAAGCAATCTGACGCTGATCCGCCTCCGACTCCGCCGCAACTTCTCTACTTTCTTATTCTGGATAAGGAGACACCTGATGATTTCGAAGACAAAATGGGCGCTGGTAGCGCTGGTCGTGATCACCGCGTTGGTATTATCGGCCTGCCAGCCGGTGCTGTCGCCGCCGCAGAGCGGCCCCGCGTCTGACGAGGCCCCGACCGCCGAGCCGGTGGTCATCACCCTGGCCTATAACCGCTTCCTGCAGACCTCCTTCGGCCCTGGGCCCGCGCCCATCGACGTGATCCGCGACGAGGTGGCCAAGCAATACCCCAACATCGACGTGCGTCTGAACCTGATGCCCGACACCATCAACGGCATGCGCGAGGCGCTGGCGGTCTGGATCGCCTCCGAAGACCCGACGGTGGACATCTACGGCATGGATATGCCTTGGGTGCAGGAATTCGGCCGGGCCGGCTGGGCTGTGCCGCTGGACGACCTGGCGTCTCAGTTGGATGAGAACTACATCGCCAACGGATTGGACGTCTTCTCCTACGAAGGCCAGCGGCTGGGCGTGCCTTTCTGGAGCAGCGTCTCCGGCACCTTCTACCGCACTGACCTGTTGGAGGCGGCCGGTTTTGCTCCGCCGCAGACCTACGACGAGCTGGTACAGATTGCCCAGGCTATCACCGCAGAAGATCCTGAGCTGTCGGGCTTCGTCTGGGCGGGGATCAAGGACGAGGGACTGGTGATGACCTGGTCGGAGTTTCTGCTGGGCTTCGGCGGCCGCTACTTCGACGACGCGGGCCAGTGCGCCATGAACTCGCCTGAGGGAGTCGAGGCGCTGAGCTTCCTGGTCAATCTCATCGAGAGCGGCGTCTCGCCGCGCGAGGTACCGGCCTGGAAAGCCGAAGAGGCGCGCACCCGCTTCGCTGAAGGCAAGGCTGTCTTCCTGCGCCACAACCACGACATCGTGGTCTGGCTGGACGATCCGGAGCGCTCGGCCGTGGCCGGCAACTGGGCAGTGATGCCCAATCCGGCTCAGCCCGGCGGCCAAACCGCTGGCGTGGCCGGCGGCTTCGCCTTTGCCGTCAACCCCTACAGCGACAACAGTGTCGAGGCTTTACAGGTAATGGAAGTGATCGCCGGCCTACCGGCGCAGAAGGGCTTCGCCATCGCCTGGGGACCGGTGCAATACTACAAAGGACTGTACGACGATCCGGAGGTCATCGCCGCCAATCCCAACGCCGACACCATTGGGCCGCTGCTCTCCAGCGCCGTCCCACGTCCCCCCAGCGTGCGCTACACAGAGCTCTCCAGCATCCTGCAGGACGAAATCCATTCGGCAATCACCGGTATCAAGCCGGCTGAGCAGGCGCTGAACGACGCGTGCGGCCGGATCGACGCGTTAGGCCAGTAGCGCCTATGCGCCAACGCGAGTCGACCATCGCCCTGCTCTTCCTCGCCCCCGCCTTCCTGGCGCTGGCGGTGTTCCTGTTCTACCCCATCGTCCAAACGGCCATCTACAGCCTGTTTGACCTGGAGTACAGCACCCGCTGGCGGGAGGCGCCGTTCGTCGGGCTGGCCAACTACCGCGCGGTGTTGGCCAGCCGCGAGTTCTGGGGTTCCATGCGCTTCACGGTCCTCTTTGCCGTGGCCGCCGTGACGCTGGAGTTCGTGCTGGGATTGAGTATGGCGCTGGCCAGCTTCTGGGTGATACGACCGCTGCGCGGCATCCTGCGGACGATCATCGTACTGCCGTGGGCGATTCCGGCCATCATCCAGGCATCGATCTGGCGCTGGCTGTTCAACACGGACGTGGGCTTGATCGGCGCGCTGGCCGTGGGGCTGGGGCTGGCTGAAAAGCCGCCGCTGTTCCTGGCCGACCCCACCCTGGCAGTTTTCAGCGTCATCATAGCCTACGTCTGGAAGGGCGCCGCGATCACGGCCATTTTCCTGATGGGTGGGCTGGCCATGGTGCCGCAGCACCTGCACGACGCGGCCAAGATGGACGGCGCGCGCGCCTGGATGCGGCTGCGGCGCATTACCCTGCCGCTGATTCTGCCCACCATCCTGGTGGTGCTGCTCTTCCGCACCCTGGACGCGTTGCGGGTCTTCGACATCGTCTATGGGCTGACAGGTGGCGGGCCGGGCGCCACCACCGACACCCTCAGCTCCTTCGCCTACAAGTTCTACTTCACCTTCGTCCAGTTCGGCCGCGGCTCAGCCTACGCTATCATCACCTTCCTGTTGGTCATGGCCCTCAGCCTGCTCTACATCCGCCGCATCACACCGCACCTGCGGTTTCGGTGACCGGTGATCGGTAAACGGTGATCGGTGAACCGTAAGAAGCGCCAGGTTTCCCTGATTTCCCTCCTTTCCCTTCCTTACGCCTATCAGCCATGCGACGCCCTCTGCACACCCTCGCCTCCCTGGCCATCACGGCCGCCGTTGCCCTGTTCAGCCTGCTGCTGCTCTATTGGGTGTTGGTGACGTCGCTGAAGCGGCCGGGGACGGAGTTCCGCCTGCCGCTGCGGGTCTGGCCGGCGGAGATCTCATGGGAAAGCTACCAGACGGTACTGGGGCCTGGGTTCGAGGTGCAGAATGCGATTCGCAACAGCCTCCTCGTCTCGTCGGCGGTGACGGTGGGAGCGCTCTTTCTGGCTGCGCTGGCCGCCTACGCCATCGCCCGTCTGCGTTTTCGCTACAAGGTGCAGTCGCTGGCGCTGATCCAGATGGCGGGCATGGCGCCGGCCATCGTGGTCATCGCCCCCACCTTCGTGCTCATTCGCTCGCTGGGCCTGCTTTCCAGCCTGCCCGGCCTGATCCTACCCAACATCGCCTACAGCATTCCCCTCAGCACCTGGCTGCTCGCCGCCTACTTCGCCAATCTGCCCTTCGAGCTGGAAGACGCCGCCAAGATGGACGGTTGGCCTCCCTTTCAGGTCTTCTGGCGGGTGATGCTGCCGCTGGCCGCCCCCGGTCTCTTCTCTGCCGGTGTGCTGGTCTTCCTGGGATCCTGGGGCGAGTTCATGCTGGCGCTGACGATCAGCCTCGGCCTGCCCGAAGCGCAGACAGCGCCGGTGGCCATTTTGGGCTTCAGCCAGGCTTTTCAGCTTCAGTGGGCCTGGGTCTCGGCCGGCATCATGCTCTCCCTGGTGCCGGTGATACTGCTGGTCTTGCTCTTCCAGCGCGCCGTGATCCAGGGGCTGACGGCTGGCTCGGTGAGGTATTAGCATGGCTGAAGTAGCAGTTGAGGGCATCAGCAAGCGCTTTGGCACAGTCACGGCTGTGGACAACCTGAGTTGGCGCTTCGACGACGGCCGGCTGACGGTGTTGGTGGGGCCGTCGGGCTGCGGCAAGACCACGCTGCTGCGCATGATTGCCGGTCTGGAGGAGGCCAGCGACGGCCAGGTGCTGTTCGACGGCAAGGCGGTGACGACCGTACCGCCCTGGGAGCGCAACGCGGCCATGGTCTTCCAGAGCTATGCACTCTATCCGCACATGACCGTCTTCGCCAACATGGCCTTCCCCTTGCAGGCCCGCAAGCTGAAGAAGGACGAGATTCGCCAGCAGGTGGAGCGCACGGCCCAGTCGCTGGGCATCGATCACCTCTTGCAGCGCAAACCGAGGGAGCTGTCCGGCGGCCAGATGCAGCGCGTCGCCCTGGGCCGGGCCATGGTGCGCCAGCCCGAAGTCTACCTGATGGACGAGCCGCTCTCCAACCTGGACGCCCAGTTGCGCGTTGAGATGCGCGGCGAGATCAAGCGCTTGCAGCGCGAGCTGGGCGTCACCACCATCTACGTCACCCACGACCAGGCTGAGGCCATGACCATGGCCGACACGCTGCTGGTGCTGCGCGACGGCAAGATCGAGCAGGCCGGCGACCCGGAGCATATCTACCGCCGCCCGGCCAGCGCCTTCGTGGCCGGCTTCATCGGCAGCCCCATGATCAACCTGATCGATGGGCGTTTGGAAGGTGAAAGCGCAGCCTTCATGGCCGGCGCGGCGCGCATTCCGCTGTCAGGCGAGCTACGCCAAGCGGCTATGGACCAGGGCGGCCGGCCGCTGTTGCTGGGCATCCGGCCCGAGGATGTGGTGGTGAGCCAGGAGTCCAGGCCGGACAGCCTGCCTGCGCGAGCTGTGGTGCGCGAGCCGCTGGGCAAGGAGGCGCTGCTGCTGCTGGCTGTGGACTTCCTGCCGGCCGGCAGCCTGCTGCGCGCCATCACCCCGCCCGAGCTGCGCCCCGCGCCCGACGAGACGGTGTGGCTGCACTTCCCGCCAGAGCGGCTGCATTTTTTCGATGCCGGGAGCGGGGTGGCGGTACAATCATTGCGGCTGGAGCCGAAGTCCTGACATTCCCAGTTGCGGATGCTCGTGTTCCATCACATTGAGCTTCCTCGAAAGGGTCTGCTTCAGGTTGGCGGCAATGAATGACGATCTGTGCGTACCGTTGATTAGCGGTTGCGGTGATCAAGTGGCTGTCGCGGGCTTTGTCTGTTGGTCTTTGACGTGTTACAATTGACCACAGCAGATCGATAGCGAGACACTGAAAGATCGGAGGTTTGTGATGACTTTTCGAGAAATTGCAGCAGAGTTCAAACAGTTACCGATCAACGAGCGATTGCTGCTCTTGGAGGAACTAACCCGGTCCTTGCGAATGGAGTTGATAGAGACAGGTAGGCCGCGACAAGACAGCACGCCCAAGCTCTGGCGGGGTATGCTGAAGCCAGCAGGCGCTTCTCCTTCGGATCAAGAGATCGAAGATGCCTATGCTGACTACTTGATCGAGAAATATCAATGATGCGCGTTTTGCTTGATACCAACGTAGTGCTCGATTTCCTGTTAGACCGCGAGCCATTTGCCGAAGCTGTCACAGCCGTGTGGGAGGCCAATCGGCAAGGTCAAGTTGTAACTTACGTATCTGCTATCACACCGGTCAACGTTTTCTACATCGCTCGCAAGCTGCAAGGCGCCGAGGAAGCACGGCAGATCGTCACAGGACTACTTGCGGAATGCCAGATCGCTGTGATTGACACGAAGGTTCTACAGGATGCGTTGACGCTTCCGCTGAAAGACTTTGAAGATGCGGTCCAACATGCCAGTGCTGCACATAGTCAACTTGACGCAATAGTCACGTGTGATCCACGTGACTATGCCACATCTTCTCTTCCCGTTTTCTCCCCTGCTGCCCTCTTAAAGATGTTACCAACCTCTAATGGAAACGACCACTGACTTGATCCTCGTAACCGGCGCCACTGGCTATGTGGGCGGCCGGCTGGTGCCGCGGCTGCTGGAGGCCGGCTACCGCGTGCGGGTGCTGGTGCGCGACCCCGGACGCCTGCAGGGCCGTCCCTGGATCGACCAGGTGGAGGTGGCCACGGGCGATGTGTTCCGGCCGGAGACCCTCTTGCCGGCCATGGCTGGCGTCAGCGCGGCCTATTACATGATCCACAGCATGCAGAAGGTAGGCGAGGGCAACGGCGAGTTCCACGAGCGCGACCTGCGCGCGGCCCACAATTTCGGCCAGATCGCCGCGGCCACACAGGTCAAACGCATCATCTACCTGGGCGGCCTGGGCGATCCGGAGGCTGACCTGAGCCGCCATCTGCGCTCGCGCCAGGAGACGGGCGAGGCGCTGCGGGCGTCGGGCGTGCCGGTGACCGAGTTCCGCGCGGCCGTCATTGTCGGCTCCGGCAGCGCCTCCTTCGAGATGATCCGCAACCTGACTGAGCGGCTGCCGGCCATGATCTGCCCTAAATGGCTCTACACCCGCGTCCAGCCCATCGGCATCCGTAACGTGCTGGACTATCTCGCGGCGGCCCTGGACGTGCCCGAGAGCGCCGGACGCATTGTCGAGATCGGCGGCACCGACGTGCTGACCTACGAAACAATGATGCTGGGCTACGCTGAGGTGCGCGGGCTGCGCCGCTGGCTGGTGCCTGTGCCCGTGCTGACGCCCCGGCTCTCATCGTACTGGGTGCACTGGGTGACGCCCATCCCGGCCGAGATCGCCCGCCCGTTGATCGAGGGGCTGCGCAATGAGGTGGTGGTGCGCGACGATACGGCCCGGCGCCTGTTTCCCGACATCGAGCTGCTGGACTACAAGACAGCCGTGGAGCGGGCGCTGCAACGGCTGGACGCCGGCCACCTGGAGACCACCTGGAGCGACGCCCTGGCGACCACCCAGGGCGATGTGGCGCCGGTCAAGTTCACCGTACAGGACGGCCTGATGATCGAAAAGCGGCTGCGGGTGGTCGATGCGCCGCCCGCTGCGGTCTTCCGCGCCTTCACCAGCATCGGCGGCGACCGCGGCTATCCCAGCTTCAACTGGGCCTGGCGGGCGCGGGGCATCATGGACCGCATGGTGGGCGGCGTGGGCTTCCGCCGCGGCCGGCGCGATCCGGTCGATCTGCGCGCGGGCGATGCGCTGGACTTCTGGCGCGTCGAGGCGGTCGAGCCGGACCGGCTGCTGCGCCTGCGCGCTGAGATGCGGGTGCCTGGCCGCGCCTGGCTGACATTCGAGGCCAAGCCGCAAGAAGACGGCCAGACCTTGCTGGTGCAAACCGCCTTCTTCGCGTCCAAGGGCCTCTTCGGTCTGATCTATTGGTACAGCCTCTATCCCATCCACGGCCCGATCTTCAACAGCATGATCGAGACATTGGGGCGGGAGGCGGAAACAAGGAAATAGTCAATGGCCAATATCCAATGATCAATTGTCAATTTCGCCGACAAACTTCGGCATTGACCATTGACCATTGATAATTGACCATTCGCCCAGAAACCATGACAACAGTTGCCCCCTCTCAACTCACCCGCCGCCAGGCCTGGTGGCTGGCTATTCGGCCCCGCACGCTGCCGGCTGCGGTCGGGCCAGTGCTGGTCGGCGTCGGGCTGGCCGTGGGCGACGGCGCGTTCAAGCTCCTGCCGGCGCTGGCCGCCCTGGTCAGCGCGCTGCTCTTGCAGATCGCCAGCAACCTGGCCAACGACTATTATGACTTCGTCAAGGGCTACGACCAGCCCGACCGCAAAGGGCCTACGCGGGTGGCGCTCAGCGGGCTGATCTCGCTGCGCGAGCTGCGGCTAGGGCTGGGGTTGGTGCTGTTGGTTACGGCGGCCATCGGCCTGTATCTGATCTATGTCGGCGGCTGGCCGATCCTCCTCGTGGGCGTGGCTGCCATTATCGCCTCGGTGGCCTACAGCGGCGGTCCCTTCCCCCTCTCGGTCAACGGCCTGGGCGATCTGTTCGTCTTTATCTTCTTCGGGCTGGCCGCAGTGGTGGGCACCTACTATGTGCAGGCCCTCGCCGTGACGCCACTGGTGTGGCTGGCCAGCCTGCCGCCCGGCTTCCTGATCACCGCCATCCTGGTGGTCAATAATCTGCGTGACATCGAGACCGACGCCCGCGTCGGCAAACGCACCCTGGCCGTGCGCTTGGGGGCGACTGGCGCGCGCAAGGAGTACACGCTGCTGCTGGCCGGCGCCTACGCCGTGCCGTTGGCGCTGTTGATCACCGCCCCCGTGCTGGGCACGTGGAGCCCCGCTGATCTGCTGGTGCTACTGCCCTGGCTGACGTTGCCCGATGCCATGCGGCTGCGGCGCATCGTCTACACGGCGGCCGACGGCCCTGCCATGAACCAGGCGCTGGCCGGCACAGCACGGCTGAGCTTATGGTTTGGGGTGTTGTTTGCGCTGGGGCTGGCGGTGTGAGCGCGCCATGCTGCGGCGCTGCCTGGGGTCTGGCGATTATCGTGGCCAATGCAGCCACGGAGGACTGACGGTGCTGCGCTCGTCCACGCGGTAATCCAGCACCGTCAGTCCTGATCGACGCTTATCCCTCCCCGTTAGCCTCACTCAAGCGAAACGCGTCGTGAATCTTGCGCACGGCCTCGTCGGCGTCGCCGCGGGCAATCACCAGGGAGATGTTGCACTCGCTGCTGCCCTGGGCGATGGCGATGACGTTGATCTCAGCCTCGCCTAAGGCGCCGAAGATGCGCGCGGCAATACCGGGGGTACCCTTCATGGCTGCGCCGACGATGGCCACGATCACGATGCCGTCCAGCGGCCGCACCTGGTCGATGTGCTGGCTGGCCAGCTCGCGCGCCATCTCACCCTGAAGCTGCGCCACTACCGCGTCCCGCTCACTCTCGCGAATCACGAAGCTGATGCTCTGCTCCGACGAAGACTGGCTGATCATCAGCACGTTGGCGCCCGCGCGAGCCACGGCGGCAAAGGTGCGGGCGGCGATGCCGGGCACGCCCAACATGCCGCGGCCTTCGACGGTCACCATGGTCAGGCCCTTGATAACCGAGATAGCTTTGGCCACGTCCTTGCTAGGTTTGGGCTCCTTGACGATCGACGTGCCGGGGTGGTTTGGCTCAAAGGTGTTCAGCACGCGCAAGGCGATGCCGCGCTCCACCGCGGGCAGAATCGTCTTGGGATGCAGCACCTTGGCGCCGTAGAAAGCCAGTTCGGCCGCCTCGATGTAGGAAATCTCAGGGATGGTGCGCGCGGTCGGCACGATGCGCGGGTCGGCAGTCATAATGCCGTTGACGTCAGTCCAGATCTGCACCTCATTCGCGTCCAGGGCCGCCCCCAGGATGGCCGCGGAGTAGTCAGAGCCGCCGCGGCCCAGTGTAGTGCTGATGCCTTCCTCTGTCGCGCCGACAAAGCCGGTGACGACTGGCACCACGCCCCCTTGCAACAACGGGCTGAGCCGGCTTTTGGCATGGCGCGCGGTCGGCTCCATGATCGGGTCGGCGCTGCCAAAGTGGTTGCTGGTGACGATGATCTCGCTGGCGTCCACCCACTCGGCCGCCACGCCGTTGGCCCGCAGCACAGCCGCCAGCAGCGGGGCCGCCAACCGCTCGCCCGTGCCGGAGATCACGTCCAACCCACGCGCGGTCAGCTCGCCCAACACCTCGACGCTGCGGCACAGCCGCTCGAAGGCCGCCAGACGCGACTCGAACAGCCGGCCCAGCGCGGCCCGCTCCACGCCGTCGTTGACCAGTTGCCCGGCCACCATCTGGTGTTTGGCCATCAATTCGTCGCGCGCCTCGCGGTAGGGCCGGCGGTCGCCGGCCGCAGCCGCCTTAGCTGCGTTGATCAGGATGTCCGTCACGCCGCTCATGGCCGAGGTGACGACGATAACCTCCCTGTCCTGCTGTCGGGCGCTGGCCACGATCCTGGCTACCTGGCCAAAGGCGTCGGCGCTGCCGACTGAGGTGCCGCCGAATTTGAGTACGCGCATACGATGATCACTCAGCTCCTTGGATGTGAGATATCGCTCTGTTCAGGACGGCGAGCCGGCGTCGTGAGAAAACAAAAAACCCCGCCATCAACGATGCGGGGCGTGCGAGCGCGGAATCAATTCGATCCACCTCTCTCATCTCCCAGCTTTCGCTGACGGAATTGGCACCATGGGGTGGTAGTAGGTAGATTGGTAAATTGGAAAATTGGTAGATTGGGAGCATGCCACCAATGTACCAGTTTACCAATTTACCGCTCTACCAGTCTCCAGTCTCCTGGTTGCCGAGGCATCATCGGGCCGGTCCCTACGCCTCTCTGGATAAGAGCGTTCAAGGCTATAAAATTGTGCGGCGGATAGTAACATAGGGAATGGAATTTGTCAAACCGGCCAAGAAACCGGGTTTTTATCTCCCACGCAACGAGCGCAGCGCCAAACAGGGTGCGGACGGGCGCGAAGCTCACGCCCGTGCATAAAAACCCGGTTTCCGAATCTCACGCCGGCAGGTACAACGAGAACGGCCGCCCCGTGCGACGGGCCTCCAGTGCGGCCAGCAACAGCTTCGGGTCGCCGTCCACCCAATCCAGGCCATGCACCTGGGACAGCGGTACCCAGATCAGATCCCCTTCATCGCTGGCGCGCACATCACGGCTGGCAGCTTGGGCGGTAAACACCAAGACCATCACGCCCGGCATGAACCCATCAGGCAGCGCATCGGCCTGACCCAGGCGGCCGTCCACGTGCACCACGCCGGCCAGCCACAGGTCATCCACGACCAGGCCGGTTTCTTCGAAGATCTCGCGCGCGGCCGAGGCAGTCACGTCCTCGCCCGCCTCGACGTGGCCGCCCACGCCGTTGACCTTGCCAGGGAAGAGCCGCTTGTGGCGCGCGCGCTGGATCAGCAGGACGTCCTCGTCATGCAGGACGAAGCAGAGGGTGCGGGGGACGGTTAGGTGACGCATAGCGGCCCAGGGATTGGAAATCCCCTGGCTAAACCTGAGAAGCGCCCTCAGGCGCTAGGAATGGGTCCGACAAGCCCTGAGGGGCTTTTTCGGGTCAGCCGGTGAACACTTGCACCTGCCGCTGCAAGTGCAGGTGTTCTACTCATCGGACTGTGCCGGCTCCAGCACCATCACCGGTATCTCTCGCCCCTCAGTGCGCTCTTTGTAGGCGTTGTAGCCGGGATAGGCGCGGGCCGCGCGTTGCCAATAGACCGCTCGTTCGGCGCCGCTGGCCTCGCGGGCGATGTAGGGCCGGGCCGGCCGCCCGTGAAAAGCCAGCGTCGCCTGCGGGTTGGCTCGCAGGTTGAGGTACCAGGCTGGGTGTTTGGTATTGCCAAAGCTGGACGCAATTACCACGACCTTGTCGCCGTCGGGGAAGGCCAGAAGCGGCACGGTGCGCGGTAGGCCCGACTTGGCCCCGGTGGTGGTCAGCATCACGATGGGCACGTGGATCAAGGCGCTGGTCAGCGTGAAGCGCCCGCCGCTCAGCCGCAAGGTCGTGCGGTCGACGCCCGGCAGCACCTTCGCTGCCAGCCGCGCGGCCGGTCGGGTCGACATCAGTCGATAGACCCCGCGCTGCCACCAGCGGGGTTGGGAGGTGTAATCAGGCATGGTTATGTACGATGGGCGGGCTCGGTCAGAGACCGGCCCGAGCAGCGAGATTGGATGGCTCGGTCGGAGACCGGCCCGATCAACTCAGGCAGACCGGCCCGGCCCGTGCGGATTGTACCCCAACGGGCCGGCCCTTGTCTACTTGCCTACTTGCCTACCACTTTATCAATCTACCGTCCCACCGCCAACTCCTTGAACTCCTGCACCTGACGCGTGATGGCGCGCTCAGTGGGCAGGCGCTCGATGCTGGAGGCGCCGAAGAAGCCAGCAATGCCGGGCATCCTGAGCAGGGCCGAGCCTACCTGATCCGGCTCATCGAAGGGGCCGCCGTGGCAGATCACCAGCACGTCGGGGCGCACCGCCTTGCCGGCCGCAGCGATGGCCATCACCCGCTCGATGGCCTCGTCCAGCGACATGGCCCAGCCCGCGCCGATGGAGCCGGCCGTGGTCAGCCCCACATGCGCTACCAGCACGTCGGCGCCGGCCTCGACCATGGCCTTGGCCTGGTCGGGGTCAAAGACGTAGGGGGTGGTCAACAGGTCCATCTGGCGGGCCAGGGCGATCATCTCGATCTCCTTGTCGTAGCCCATGCCGGTGGCCTCCAGATTGGTGCGGAAGGTGCCGTCGATCAGCCCGACCGTCGGGAAGTTCTGCACGCCGGTGAAGCCCATCTCCTTGATCTGCTTGAGAAAGACGGGCAGGAGGCGGAAGGGGTCGGTGCCGCAGACACCCGCCTGGACGGGTGTGTCCTTGACGACCGGCAGCACCTCGGCGGCCATCTCGACCACGATGCCGTTGGCGTCGCCGTAGGGCATCAGCCCGGCCAGCGAGCCGCGGCCGGCCATGCGGTAGCGGCCGGAGTTGTAGATGATGATCAGGTCGGCCCCGCCCTTTTCGGCGAACTTGGCCGAGATGCCCGTGCCCGCCCCGCAGCCGACGATGGGCCGGCCGGCGGCTACCTGGGCATGGAGGCGCTGCAATGCGTCTGAGCGTGAGATGAAGGCCATGGGAAGCTCCTTTGAAGTGGGAGTTGTGTGAAGAGACGTAACTCGTAACTCGTAATGCGTAATGCGTAACCCGGAGAGTCTCCGCTTGACGCACATTCCGGGTTACGTGTTACGGGTTACGTGTTACGGTAAGCCTTGGCTGGCGGCGCGTAACTCGTAACGAGTCATGCGTAACCCAGAGACTCTCCGCTTGACGCACATTCCGGGTTACGTGTTACGGGTTACGTGTTACGGTAAGCCTTGGCTGGCGACGCGTAACTCGTAACGAGTCATGCGTAACCCGGAGAGTCTCCGCTTGACGCACATTCCGGGTTACGTGTTACGGGTTACGTGTTACGGTAAGCCTTGGCTGGCGGCGCGTAACTCGTAACGAGTCATGCGTAACCCAGAGACTCTCCGCATAACGCACATTCCGGGTTACGTATTACGGGTTACTCGTTACGCCAACATTTCCAGCAGCAGCGCCGCGCACTTGTCGGCGAACTCAGGATCGTTGATGTTGAAGTCCAGCTCGACGACCGGGATGCCAGGCTTAAGGTGAGCTTTGATGGCGTCGTAGCAGGCCTGGTCGGCTGCAGGGTCCCAGAACTGGCCGCCGGGACTGTCCAGCATAGACACGCCCTTGAGCGGCAACACGATCACCACCGGCGCCGTAGAGGCGTTGGCGGCCGCGGCCAGCATCTGGCCGATCTGGCGATTTTCCTCCACGTTGGTGCGCATCAGGGTGACGTTGGGATTCCATTTGTAGAGATTGCGGCTGTGATATTTCTCCGGCATGGTCTCGACGCCCCAGAAGTTGGCCATGTCCACGCAGCCGGGCACGAGAACCGTTGGGATGCCGGCGCGCGCGGCCGCCAGGCCGCGCTCCGGTCCGGCGCTGAGCACGCCGCCGCACACCTCGTCGGCCAGCTCGGTGGTGGTGATGTCCAGCGAACCGGCGATGTAGCCATCGGCAAGGAGGCTCTCCATGGTCCTGCCGCCCGTGCCGGTGGCGTGGAAGACCAGCACCTCGTAGCCGGCCGCCTCCATCACACCCCTCGCCCGGTCGACGCAGGCCGTGGTGTTGCCGAACATAGAGGCGGTGACCAACGGCCGCTCCTCCGCGGCCGGCGGCGCCTGCATCTGCACCATGCCCGCGATGGCCCCGGCCGCATTGCTGTAGATGGCACGGCTGATGCTGTTGAGGCCGGCCACGTCGACGATGGAAGGCATAAAGGTGATGTCCTTAGCGCCGGCGTAGGCGCTGACGTCGCCGCCGCCCAGCGTGCTGACCATCACCTTGGGCACACCCACGGGCAGGGTGCGCATGGCCTGGGTGGCGATAGAGGTGTTGCCGCTGCCGCCCATGCCCAGGATGCCGTCCAGCCGGCCCTCATCGTACAGGCCGCGCACCACGGCCGCCAGGCCCGCGCCCATGACCGCCATGGCCTCGTCCTTGTGCTGGCCGCTGGCCAGGTAAGCCAGATCGCCGCCGCCGGCCTGGGCGACTTCCTCGTGCGAAATGTCAGGCGCCAGAGTGGGCGCGCCGATGACGCCGAAGTCCACCACCAGCGTGTGCAGGCCGGCGCGCTCGATCAGGTCCTTGACAAAAGCAAACTCAGCGCCCTTGGTGTCCAGCGCGCCGACCAGTACAACTGTCTTGGTCATTGGGTCGTTCCTCCTTGAACGGTTCAGTTTGTCCACCGGCGACCGCCAGACCGCGCCGGTGCATGATCCATCGAGCACAGGATAGCACAGCGCTCCCCAACGCGCCATGACGCGCGTCATATTCGCGCACCAAACCGCGCGCATTCTCCCTGCTGGCGCCTGGGCTCACGCCGGCCCAAGTTGCTACTCAGACAACCGGCTGGAAATCTCATTGAGCCGGATGACTTGCTCGATATTATCAGGGAGTTCGATCAGGGCAGCAATGAATTCGAAAACGTACAAAACGGCTGAAAACACCAGGCCATAGTATTCGACGCCGCCCTTGATAACCGCTATGGGCGTATACACCAGTAGCGCTGTTGTCCCCAGCATCACGATCAAGTAGTTGAATGTTCCCAGATCAGCCAGCTTGATATTCCACTGCATCAAGGTTGTGTAATAACTCCTGGTGACCCCATGGTCCCTTGATTCAAGGGCGTTCACTTCCTTTTCGAGTTGGTCATTATAATTCTCGTTGAGCTTGAAGTTTATCTTTCCGGTCGTCACGTACACAATGAAGGTGAGCAGTAACACCAGTAAGCTGGCATAGAAGACATTGAGGTTGAGACCCGCAATAATCACCAATGTTGCGAGCAAATAAACTGTTGCACCCACCACTGCGGGCACTGACCATTCGAGGAATTCGACGATTTCGGCGAGTAGACCTGTTCGGGCAGTTATCTTGGAGACAGAACTATCCTTTTCCCGCTCCCTTTCCACCATTTCAGGCGCGAGTATCTGAAACATCCTGGAGTAAGCGCGAGTATCATGAAATCTTCGAATACTACCCACCGCAACCGATGACACCCCCACAACAATCAAGTAGATCACACCCCGAAACGACTGGTCAAGCAGGTCGTTGATTGCCAAACCGATGAAAAGCGGAATCAGAACGCCAAGCATTGATTCAAGGAACACCAACAGATTGGTAAGCAGAATCCGCCCCTTGAATCGAACAACCAAAGTTTTCAAGGTAATTTCTGACATGGTCTGGGTCCGTGAGGTGCGCCCGCGAGACTGGACACGAAAACGAGCTTAGATAGGTCGACGACGGACATCCGAAGAACCTGCCATGAGCTTGCCGACGCGGTATGCGGTCAGCCAGTGGGCGGTTCGAACAGTATACGCCATCTTTCTCGGCAGATCCAGTATCATATCACAACGCTCATATGTGGAGTAGGCATCCCCAGACACCTGCACGTGCGCCGCAGGTGCAAGCGTGCCGGGTTCGCATGTGGGCATGCGAACTCCTCAAATCACGGTTGACGCAACACTAGCCCGCATTGTCATAGCACAGCATCATCCAGCTCACAAGCTCCGCGTCGACCTGTTCTGCGTCACTGATCTTGACCCGGTAGTTGCACCTTGTAGCGCAGTACGACTACACCGCTGCCAAAGCGGCGATTCTCGATCAGATTCAGGTCCAGACGCACGCCGTCCGGGAAAAAGCGCTTGCCGCCGCCGACGAGGACGGGGCAGACAATCATCTGGACTTCGTCCACCAGACCGGCCCTGAGAGCATGCGCGGCGATCTGCGGGCCGTCGATCGTGATGTCGTGCCCGGCGTTGGCCTTGAACTGCCGAACGGCAGCAGGATCGAACTGCCGCTCGATACTGGTGCTCGCGCGGTTCTGGTCGAGATGGCTGAACTAGAGACTACTCTGCGATGCCCGAACGCTGGAATTGACAGCGCGCAGCGGGAGTTTGGTGGATGCAGTGTTGGGCAGCCTTATACTTGCCAGTGGGCTTCATTTGGCGAATCGCAGAAGGCTTCGGATGTCGTTTTCTCTCTGATCGATCGTGTTTCGATCAATGTGGGCCATGGAGTTCGATAGACCGATAAGATGTTCGGACGCCTTTATTACATCTGCTTTCCGTGGGACAAAGCCGATTACTTGCCATAGCCCGTACCAGCGGATCGTCCAAGCACTGGCCCGCAACTGACTTGCTTGCCTTCTAAGTGTCTGCGTTGCCTCTCGTACATCTTCTTTCTCGAGTAGGCTTGCGTTGCCGTAGTAATTTGCATAGAAAGTGAGGGAGTGAGCTATCTCTCCTATAAGTTCGGCCTGCTTGTTTATAGGATCTACAAACAGCTTGAGCGCTAATTGACCCATGATAAGCACAGCTACGCCGCCCATTACCGTGAAACAGGCTGTTAAGCTGCTAGTGAATAGCTGGTTGTAGACTTGCATCCAGTCGATTTGCATGGTTTCGGGTGTCTTTCATCTTGTGATGCGTATAGCATTTCTTGCTAAGGATTATGCGACTCAATCGCTGCGTCAAATGCTCTCGATGCCAGGCTGCCGAACGGTTTGCGTTGCTGGCGCTAGGGCGGGCTTGGATTCTGCTTGGGAGCGGGAAAAACTCGAAGCCAGAAAAATGCTCAAAAGTGCCGCACGCCGCGCAGCGGCAGTCCCCAGCGTCCAGCGCACGCTTTGTTGGGCGGCGCCTGCCAGTAACTTGCCGAAATGCCTGACGGTTGTATTTAATCTTACGGTTTCCATTCCCTTTGTAGCAAGGCAAAAAGGGAATGGTCATAAAAATTCCCGTCTGAATAGAAATAATCACGAAGAACACCTTCTTGCTTAAAGCCTAGTTTCTGCAATAGTTGAATTGAACGATTGTTCTCGACATACACCAACGCGTCAATCCGATTTAATCTCATTTGCTCAAATCCATTAGAGATGACCGCCCGCAGAGATTCCATCATATAACCTTGTCCCCAAAAACCAGGACCCAAGTCATATCCGATTTCAGCACGGAAATACCGTTTGTCCCATTTATGAAAACCGCATGTTCCAAGGGGTTGATGATCGGATTTTCGAACCATCACCCAGCGATTGTACGTCTTCCCTTCTTGCTCTGAATAGAATTGAATGATCTCTTGGGCATGTGCATACTCTGTCACAGGCGGTTCATCAAGGAGATATTGGTACACTGCCGAATCACCGAAGTGCTTGAAAACAAAATCTGTGTCCTCAACCGTCATTGGTCGCAAGATCAAACGCTCAGTTTCCAGAGAGGGAAAGATATTGTCTTTACCGATTTTAGTCATTGTCATTCATCCGTTGAAATATACTTGAATGGGTAGAGTCAAATGAGTCGGCGATCAGTTCCTGCAAAACGTTCCGGTCCACATCGGCTAGTCTCTTAATATACAAGCACACCTTGGCCGTTGTATATTTACCAAGTTTCTTGAGCAGTGGGTTGTCAGAGTTGTCGCCTACCCCAATATAGAGCGTGATGTTCTGTTTGCGGGGGGAGAATGCGATCTGCGGCATATCGCCTTCCCGCCCACTTTCATACTTGTAATGATATGAGCCAAAGCCGATAATGGCAGGTCCCCACATTTTTGGCTCTTCCTTCGTCACCTGCTTCATGATCTTTACGATCTCAAAGCAATCCTTGCGCTTTTGCTCGTCTTCGACTTTACTCAAAAATTCCTCGACGCTCGCCTCGTTCACCTTAGTTTTTATCTCAGCCATTCTTGACTCCTCGTATTGATTGAAGACAAATTAGAGCTCACTGGTTCTGTTTATGTAGTTCCGGCGAGTCTAAACCGCCCAATTACTGATTCGCGGGAATGCCGATCGTCATATCCCGCTTTGGCGGGATTTTATGCGGAAGAGCCTGTGTGGTAAAGCGCGGATGGCGTCAGCCTTCACAAGCACCAGCCACTTGGAGTCGCAGCAATTTTATCACTGGCCCGGTTGCCAGTCAAGGGCCGGCCGCTCTGACTGGTCGAACGTCCGACTTCACAGCAGCGCAGCCTGCCGCACAAGGGCTTCCAACGTCTGCACGGCGGCCGGCTCGAACAGCACGCGCCAGCATTCTTCGACGCCGTGCAGCCGCAGGGTGACGGACAGCCAGAGGTCTTCCTCTTCTGGCTCCAGCGTCAAACCTGCCAGCCGGCTGCGCGGGCAGTAGCGTGCGATCATGCCGTAGGCTGCTCCGGCCGTAGGCGCGTCTTCCTGGGCCAGGATGAGGTGCTCAGGGCTCAGCACGACGGTGGTCGCCGGGCCGCGCCGGCGCCTGAACAGCCGCCAGCGCCGCCGCCAGATGGTCGGCTGGAAGACGATGGCCTGCACCTGCTCATCGGGCAACATCAGCCGGTTTGGCACGATGTTCTCGAACTTGAAAGGCAGCCCTGTGAAGGCGTCGTCTTTGGGCTGGCCGCGCTGTACGGACAGGTTGGACTGGGCGCTGATCGTGCGGCGCATGGCAGTGACGAGCCCCCAAAACAGGCGTTCGCCCACGGTGTTGAAGTACACGCGATGAACTTCCAGGTGTTCGGCGCTGACCCATGACCATTCGATCCAGGAAAAGAGTAGAATCGTCCCCAGTTCCAGTCGTACCAGGTCGGCCAGTGGGGTCACAGTGACGGGCGGCGCAACGTCTCCCTCGAGCAGAGTCGCCGTGAGCAAGCGGTCTTCGGTCAAGACGAGCACCGTTGCCGGCGCCTGCCGTTGGATGGCGCCCAGGCCAGGCCCGTATTTGCGCCCGCGCGGCATCCCCTGGGGTCCGGGCGAGTAAATCATCTGCCGGATCGGCTCGCCGGGCGCGAGATGGGGCGTCAGGGCGGCCCGCACTGAGGCAGGCAGATCGGCGATGGCCTGCACGGCATAGGCGAAACGTTCAACTGGGGACATGACTAAACCACCTTTGTGGCAATCATAACGATGGCGAATCTTGCGCCAGCGATTGCATGATTGCGCCGCGGCCTACCAGGCCCACGAGCCGGCCTTCGTCGTCCACTACTGGCAGCCGCTTGATGCTGTGCTGCAAGAGCAGGCGCAGGGCTTCCAGCAGCGGCGTGTCAGGAGTTACCGCCACCGGATTGGGGGTCATGACTTCGGCGGCCGTGCGCCTGGCCAGTGCGACGCCGCTCTCGCGGTCCCGCCCCAGCCGGCCGGCCAGCTTCTGCAACAGCCCGGATCGCTCGCCCGCGCCGGCGCGCCGGATCAGATCGCCGTCGGTGATGATGCCCAGCACACGGCGCTGCGCATCAACCACCACCACGCGACGCTGCGCTGCGCCCAGCAGCAGATCCACCACGTTGTTCAGGGGCATGTCCGCGCCCACAGTGGGCACCTCGTTGGTCATGATCTCGCCGACAGTCACATGCTGACCGGGCGGATTGGCGCGCTGAGGCAGCTCACCCACCTGGGGCTGCGCCATGGCCCGCAGCACGTCCACCCGGCTGACCATGCCGATCAGCCGGCCGGAACCGTCAACCACAGGCAGTCGCTTGATATTGCGCCCGGTCATGATGCGCATGGCCTCAGCGATGGGGGTCTCTGCCTGGACCGTCGCAACGTCTGTGCGCATCATGTCAGCCACGGCCAGTTCGCTGTGGCGAAGCGCCTTAAGCTGTCCTGCCAGCTCGCTTTCGGTCAGCGCGGCGGCAACGCTGGCATCGGGCAGTTCCAGCCGCCGCAGCACGTCGCCATCGGTCAGGATGCCCACCACCTGCTGCTGAGAATCGACGACAGGCAGCGCGCGAAAGCGTTTGCCGATCAGCATCTCGATGGCCTGGGCGATGGGGGTTTGCGGGGTCACGAACTGCACCTCGCGCGCCATGACGTCATGCACAGGGGCGGCGGCTGGCACTGCGCGCAGCTCGCGGTGGCTATAGCTGACCACCTCCACCTGCTGGCGGGTGATCAGACCCTCCGGCACCATCTCGACGATCATAGGCATTACCCGGTCGACGCGCTCGGGGTTGTCCACCCACTCGATGACCAGGGGCAGGTCAGGGGAAAGATCGACGATGGTAGCGGTGTGGATGCGGCTGTGGGAACCAAAACCCGACACGCCGCGCGTCACAGTGGCGCCGGCGCAGTCCTCTCGTTTCAGCAGTTCCAGGATTGCCAGATAGAGCGGCTTCTGGCCGCGCCGGTCGCTCTCGCCGATGTAGATGGTCACTTTGGCGGCAATACCCACGATTTCCATAGGTCACCTCACAGCGCACGCGCCAGTATGATGCCGGCCATGGCCGCCAGCAGCCCCAGCACCACGTTGCCCAACAGGTAGAGCGCGCTGGGCAGCCATCGCCCACCTTGTAGTAGATTCAGCGTCTCGACGGTGAACGACGAGAAGGTCGTGAAGCCGCCCAACAGACCTACGGCCACGAAGAGCCGCAGGTTAGGCGAGACGATCAAGCGCGTCGTCGCCAACGTGACGAACAAAGCCAGGATGAAGCTACCGACGACGTTGATCAACAGCGTGCCGTAGGGAAAGTCAGGCCCCCAACGGCCGGCCGCCCAGGTTTGCACCAGGTAGCGCAGGTTGACGCCGATGAAGCCGCCGAGGCCAAGCAGCAGATATTTCACGCGAGAACTCCAGCAACATGGGCGTGCCCCGCGGACACGCCACCGATATCGAAGTACTCAGGCGGCTGCCCCGAATACCGCCTCATAAAGATCCTTGCCATAGCTGGTTTCCAGCGGCTCGCCTTCGACCAGGCGAAAGGTGCGCGTGCCGTCGGCTTGCCTTTCAGCCCGCAGGAACAGGGCGCTCCCCATGGTACTCTGGAACCAGCTATGTGCAAACTCATAGAGATGCGTCACAAAGAACACCCGGACCCTTCTTTCCACCAGTGCGCGTGTGATCTGGCGGGCAATCTCCGAGCCTTCTCGCTCGTTGGTGGCGGCAAAGGACTCGTTGAACAGCACCATCATGTTGGGGATCAAGCGGTCTGCGAGCGTGCTCATGCGGCTGAGCTCCTCGTCCAGCTTGCCGCTGGTCATGGTGGCGTCTTCCTCTCGTCTGTAGTGAGTAAAGAGGCCCTGGCAGACGCTGGCCTGATACGACTCGGCCGCCACGAACATGCCGCACTGCATCATCACCTGCGCCAGACCGACGCTGCGCAGAAAAGTCGATTTGCCGCCCTGGTTGGCGCCGGTGATGATCACCAGGTCTTTTGCGTCGGCGTTGACATCGTTGCCCACGACCCGTCTTTGCATCGTCAAGGCCAGGCAAACGTCGTAAAGCCCACGCACAACAAAGCGGCGTTCGTCGGCAGGGGCTGGCAGAGGAAATGTTACCGGCTCATCCCACTGGGCCAGTTGTTCGGCAAGATTGAGACAACCGATGTAAAACGCCAGCTCGATACGCAACACATCGAAGAAACTGTCGATATGATCGGCCGCTTGGGCCAGGGCATTGGCCACCAGGTTGATTCCTCTGTCCTGCAGGTCTGCCAGAGCCCTGGCGCCATGTTCATCGCGCGGGTGGATGCGGAACGAGTAGGCCGATGATGGGCGGCTGAAGATCCGCTCTGCCAGGCCACGTTTCCTCTCGTGGGGCTTGCGCAGCACATAGGCGGCCCCTTCGTTGCCTTTGCCCAGCACGGCGCTGATCAGCACGCCGTCGCGGAAGCGCAAGCGCTTGAGATGATCGTCGACCCTGGCGAAATAGCCGTCATCCAACTCCTCGTCGAGCATGGCGAAGAATCTGATAAAGCCCTCGGACTCAAACTGGCGGGCGTGTTGATCGGCGATCTGCCTCAGCTTCTTGAGCAAATCGACAAACATCTGCACCATGCCTACCGAGCTGCCAAGAATGCTGCTGGGCGCCCGACCGTAGATGCCCATCCAGCGATGCCGTTTTCTCTCGATGACCTCCAACAGGATTTGATAGAGGTCCCGGATCACAGCAGGGTTATTCAGGCAGTCCTGCAAGACAGCTTGGCGATAGCGAATGGTGTCCAGATCGCCTGAACCAGAAAAAACAGCCTGCTTTGCCATCTCAAACAGGAAGGGGTCGCCGCCGGCCATGGCATGGAACAGTGTGTCCAGTTCCAGGTCCTCCGTAAGCGCCGCTCCCTGAGGCGGCAACTGGCGCTTCGGCTCGAAATCCTGGTCCCGATACATGAGGAATACCTTCATGGCTGTATGCGCTCCAGCAGATGATGGTAGGTGAGGTGGTGCTTCTCGGCAATGGACATGGCGTAGGCCAGGCCGTCGGCAGGCTTACGCACGATCTTGAACGTGCGCAGCGCTGGATTCTCAGGCACGATGGTGCTGACCATGCTGACGGTTTGCTCGCTGAACGAGGCCAGCTCGTCGATGAATGTCACCCAGATACCCAGCGCATCCAGATGCACGATGCACGCCATGATCTCCTGGCTCAGAAAGACGGCATCCTGCAAGACCGTGGATGAGAAGATCTCGTTCATGATGACAATGCTGTTGGATGTGGCCTGGTCCAGCGCATCATGAATCCTGACCAGGTCATCTTGCAGCTTGCCGCGCAGATTCGTGATGTCCTCTTGCTTTTCGAAGTGGGTCAAGATCCTGTCACAGAGGAAGAGCCGTGCTTCCCGACCCGGTACAGGACATCCCAGGCTAGCCAGATAGTGCAACTGGCCAAAGGTGCGGGCAAAGGTTGTCTTGCCGCCCTGGTTGGGGCCAGACACGACAATGACGCGTTCAGGACCTTGCAGGTAGAAGTCATTGGTGATGATGGGTGAGTTCCTGCCGACAAGCCTGCCGGCCAAGGCCAGGTCGAACCCTTCGCTGCTGGCCACGGCTTTACCTGTGGCGGCGACATCGGGGTAACAGAACTTCAAGCCGGCTTGTTTGAAGCGCGCCGTGTACTCGATGTAGGCCACGTAGAACTGAATCTCCCGGTCGAAAGCCGCAACGGTCGGATCCAGAAAGCTGCCGTGCTGCGCGCAGAACACATCGAGGCTGGCGAAAATGTCAGGATACAGCCTGGCCACCAAGTCCAAGATCTGGGCTTCGACGTGATTCATCCCCGTCCCAACGGCCAACTTGATCCGGTAATCATTGACCGCGCCCTGCTTGAAGCGCGCGAACGTCGCCTCAACGTCCACGCTGTAGTCGACTTCAGCCTCGTAATGGCGGACCTTGACCCACTCGTCCTTGATGAGTATGCAATACTGCACGGACGCGAGGTCAGCCTTGAGCTTCCTCGCGTCCGTGAGCAGCTTTGAGAATCGCTCAGACGCAGCGTAAGCGCCGAGAAAAGCGTGAAAAGCCGCCAGACCGCGCGAGGCTATGCGGGCGGAACTCAGGTCATCGACCAGGCCGGCAACAGCCTCGCAGTAGACATCTGCCGCTTCCAGGAACCAGCCCGCCTGGTGATACGGGTAATCAAGCTTGTTGGCCAGAACAAAATAGCGCCGCATCATGCTCATTCGATGCGCAAAGGTCCTGATCGCCCCCAGAACAGATTCGTTTTCGAGATCGCGCGCAACCTCCTGACGGTACCGGATCGCGTCAGGA
The DNA here is from genome assembly GCA_014155705.1 of Anaerolineae bacterium clx_CAG2. Taxonomy (GTDB): domain Bacteria; phylum Chloroflexota; class Anaerolineae; order JAAEKA01; family JAAEKA01; genus JAAEKA01. Next base: position 5,742 of record JAAEKA010000302.1, on the reverse strand, counting down.
TCACGCAGAGGCGTATAAAAGAACGGCTTCAGGTCATAATCCTGCTTGCCAGCCGTAATGGCATCGACGATCTGGTCCAGGTTCAGATCGGCGAAAAAGGGAGGAGCGTCGGGCGTTTCCCTGCGGGTCTTCGCCTCGTTTCCATTGAAGAGTATGCTGTGGAAGGGCGCTGGGCCGACGCTACTGGGCATATCTCGCATCTGAGCAATGGAGGCTGGCGCCTGGCCATCGATCGAAACCGTCAGATTCGGCGACTCGCTCATATCGAGCAGTTGTTGACTCATATTCGACGCCTCGTTGACTGTCTGGTGGCTGATACAACAAAGCCTCTACCAGACGAAATCGCGTTGGTAGAGGCTATCAGTCATGAGACGAGTCGGATCAAGGGATCCAGGGGAGCCTCATCCCCGAAGGTTGATGTGATTATAGCACACCAGAACGGCATTAACAAAAGCGTTACTCCGGCCCTGCCTGCGCGACCAACCATGTCAGATCAGGAGCGGTCAGGCGCTCCAGTTCTTCCAGCCAGGCCAGCGCGTGCTCGGTCGTCTCGCCGCACATCTCCCGGTTGGGGCGCAGCCGCACGCAGACCTCCGGCCGCTCCGGCTTGCCGCAGAGCAGGCAGCGGGTGTCGGGCGGCAACTGCACGCAGCGCACGCCGGCCGGCTTGCCCTGGGGCATGCCAGGGATAGGCGATGAGATGGAGAGTGCGATGCAGCATGCGCCGCAGCCAATGCGACAGTCCATATTCAAAGGTCCTGCCATGAGTTACTATCGGCGAACGCGTAGCGCAGGGTCACGCCTACGATGTAGCGCGCGGCCAGTACCGTGCCGCGCAGCGTGCCGCTGACCTTGGAGCGGCCGGAGCGGCGGGCATGATAGCTGACCGGCGTCTCGACGATGCAGGCGCCGCGCTTGGCTGCCTTGACCATCATCTCAGTTGGCCAACCATAGGTCATCTCCTGCATGTCCAGGCTGAGCAGCAGGGGCAGCCGGATGGCCCGGTAGGGCCCCAGGTCAGTCACGCGCATGTCGTAGAGCCAGTGCAGCAGACGGGCCGCCAGCCAGTTGCCGAAGCGCTGCTGCGGCGGCATGGCGCCGGGCTCGATGTGGCCCAACCAGCGCGAGCCTAACACCAGATCCGCCCGGTCCTGCAGAATCGGCAAGAGCAGCCACGGCAACTCAGCCGGTAGGAAGCTGTAGTCGCCGTCCAGGAAGACCACCACGTCGGCTTGGAGTTCGGCGGCCTGGCGCACACCAGCCTGGCAGGCGTAGCCGTAGCCGCGGCGCGGCTCGCCGATCACCAGTGCGCCGCCGGCCGCCGCCTGGGCGGCTGTCGCGTCGGTTGAGCCGTTGTCGACGACAATCACTTGTGCGGGGGCGACCCGGCGCACCTCTTGAACGAGGCCGCAAATGTTGCCCGCCTCGTTGAGCGCCGGGATCACCACGGCGAGAGTCAATGGGCTGCCAGTCATGTCGTTCAGGTCAAAGCTGCCAGAAATGCTCTGCTATGGCGGGCCACGGTGGACGGAGCGGTGACCAGTTCCGCGCGCAAGCGAGCTAAACTCGCCGCGTCATCCACATCATACCACACAGGCAGCAATTCCACCCGTAGCCGCTCCTGCGCAGCAATGGTCAGCGTGTCGGCCAGCACGTCGGGTGTGCTCATCCTGACCGCACGCAGCAGCCGCGGCGCGGGCCGGCGCAGCCCAATCAAATAATAGCCGCCGTCGTCGGCCGGGCCGACGACTACGTCGGCGCCGTTGGCCAGCTTTTCGAAGGCGCCATTCAGGCAAGCCAGGGGCAAGGTTGGCCCGTCGCTGTTCATGATGGCGACCCGTTGATAGCCAGCGTTCAGGGTGCGGGTGAGCGCATTGTCCAGCCGTTCACCCAGATCCTGGCCCTCCTGAAGCAACAAATCAAAGTCGGGCGCGAGCGACTCGAAGTAGGCCCGCTCCTCGGCCGGCAGATAGGCGATGGCGGGCCGCACGTCCGGCACGCGACGGACCAGGTCGAGGGTGTCGCACAGGAAGCACTCATACAGGCCCGCTGCCTGCTGCGGAGTCAGCGGCGGCGTCAGCCGGGTCTTGGTGCGGCCAGGCGCGGGCCGCTTGGCGACGGTTAGGAGAGCGTTGGTGGGGAGCATGGAATGGTTAGTGTGAATGTGTAACGGTTTAATGGGTGAATGGTTAATGATCAGCCTTCGCGTGAGAAAGGGCGGCGGGGGATGCGCTGCTGGAGCAATGCATAGAAGACGTAGAGCCAGGGGAGGAGCATGACGGCCGGGCCGAGGCGCAGCTCGCGCCAGGCTTTGGGAGGCAGCGGACGCTGCCACAGCAAGAGTGGCTCGAAGAGGAGCGGCTTGGCCAGGGCGGCATAGCTGAAGAGCACGGCCAGCCGCGCCTCGTGGCCGGGCGGCAGCAGCGCGGCCAACGCCAGGGGCCAGATCGCATACCAACTCTGAAACCACAGAGAGGTGATCAACAGATAGAACATCAGGATACGGAAAGCAGCGCGTGGAAAGCTTAGCCAATTTTGCTCACGCCATGCCCAGCCGGCCTGCCACAGGGCAAAGAACGCCGTCATGGCGGCAGCGAAGAGGCTGATACGCCGGCCAGCTACCTCCTGACCCCACGGCCCCTGCAGGATAGCCCAGGCTGCTGCCGGTAGCGACGAGGTAAACAGGGCTTGTTTGCGCTCGATGTTCAGGGTTTCTAATCCCTGCCAGAAGGGCGCATAGACGATGACCACCAGGGCGATGCTTGCCAAGCCGGTGATGAGCAAGAAGCGCAGGCGCGGCGCAAACCGTGACACGTAACCCTTAACCCGTAACTGATCCTCCGCTCCACCATCCCTTGCGCTCTCGCCCTCCGACCTCTGACCCTCTGGCCCTCTGGCCCTCTGGCCACCCGTTCCCAGCTCGCGCCAGGCAATGGCCAACGCCACTGGCAGCATCAACACGGGCACGAACTTGACCAGCGCGCCGGTTACCAGGGCCAGGATCGCCAGGGTATAGCGCCGTTCGACCAGGCCCCAGGCCGCGGCCAGTACCCAGAAGACCATGGCGATGTCGTTGTGGCCGTGGCCCACCGTCTCCACCAGGACGACCGGGTTCCAGGCCAGCAGCACGACGCCGGCCAACGCTCGCTCCGGAGCCTTGCGGCGCAGGATCACGATTACCACAGCGACGCAGGCAGCAAGGAAGACGCCGCCGATCAGCTTGAAGGCCAACACGTTGGCGATAATCGGCGCAACCCTTGGGGTTTCGGAAACCCCAAGGGTCTCCTGCACCAGCCATGCGACGCCGCCTGCCAGCAGCTCCCACGCCGGCCCATAGGCCGAGGGGGAACGCCGCCACGCCACGTAGGCGAAGGATAGGTCGTTGCTGAACTGGTTCGCCACATCCTGGAAGGGGTTGGCGCCGTAGACGCCCAGGATACGGCCGTGCATGATGTTGTCGAAGATATCGGCGGCGCCGAAGGGGTACAGAAACAGCAGAAGAGTGGCCGACGCCAGCGCGCCGCCCAGGACGACCCCCCAGGCTGCACGCCCCCAGGCGCGTTGCGCCGCGCGCCACCCCAGCCAATAGAGCGCGCCGAGGATCATGTAGCCGGCCAACACCCACCAGCGCGCCGGCGGATCGGTCAGCGACAGCTTGTACAAGTCCAGCAGCGGCCGGTCGTACAGGTCCAGCAGGCTGAACGGTAACACGAAGAAGACCAGCAGGCTGAGCGTGCTGGCCGCGGCGACCAGAGCGAGGACCGCGGTGGCCTGCTGGTTGCGATCTAGCCACTGGTTCAGAAACCGGACTTCTTTCGTGCCAACACGCTCGTCCTGGATATCATGATCTTGTTTGGCGCCAGGGTCTTCGTTTGGCAACCCAAAAACCCGCTTTCTCATTGCTGCGGTCATGACACTGGCTTCCGGGCGCGCTCGCGAGCGACGGGCCAAAGGTGCCTGAGCCGTCGCGCGACATCGGCCAACAGCAGGACGTACAGAGGCAGGTACTGTGCCGAGGCGGCCCACGGCTGCGGGCGTCCGGTGATGAAGATGCTGTAGGAGAGGACGACCAACCCACAGAACAGCCACCAGCCGGTCCACGCATCGGCACGCAGGCCCAGCAGCCGGCCCGGCTGCACGAAGATGGCAGCCAGCGGCAGCACCCACAGCATGTACCAAGAGAACAGGTTCTGCGTCAGCAGCGTGAACGCGCCGATCAACCAGATGGAACGGCGCAGCGCGGTTTCGCCGTCCGGGGCAGGGCGCAGAATCATCCACAGCCCCAGGATCGCGAGGGTCGCCAGGGTCAGCGCCAGAATGCCTTGATCGGGATCGAAGCCTAACGCCTTGAACTGCGGGATCAGCAGCGCAGCCAGGCCCATGTTGAAACGTTCGTTGAAGTAGACGGGCAGAAAGCCCAGCACTTGGCTGCCGTCGCGCAGCACGAAAGGCGCGTAGCAGGCAGCCACGGTCAACGCAAAGGCCGCCGGCATGGTCCAGCGGCCGCGCCGGTCAGTGGGCCGCCATAGCGCCGGCAGCAGCATGGCCGGGTAGAGCTTGACCGCCGTGGCGACGCCCAGCAGCACTCCCACCAGTGCGTCCTTGTTGCGCACCCGGGCCCACCACGCGCCCACCAGCAGCGGCAGCACGAGCGCATCGACGTGGGCGCCATGGGCGGTCTCGAAGAGGAGCAGCGGCGCCCAGAGATAGATTACTACCCGCGCCGGCGACCGGCCCAGGTCGCGCAACAAACCCAGCAGCAGCCCACCGGCCAACAGCGCGCCCAGCGCCATGGCAGCCTGGAACCAGCGTACGCTGTCCGGGGCAATGCGCCACAGACCGGCGAAGGCCAATTGCGCGGCCGGCGGGTAGATTGTCCACGAGGTTTTGCGATTGATGTAGCGCCACACCGCATCGTCGCGCAGATCTTGCAGCTCAGGGGCGGCGGGCGGATAGCGGTAGGGGCTCATGCCGGCGGCCTGCACTCGGCCATCCCACACATAGCGATACATGTCGTCGGACAGGGTGGGCCGCGTGAGCAGCAGCAGCGCCATCATGGTTGCCGCTAGGATGAAGACACCAGCCAGCGTCGGGCGCAGGAGGGAGCGCAGGCGCAACGCCACGAGGGTTGCAGCGGCATAGAGGACAAACGCCACAGCGTAGGCGGCAAGGAACTGCGGCGTGGAGCGGCGCAGGCTCGCCAGACTCAGCGTGTAGGCGTAGGGGGCAAGGGCCAATGCGCCCAACGCCAGGAGCAGCGCTGGGCTACTGGGGATCCAACGACGGTCGCTCATGGTGTCAGATCATCCGTCAGGGTCGCGCTCGTCGACCCATAACGCAAGCTGGCAGGTGCGGCTTCGGGCGGCAACACAAACACAGCGTGGCCGGACACGCCGCTGCCAGGCTCAATGGTCTGGGAAGCGAAGCGGGCGACGGCAAAGTCCAGTGTGGTGTCTTGCGGCGCCAGCGTGTCACCGGTCGCGGTTTGCACGGCTAAGTCAGCCGGCGTCACTGCCACTGGACCGCGTGCTTTGGTCTCCAGGAAGAACACCATGATCAAGTACCGTCCATCGTTAGGCGCGGGCCTTCCGTCGATGTGGCTGACCAGGGCGGCCTGCGTCACGTGCAGACGCCACTCCTGGTCCTCGGCGCTGGCCGGCAGCTTGAATCCGCCGTCAGCGATCAGCGTTGCGTTGCCCGGCGGCGGGAAAAGCGTGCCCGGCGCCGGCAGGGCGGCGCCGG
>JAAEKA010000301.1 GCA_014155705.1 Anaerolineae bacterium clx_CAG2 | reverse complement strand
GATCCTGCGGCGGCTCCAGCGGCGGCGCGCCGGTGTCTTGACGTTGGCTGTGGTCGGCGTGTTGGTCATTAGTACACCACCCTGGATTTGATCAACTGGCGGCGCTACTTCAAGCCTGGCGTCCAGGCTATGGTCGAGGTCTGCCACGAGGCCGGCCTGCCGGTGATCTACCACGGCTGCGGCAACGCCACGCGCGTTTTTCCCGATTTCATCGAGATGGGCATCGACGGCTACAACCCGCTGGAGGCCAAAGCCGGGCTGGATGTGGTCGATCTGCGCCGCAAATATGGCCACCAGTTCGGCTTCGTCGGCAACATGAACGTTATGGAGTGGGCCGATGCGCCGGAAGAGGAACTGAAAGGCATCGTCCTGCGCAAGCTCAACGCGGCCAAAGGCGGCGGCATGATCTTCCAGTCCGACCATTCCGTGCCCAGCAACGTCTCCGGCCAGCGCTACGACTACGTGGTCAGGCTGGTGCGCGAGTACGGTACCTACCCGTTGCAGTTGGGCGAGTATGACATTGCGGATCTGAGCTAGTGGTAGATTGGTAGATTGGTCGGTCGTTCGTCCTTCAAGGACTCATTGCTTACCAATCTACCAATCTACCAGTCTACCAATCACCAATCCATGCACCTCCACCACCTCCTCCCCCACCAACTGCAACAGGCCCTCGACCAGGGCTGGCCGTTGCTCGTGCCGACCGGCTGCGTCGAGTACCACGGCCCGCACCTGCCGCTGGGTGTGGACACGCTCCTTGTCGAGGAGTTGTTGCACCGGGTGGCGGAGCGCACGCCCTGTGTGGTAGCGCCGCCCTTCTGGTACGGTCCGGCCAGCTATGCCGTCAGCGGGCCGCAGCAAGGCTCCATTGACGTGTCGACCGAGCGCTTTGGCCGCCACGTCAAGGACGTGTTGGCCAGCTTCTGGAAGACCGGCTTTCGCTGGATCATCGTCGGCATCCACCACCAGGGACTGGATGGGCCGGAGTCGCTGGCTATCCGCCAGGCTGCTGCCGAGGTAACCTTTGAACTGACCCACGCCGAGCGCGGCGATGCCTGGTGGGGCAAGGCGCCACTCGACCAGGCCGACAACGTCTTCGAACGCATCCAGGTCTGGCCATCGGCGCTGCCTCCAGCCGTCGAGCAGGGTGTCGAGATGGCCGACCATGCCGGCTTCTACGAGACCTCGTTGATTCTGGCCGCGCATCCGGCGCTGGTAGATCAGGCCAGGCTGACAGCGGATGCGCCGTGGTACACCCGTACCGCCAGCAACAAAGCCAGCGAGGCCAGCGCCGAGGCCGGGCAGCGCATGTGGAATGCCATGGTCAACGCCTGGGTAAACCAGATCAACCTCTTGCAGACACGCCGCAACGCGTGATGTTTCAAGTCAACAAGGAGAAGTGGATGAAGTGAATTGTCGCCCTGCTCAACCTACCGGTCACACCGACGGTGACCACTCGCCTGCCCAGTTCGATTCTTGCCTATTCCTGTCAAGGAGGACCTGCCAGATGAAACCGCATCGTGCATTCTGGACTCTGCTTTCCGTACTGATCATCGCATCGCTGCTCTTAGCGGCCTGCGGCGGCGGCCAGGCCACCGAGGAGCCTGCGCCTGCACCCACCGCAGTCCCCGCCGAAGTTGAAGCCCCCACCGAAGCGCCTGCTGAACCTGCTGAGCCTGCCGCGCCTGTCGAGCCTGCCGAAACGATGATGGGCCCCGACGGCCGCGCCAGCTACGCGGGTCTGGACAAGGACCTGAGCGGCGTCACCATTCGCATGGCCAACATCGGCGGCCAGCCCTACGAGGCCATGTACGACTCGATCAAACTGTTCGAGGAGAAGACCGGCGCCAAGGTGGAGATCGTCTTCCTGGGCGATGGCTTCCAGATCGACCGCTACCTCAAACAGAACTACGCCGCCGACACCGTCGACTTCGACGTGGCCTGGAATCACACTTCCTTCATGAGCCAGTACACCGCCTTCGTGGAGGACCTGCAGCAGTACTTCACGCCCGAGGAACTGGCGGCCTTCAGCCCGGCGATCATCGAGGCAGCCACCATCGACGGCGCCCTGCAGCTGATCCCGCGCCACGCCGACATCAGCGCCATGCACTACCGCACCGACCTGTTCGGCGATGCAGACCTGCAGGCCAAATTCGAGGCCGAGTACGGCTACCCGCTGGCCCCGCCCGAGACCATCGAGCAGATGCAGCAGATGGCTGAGTTCTTCGTGGCCGAAGGCGCTGTCGACTATGGCACCCAGTTCGCCGGCAAGGAAGAGGCCCTGGCCGGGCGCTTCTATGAGCTGCTGGTGGCCAACGGCGGCAACTACTTCGACGAGGCCTTCGAGCCGATCTTCAACAATGAGGCCGGACAGGCCACCGCTGAATGGATGCGCTCGCTCTACGAGGCCGGCGCGCTGCCCAGCGACACCACCAACCTGCTCTGGCCGGAAGTGGCTGCGAACTTCTGCAGCGGCAATGTCGCCTTCTACCTGGAGTGGTATGGCTGGTACAGCTACTTCCAGGATCCGGATAGCTGCGCAGTGGCCGGCAAGTTCGACCTGATGCGCGGCCCCACAGGCCTCGACCCTGCCACGCACACCGGCTGGGCCGGCGCCCACGCCTTCTCCATCCCCAAGGCTGCCCAGAACAAGGATGCCGCCGCCCAACTGATCAAGTTCCTCAGCTCACAGCAGGTGGCCTACGACGAAGGCAAGCTGGGCTTGCTGCCGGTGCGCGACGATGTCTGGAAGCTGGTGATCGAAGATGCAGGCGCGTCTGGCGTACCGCTGGACCAGAAACGTTTGGAGATAGCCCAGCAGCAGATCAGCGAGGACTTCTTCACGCCGCCGCTCTTCGCTGACTGGATCTCCTTCACCAACCTGTGGTATCCGCAACTGCAAAGCATCATCCTGGGCGACGTCAGCGTCGAGGACGGACTGAACGACGCCGTCGAGCAGACCCGCCTGTTGATGGAAGACGCCGGCTACTACAGCGCTGGCGCATCGCAGCAGACGCTGGAGAAGCCCGCGGTTGCTGTGGACGAACCAGCCGCCGAAGCGCAGTACGCCGGCGTGGACAAGGACCTGAGCGGCGTCACCATCCGCATGGCCAACATCGGCGGCCAGCCCTACGAGGCCATGTACGGCTCGATCGCAGAATTTGAGGCCCAGACCGGCGCCAAGGTAGAGATCGTCTTCCTGGGCGACGGCTTCCAGATCGACCGCTACCTCAAACAGAACTACGCCGCCGGCACCGTCGACTTCGACGTGGCCTGGAACCATACATCCTTCATGAGCCAGTACACCGCCTTCGTGGAGGACCTGCAGCAGTACTTTACGCCAGAGGAACTGGCGGCCTTCAGCCCGGCGATCATCGAGGCAGCCACCATCGACGGCGCCCTGCAGCTGATCCCGCGCCACGCCGACATCAGCGCCATGCACTACCGCACCGACCTGTTCGGCGATGCGGACCTGCAGGCCAAGTTCGAGGCCGAGTACGGCTACCCGCTGGCCCCACCCGAGACCATCGAGCAGATGCAGCAGATGGCTGAGTTCTTCGTGGCCGAAGGCGCTGTCGACTATGGCACCCAGTTCGCCGGCAAGGAAGAGGCCCTGGCCGGGCGCTTCTATGAGCTGCTGGTGGCCAACGGCGGCAACTACTTCGACGAGGCCTTCGAGCCGATCTTCAACAATGAGGCCGGACAGGCCACCGCTGAATGGATGCGCTCGCTCTACGAGGCCGGCGCGCTGCCCAGCGACACCACCAACCTGCTCTGGCCGGAAGTGGCTGCGAACTTCTGCAGCGGCAATGTCGCCTTCTACCTGGAGTGGTATGGCTGGTACAGCTACTTCCAGGATCCGGATAGCTGCGCAGTGGCCGGCAAGTTCGACCTGATGCGCGGCCCCACAGGCCTCGACCCCGCCACACACACCGGCTGGGCTGGCGCCCACGCCTTCTCCATCCCCAAGGCTGCCCAGAACAAGGATGCCGCCGCCCAACTGATCAAGTTCCTGACGTCGGAAAAGGTGGCCTATGAAGAGTCGAAGCTCGGCCTGTTGGCCGTGCGCGACGATGTCTGGGCGCGCGTCATCGCCGACGCCGCCGGCTCGGGCGTGCCGCTGGACCAAAAACGTTTGGAGTTGGCCCAGTTGCAGATCAGCGAAGACTTCTTCACGCCGCCGCTCTTCGCCGACTGGATCTCCTTCACCAACCTGTGGTATCCGCAGTTGCAGAGCATCATCCTGGGCGACGTCAGCGTCGAGGACGGACTGAACGACGCCGTCGAGCAGACCCGCCAGTTGATGGAAGACGCCGGCTACTACAATCAGTAGCTCCACTGTTCAGATGCCGGACGTTTCATAAAGCGCCCGACGTCTAAAGCAACGGAAGCAACCGGACGGCTCAAGCAGCCGCCAGGCAAGCCTTGAGCCGTCCGGAATCCCTTCCTAACAAGAATTCGGAAGTCGCCGCAATTGTTCAGAAAGTCAGGCATTGGCGTGATCAGCCACTTGTGTGCTGGGCCGGCGACTTCCGAATTCTTACTAATAACCGTCAGGAGTGCGCCTATGGCCCGGTCCGATAGCCAGTCCCAAACAACGGCGGCAGACAAACGCATCAGCCAGCCCAAACGCAGCAGCTACTACCGCTGGAAGACCTGGTTTCCGCTGTTGCTGATCACGCCGGCCATTATCATTATCCTGCTGGTCGTGGCCTACCCGATGGTGTACTCGGTTTACATCAGCTTCACGCCTTACAACCTCTTGCGACCAGACACGACCCTCGTCTTCTCTGTGGACACCATGTTCCGCAATTACGAGCGGCTGCTGGGCAACAAGGTCTTCTGGCGCTCGGTGCTGAACACGGTGATCTTCCTGGCCGTGACCGTTAACCTGAGCTTTCTGATCGCGCTGGCGCTCTCGCAGTTGATGGCGCGCGTGACGCGCGGCCAGGGCATCATGCGGACGTTGCTGATGATCCCGATGATGTTCGCGCCGGTGCTGGTGGGCTTCCAGTTCGCCTGGTTCTTCAACGCCACGGTGGGCCTGGTCAACAACGCGCTGCTTGGCCTGGGGATCATCCAGCAGCCCAAGGCCTGGCTGGTGGACGTGCCTTCGGGCATGATCTCGATCATGATTGCCAGCATCTGGATGAACGTGCCCATGTTGACCATCATTCTGCTGGCCGGCACCCTCTCCCTGCCGCGTGAGGTGTTCGAGGCGGCTGAGGTGGACGGCGCGCCGGCCTGGCAGCGCTTCCGGCACATCACCATGCCATTGCTCAGGCCCTTCACGCTGATCGCCCTGACTGTGCTCTCGCTGGACGTGGCCCGGGCCTACGACATAGTGCGCATCATGACCGGCGGCGGACCGGCCAACCGCACCGAGATGATCTGGACCTACGCCGGCCGGCTGGCCGAGCGCGACTCACAATACGGCCTGGCCAGCGCCATGTCCATGGTCGGCGTGGTGTTGGGTGTGCTCTTCACGCTCTACCTGTTCCGCCAGTTGATCAAATCCAGGGTGGTGTACTAATGACCAACACGCCGACCACAGCCAACGTCAAGACACCGGCGCGCCGCCGCTGGAGCCGCCGCAGGATCAACAACACCCTGATCAACCTGCTGGCGCTGCTGATTCTCTTGCTGTTTGCCCTGCCCGCCGTGTGGATCATCTTCACGGCCTTCCGGCCGGCCAGCGAGATCAACGTGAAGCCGCCGATCTGGATCCCGCAGCGCCTGACTCTGGACGCCTTCGAGTCGCTGTTTGGCTTGAACCCGAACTACGCGTCTGGCATCCCGGTGATGAACTACCTGCGCAACTCCACGCTGACAGCGCTGATTGCCACGACCATTGCCCTGTCGGTGGGCACGATGACGGGCTATGCCTTCTCTCGCTTCGAGTTCAAATACCACACCGCCGTCTTCCTGCTGATCATGCTTTCCCGGGCGGTGCCAGGCGTGGCGCTGGGCTTGCCCCTTTTTCTGCTGATGCGCAAGTACAACCTGGTAGACACCACCCACGGCCTGGCCTTTGTCTACGCCGCCATCAATATTCCCTTCACTGCCTGGTTGATGGACGGCTTTTTCCGCCAGATTCCCAAGGAACTGGACGAGTCGGCCTACATCGACGGCTGCGGGTATTGGACAGCGTTCTGGCGTATCGACCTGCCGCTGGCCCTGCCGGGCATGGCTGCGGCCGGCATTTTCGCCTTCCTCGCCTCCTGGAATGAGTACCAGATCGCCAGCCTGCTGACCAAAACCCCCAAGGCCAAGACCTTCCCGGTGGGCCTGTATGATTTCACCAGCCAGTTCACCGTCGATTGGCGCGGCATGACTGCTATGTCTGTCCTGATGATCATTCCCGCCGTCGTTTTCGTCATTTTAATCCAACGCCGGCTGACCGAAGGGCTCACGTTCGGCGCCGTCAAAGGCTAGTAGTGGCGGCTAAAGTCGCTCGACAGAAACGACTGAAGTCGTTACTACCGAGTACGGAACCGTCTACCCGCGGCAATATTCATTTTGCCAATATCTTTCACACGGAGTAACCCCATGGACCTCGATACGATCTACGATGCTGTACTAGATGGTGATGCCAAAGGCGCAACGGCGGCTGTCGAAGCCGCCCTGGCTGCCGGCGAAAGCCCGTCTGCCATCCTCAACGACGCCTGCATTCCGGCCATGGCCGAGGTGGGCGCGCTGTTCGAGGAGGGCGAGAAGTTCGTGCCCGAGATGCTGATCTCGGCCCGCGCCATGGCTGCGGCCATGACCATCCTGCGTCCCCTGCTGGTGGCGGCGGGCGTCAAGAACGTAGGCAAGGTCGTGCTGGGCACGGTGCACGGCGACCTGCACGACATCGGCAAAAATCTGGTGGGCATGATGCTGGAGGGCGCCGGCTTCGAGGTGATCGACCTGGGCACCGACGTACCGCCGCAGAAGTTCGTCGACGCAGTCAAGCAACACCAGCCGGACATCGTCGGCATGTCGGCGCTGTTGACCACCACCACCAAGTCGATGCCGGCCACCCTCAACGCGCTGGCCGAGGCCGGCGTGCGCGATCAGGTCAAGGTCATCATCGGCGGCGCGCCCATCACTGATGACTTCGCCAAAAAGATCGGCGCCGACGGCTTCGCCGCCGACGCCGGCAGCGCAGCGCGCGAGGCGCGTGCGTTGATGGGCTTGGCCTGATGTGTGCGCTGAGAAGTCCGATTTCTTCTGAGAAATCGGACTTCTGCCATGCGCCACCCAAGGACCAGACATCATGAGCGAATCAACCTCCTACGAGCGGTCGGACGTCAACCGCCTGCTGGCCGCCATGCGCCACCAGGAGCCGGACCGCATCCCGCACCTGGAGTTCTGGGTCACCAGCCAGAGCGTCTTCGAGTACGTCCTGGAGAAGACCCTGGATTACGAGATCGTTGACGCTGCACTGGGCGGCCAGTCGATCACGCCTGAGGACCACGTGGAGTTCGCCGGCCGGCTGGGCATGGACGCCGTGGTCTGCAACTTCAATTGGCGGCCCAACAACGTCATGCGCATGGCCTCCGACGGCACTGAGCACTACGTGGACGGCTCTATCAAGCGCGAGGCCGACCTCGTCAACCTGGACCCGCCAGCGCCTATCGACGCGCAACTGCGCTACCTGGAGCGCTACCTGAAGGCGGCGCAGGGCACAGGCGTTGGCGTCTTCGCCAACTTCACATCCTTCTTCGACAGCGCCATGCTCGCCGTGGGTGTCAGCGACTCCTTCCTGATGTTCTACGACAACCGTCCTTTCCTGGAAACCCTGATGGACATCCTTCTGGCGCACCAGGAGAAGGTCATGCAGGCCGTCTGCGACGAGTTCGCCGACGAGCTGGCTTTCATCCTGGTCAACGATGATATCGCGCACAACGCGGGGCTGATGATCAACCCCAGGATGTTCCTGGAAATCTTCCCTCAGCGCATGAAGCGGCTGATCGCGCCCGCCAAGGCCGCAGGCAAGCTGGTGGCCTACCACACCGACGGCAAAATGGACAAGATCTTCCCGATCCTGGACGACGTCGGCTTCGATATTGTCCATCCCATCGAGCCGGAGTCCAACGATATGTTCGCGGTGAAGCAGCAATGGGGTCAGCGCTTCACCCTGGTGGGCAACATCCCCACGGTGCTGTTGGCCTATGGCCCCGTGGAGGAGATCGAGGAACGCGTCAAACTCTACTGCGAGACTATGGGGCCGGGCGGCGGCTACGTGCTCGGCTCTTCGACCAGCATTATGGAGGGCATCCCGCCGCAGAATTTCGTGACCATGACCCGCGCCGCGCACAAGTATGGACGGTATGGGGCGTTGGGGCGGGAAAGTTGAATGGTAGATGGGTAGATTGGTCAGATAGCCCCGCGAAGGCAGCGTGTCTGTGCGTGAGGCGCACCAATCTACCAATGTACCAACCTACCAAACAAGAAGGGAAAACAAGCCATGAGTGACTTCACCATGAATCCCCCCAAGAATCGTCTCGTCGGCGCCATGCCCAAGATCGGCATCCGCCCAACCATCGACGGCCGGCTGGGCGGCGTGCGCGAGTCGCTGGAAGAGCAGACGATGGCGATGGCGAAGAACGTCGCCACGCTGCTGACGGACACCCTGCGCCACGCCAATGGCCTGCCGGTCGAGTGTGTTATCGCCGATGGCACCATCGGCCGCGTCGCTGAGTCGGCCGCTTGCGCCGAAAAGTTCCGTCGCGAAGGCGTTGGCCTGACCATCACCGTCACTCCCTGCTGGTGCTACGGCGCCGAAACAATGGACATGGACCCGCACATGCCCAAGGCGGTCTGGGGCTTCAACGGCACCGAGCGACCGGGCGCGGTTTACCTGGCGGCTGTGCTGGCCGGGCACACCCAAAAGGGGTTGCCGGCCTTCAGCATCTACGGCCAGGACGTGCAGGACAGCAGCGACCAGAGCATTCCACCCGACGTGGCGGAGAAGCTGTTGCAGTTCGCCCGCGCCGGGCTGGCCCTGGCCACCGTGCGCGGCAAATCGTACCTCTCCATCGGCGGCACCTCCATGGGCATCGCCGGCTCCATCATCGACCAACCGCTGTTCGAGCGCTTCCTGGGCATGCGCGTCGAGGCCGTGGACATGACCGAGGTGGCGCGGCGTATCGACCGCAACATCTACGACCCCGACGAATTCCAGCAGGCGCTGGCCTGGTGCAACGCCAACCTGGTGAAGGGCAAGGACTTCAACCCGCCCTACATGCAGCACACGCAGGAGCAGCAGGACTGGTCCTGGGAGTATTCGATTAAGATGGCGCTGGTGGTGCGCGATATGATGGTCGGCAACCCGCGGCTGGCCGAGCGGGGCTTCGGCGAGGAAGCGCTGGGCCATAACGCTATCGCTGCGGGTTTTCAGGGCCAGCGCCAGTGGACCGACCACCTGCCCAACGGCGACTTCCTGGAGGCGATCCTCAACAGCTCCTTCGACTGGAGCGGCATCCGCCAGCCCTACATCGTGGCCACCGAGAACGACGCGCTCAACGGCATCTGCATGCTGCTGGGCCATCTGCTCACCGGCACGGCCCAGATCTTCGCCGACGTGCGCACCTACTGGAGCCCCGATGCGGTCAAGCGCGTGGCAGGCTACGATCTGGCCGGCCGCGCGGCCGGCGGCATCCTGCACCTGATCAACTCCGGCCCGGCCGCGCTGGACGGCACGGGTGAACAGGAGATCGACGGCCAGCCAGCCATGAAGCCCTTCTGGCAGGTCACGCCGGAGGAGGCGACGCGCTGCCTGCAAGCCACCACCTGGCACACGTCAGCGGTGGAGTACTTCCGAGGCGGCGTCTGGTCGACCCGCTTCCGCACGCGCGGCGAGATGCCGGTCACCATGTTCCGCATCAACCTGGTCAAGGGGTTGGGACCGGCCTTGCAGATCGCCGAAGGCTGGACCGTAGACCTGCCCGACGCGGTGCATGACGTGCTGGACCTGCGCACCAACCCCACCTGGCCCACCACCTGGTTTGTGCCCAACACCGGCGGCGACGGCGCGTTCCGCGACGTCTACAACGTCATGTACCACTGGGGCGCCAACCACGGCGTGATCGGCTACGGCCACTTCGGCCACGACCTGCTCACGTTGGCCTCGATGTTGCGCATCCCCGTCTACATGCATAATGTCGAGCGCGCCCGTATCTTCCGCCCCAGCGCCTGGAACGCCTTTGGCACGGCTGATCCAGAGGGCGCGGACTTCCGCGCCTGCGCAAATTTCGGGGCGTTATACGGCAAATATTAAGCGATTGGGTGACTGGGTCGTGCTGGGGGCTGCCCAAGCATCTCCAACACCCCTTCCCTCGCCACGGAGTCATGCTGAGGCTCGGCGAAGCATCTCGATCCCCTGCGAAACGAGATGCTTCGGCGGCCTCAGCATGCTACGGACCGATCATCCGCCTCTCAGTATCCACGCCCGCGGGTTGTGCTCGAAGCCCAGCTTGGGGTAGTAGTCGTTGGCCGCAGGGGCGGCCAGTAGCACGATCATGCATTCCTTGCCCAGCCGGCTGCGGGTTTCCTCGATCAGCCGCTTGCCGATTCCCTGGCGCTGGTAGTCCGCATCGACGGCCAGATCAGCCAGATAGGCGACGTAGGTGAAGTCCGTCAGCGCGCGCGCGATGCCCACCAGACGGTTGCCGTGCCAGGCCGTGATGAGGAGGTTGGCGTGCTCCAACATGCCCGCGAAGATGTCGGGGCGGTCGACGGGCCGCCGTTCGCCCAGAGTCGATCGGCGGTAGAGATCAATGGCCGTCTCGACGGTGATCGTAGCGTTGTCGCGGTATTCGATGTCCATGCTCAACGGATCTCCAGTTGTACTGTCACTGCGTCGCCTTCCCCCAGAGTCTCTGCGCGGCGCACACTGTCCTTGAGAGGCACCAGGTAGCGGCCGTCTTTGGGAAACAAGGACGTCTTCCACTCGGTCTTGCCGATGCGCGCAATGACCGGGATCATCCCCCAACCGTAGGTCACGAAGCCTGATACGGCCTTCAGCTCGCGACTCTGATCGTCCGGCACGGTCACGAAATAGAAGGGGGCCGGACCGCGCCAATACCAGATGGCGCCGCTGAATTCGATGGTTATGGGTTCCATGAGCAACTCTCAATCAGCCAGGATGCGTGGTGGACTTGCTCGCCTGCTGTCCCAGGAACATGTGCAGTTGGGCGGCATGTTCCTGCACGTGACGCATGGTGTACAGCAGCAACTCCCCAAAGGACACCTCGCCCCAGGGGAAGCGGCACAGCCGGTCAGCCTGTTCGCTGGACAGGCCGCCGATGGTCTCCTGGCAGCGTCGGCGGCAGAGCTCCAGGTAGTCGAGCAGTTCCTCGCGGCGATAGATGCGCGGCAGCACCTCGCCCGCTTCCATCTCCACCAGGTCAAACGGCGTCGGTGGGGCAAAGCCCTCTTCTGCGCCGGTCAGGTACAGGTCCAGCCAGAAGAGCGTGTGGTAGCCCAGGTACCAGAACGCCGAAAAGCCAGCGGCCACCCACTGGTCGGGCTGGTCCTCCCACAGGCGCTCTTGCCAGAGCTCATCCGGGCAGTCGCGCAGCGCATCGCCTAAACTGTCAATGGCTACGGCAAACTGGCGCCAAAGCATCTCATTGTTTATGATACTCATTTTTGTGTTCCTTCGCAGTTGTGGAGTACTTTCGAGGGTAACTGGTTGATCGATCCTTGGGTCATCTGCGACCAAACCATCTCCGAACCCTGGTGACGTAGGCTTCATACTCATTCACGGCGAGCCAGAAAGATAAGAGCGACGCCGATGATTATGACAGCCGCTCCCACGGGCACGATGGCTTGGCTCAGAATTCTGTGAGGAAGTGAAAGTGGAATGAAGCGTTGCATGGCGATGCTGAGAAGAAATGGAACGCCAAAGACGACTTCAGCAATTCTCCAACGGCTTTTGTGGGCGGAGTCAACGCTCATCTTGTTGCACCAACCGCTAATGCGCTCTTGGTTCCTCTGCGGAGAAATATTTATTGCAGCGACGGACGTGTGCTAGAATGCGCTGCGCAGCGCCGGGTGACGAACACGCCGCTGTCATGGCGGCGATCTTACCACCCTTCCATCTCACCGTCAAGCGCACCAAACCCCACCGCCCGCGCTGCCATGCTCCCTTCCCAATCACCCAATCATCCAACCACCCAATCATTCAACCACCCAATCTACCAATGTCCCAATCTACCAATCTACCCACCCTCCCCTCTCCCTTCGCAGTCCTCTGGGACCTGGACGGCACGCTGGTGGACACCAAGGAGTTTCACTACCAGTCGTGGGCCCTGGCGCTGCCGGAGTTCGGCTACCCGTTTCCGGCTGACCGGTTCCAACGCTCGTTCGGCATGAACAACACGGGGGTGCTGGAGGTCTTTCTGGGCCGGCCAGTCGAAGCGGAGTTGGTGGCAACCATCTCCGAACGCAAAGAAGAGTTGTTTCGCGATCTGTTGCATGGCAACGTTCAGGCGCTGCCTGGGGTGCAAGCATGGCTGGAGCGGCTGCGCGGCTGGGGTGTACGGCAAGCGGTGGCCTCGTCAGCGCCGCCGGCCAACATCGACATCATGCTGGGCGAGCTAGGCCTTGCCGGCTACTTCGACGCCATCGTCTCAGGTTATGAATTGCCCAGCAAGCCTGATCCGCTCGTG
This sequence comes from Anaerolineae bacterium clx_CAG2, assembly GCA_014155705.1. Lineage (GTDB taxonomy): Bacteria > Chloroflexota > Anaerolineae > JAAEKA01 > JAAEKA01 > JAAEKA01. The sequence goes on along the minus strand of JAAEKA010000301.1, from coordinate 19,883 downwards.
TTCTTGCAGGCGGCCGGACAGGTCGGTGTAGCCCCCAGAGACTGCATCGTGATGGAGGATGCGACGGCTGGCGTGGCCGCGGCCCGTCGCGCCGGCATGCGCTGTATCGCCGTGACCAGCACCAACCCACCGGCGGCCCTGCACGAGGCCGATCTGGTGGTTGAGCGCTGGGACCAACTGGACGAGGCCGGCTTCCTGCGTCTGCTGTCAGCCGGCAATCGGCGTGTTGACTAGCGCCAGGATCTGGTCCAGCGCGGCCTCGGCTGCGGCTTCCCCGGCCGCAATGGCCTCCTGGCTGCGATCGAAGCCGATCAACATGTCCAGGTCCGGCGCCAGGTCGGGACGGATGACCATGTCGGCCGGCCACTGCTGCAAGTGCGCCTCAGTGGAGGCGGAGATCATGATCATCACAGCGTTCCACAGCTCGCGGTAGACGCGCAGCGCGCGCCGCGGCTGCAAGGGGGGCACGACGGGGGACTGGCCCGGCATGTTGGCCTGGAAGTTGGGCAGCGCGTCCACAGCAATGACCGCCTCTGCGCCCATGCGCCGTACTACGTCCACGGGCAGGTTGTTGAGCATGCCGCCATCCACCAGACGCAGCGCGCCGATCTCTACCGGCAGGAACACGCCTGGCACCGAGATGGTGGCGCGCACCGCATCGGCTACACGGCCGCTGTCCAACACCACCTCGCGCCCGGTGTTGAGATCCACCGCCACCATCGCCAACGGCCGGCGCAGGTCGGAGAAGCGGGTTTCCGGGCCGATCACCTTGGCGATGTAGTCGTAGATGCGTGCGCCGCGCACGAAGCCGGTCTGCGTCAGGCGCAGATCCACGGCGCGGATCATGTCTGTGCGGCCGCGGATGGCCTGCCTGACGGCAGCCTCCATCTGTTCGGCCGACATGCCGCGCGCGTACATCGCGCCGACGATGCCGCCCATGCTGGTGCCGGCCACCAAGCGGGGAAAGATGCCCGCGTGCTGCAAGACCTTGAGCACGCCGATGTGCGCAAAACCACGCGCCCCGCCGCCGCCCAACGCGATGCCGAGCACAGGTAGATGTTCAGCCATGGTTGTGATTGTTTCTTTTCGCTCAGGTGATCTCGCCATCTACGCCTTCGATGGCTCTGCTAAATGGGTGCCCTCCAGAAACCGGGAGTTTGCACCGGCTGGATCAAGCACGAAGCGCTCACGAAGACTCCAGGTTTCCATGGGTACTCGGTTTAAGTGACCGGCTTGCGCACTCGATTATACTGCGACAACAGCCATTTCGGCAACATCGACCAGGCCCCCGGCTGGTGATGTGGCGGGCCAACGAGCGCAGTGATTTTTGCACCGGAGGTCTGGATGTCGTTCCCACGATTGTTGCGAGACAGTGGACATTCGTGTACAATTGAGTTGTACAGCTTGACTGTTGCAGTGACGATGAGAGGAGCAATGCCATGATAAGCATCGGCATCAGCGAATTCCGAGCAAGCATGAACACGATCTTGCACCGCGTGAACAAGGGCGAAGTCATCACGTTGACCTCGCGCGGTGCGGCGGTGGCCAAATTGGTGCCGCCTGATTTTGCCCAGGCAGCGGCGCGCCAGCAGTTGGAACAGTTGCGTCAAACCGCAGTCGTTGGAGACGTACTCTCGCCGCTGGACGATCTCTGGGAGGCTAACGCATGATCGTTGCGGATACGCATGCGCTGATTTGGGATGCGCTGGCGCCAGAGCGCCTGTCTGCGACTGCGCGGCAAGCCCTGGCCGAAGCCAACGCAGGCGATGGTCTGCTCGTCTGTGATATCTCTTTGTGGGAGATAGCCATGCTCGTCGAACGGGGCCGGGTACAGGTCGGCGTCGATGGCCAGAGCTTGATCAACCTGATCTTGCAGGCCAATAGGACCAGGGTCCAGCCCATTACCCCGCTCATTGCCGCATTGTCCGTGCAGTTGCCAGCCGAGATCAACAAGGACCCGGCCGATCGTCTGATCGTAGCCACAGCGCTGGCAGAGAGTATCCGCTTGCTCACAGCAGATCGCAACCTGCGCAATACGGACGTGATTGCGACGATCTGGTAACATCTATGGCTGCTGACTCCCTCTTCGACCACCGCCGCGACAGTCTGATTCAGCAGGAACAGCCCCTGGCCGCCCGCATGCGGCCGCGCACGCTGGACGAATACATCGGCCAGGAGCACATCGTCGGGCCGGGCCGGCTGTTGCGCCGCGCGATCCAGGCCGACCAGCTCAGCAGCGTGATCTTCTACGGCCCGCCCGGCACCGGCAAGACCACCCTGGCACGGGTCATCGCCAACACCACCCGCGCCCATTTCATCGCCATCAACGCGGTGCTGGCCGGCGTCAAGGACATCCGCGAGGCCACCGAGGTCGCGCAGCAGCAGCGGGGCATGTATGGCCGCAAGACCATCCTCTTCGTGGACGAGGTGCATCGCTTTAACAAGGCCCAGCAGGACGCGCTGCTGCCTTGGGTGGAGAACGGCACGGTGATCCTGATCGGCGCCACCACAGAGAACCCCTATTTCTCGGTCAATCGTCCTCTGGTCAGCCGCAGCCGCATCTTCCAGCTCAAGCCGCTCCTCGAGGCCGACCTCTACGCAGTGGCGCGCCAGGCTATTGCCGACCCAGAGCGCGGCTACGGCCAGCTCAACGTCCAGATCGACGACGACGCCCTGACCCACCTGGTCAATGTGGCCAATGGCGACGCCCGCGCCCTGCTCAACGCGCTGGAACTGGCGGTGGAGACGACGCCTCCGGTTACGAATTACGAGTTACGAATTACGGATAAAATCCAATATCGCAACACGCAACCCGTAACACGTGCCCCAGAGGACGTCATCCACGTCACCCTGGCCGTGGCCGAGGAGAGCATCCAGCGCCGCGCGGTGTTGTACGACAAGGAGGGGGACTACCACTTCGACACCATCAGCGCCTATATCAAGTCATTGCGCGGGTCGGACCCGGACGCGGCGCTCTATTGGCTGGCTAAGATGGTCTACGCGGGCGAGGACCCGCGCTTCATCTTCCGCCGCATGTTGATCTTCGCCGGCGAGGACGTGGGGCTGGCCGACCCCAGCGCGCTGCGCACCGTCGTGGCTGCGGCCGAGGCCTTCGACCGCGTCGGTCTGCCCGAGGGGCGCTTTCATCTGACCCTGGCCACGCTGGCCCTGGCCACTGCGCCCAAGTCCAACTCGGCCATGGGCTTCTTCGCGGCGCTGGAGGCGGTGGAACAGGAGCGGGAGGCCGAGGTGCCCACCCACCTGCGCGACGCCAGCCGCGACAAGGAGGGCTTTGGCCACGGCGAGGGCTACCTCTACCCGCACGCCTTCCGCGATCATTGGGTGGCCCAGCAGTACCTGCCTGCGGCTATGCAGGGCAAGGTCTTCTACCAGCCGGGCGACACCGGCCAGGAAGCCGCCATCAAGGGCGAGGTCGAGCGGCGGCGCGAGGCTCAGCTCGCGGCCATGGTCGAGGGAGAGGGGGTCGGCCCGCCTGAGGTGCTGACCTTCACCGGCGACGTGGCCGGCCGGGCACGCGATCAGTGGCTACAGCGCACGATCAGCGGAGCAGGGCTACGCCTGGCTGCGCAGCGCGAGCGCATCATGCAGGCTGCGCGTATCCAACGCCATCACCTGACGCTGGACGTCCACGCAGGCAGCGGTCTGTTGACCTGGGAAGCGCTGCGCCGCACGCCCGAAGGGGGCGTCATCGCCCTGGCCCGCACGGCGCAGGACGCCGACGCCCTGCGCCAGCAAGCGGCGCGCCTGCCCGAGATCGAGCGTCCTACTGTGCTGCAAGGCGACCTGGACACCCTGCCCGCCCTGCTGAAAACGTTGCCCCACGGCTCTACTCCGGCCTCTGACCCTCTGCCCACGACGCCTCTTGCCTTCGACGCCATTCTCGGCCGCAACGCGCTCACCCGCCACCCGGACAAGCCCGCCGCAGTCCGCCTGCTGGCTTCGTTGCTATCCGAAAATGGACATATCAGCCTGGCCGAGACCGTGCCGGCGCACACGCAGCGGCTGTACCGGCTGGTGGACCTCGCGGCGCTGGGCGACGAGCTGGTTGGCCGCGTGGTCGAGGCGGAGGAGGCTATCTACCGCCAGGCCGACGACGCCATGGTCAACTGGGACGAGATCAGCTTACGGCAGGCCTGCCAGGTCGCCGGGTTGGTGACCCAGGTCAGCGTCGAGCAGGAGCGCAGCCAGGTGCAGGTGACGCCAGCTCTGCTGGCCCGCTGGTTCACCCCGGCCAGCGGCGGCGAACGCCCCAGCTACGTCGACCGGCTGCGCCAGCAGCTGGACGCCAGCGCATGTGCTGCTGTGGAAGCCATCTTCCGTCAACAGCTCACTAACCGCGCTGTGCCTTGGGAGACCACAACGGCCTATCTGGCGGCAAGTGTACGCCAGCCCTCTTGACCATAGACGGGGTTTGTGCGATTCTGGTCACTATGTCTGTCTTCCAAATCGCCAATCGCTTCTCATTCCTGATTCTCCCTCTGCTGCTGTTCGTCGCCCTGGCCGTGATTTTGCTGCTGCGGCGGGCCAGGTGGCCGCTGTGGACAGCCTGGGGCGGACTGCTGGCCGTCTATCTGGCCTTCGTGTTGACCTCAGGCCAGGCCACCACCGCGCGCTATGACTCGCCCGACACCATCCGCCAGGCGCTGGCCACGGCCGGCGAGCCGACCCTGGTCGAGTTCTTCTCCAACTACTGACTGGCCTGCGTGCAAAACCGGCCGCTGGTGCAGCGGCTTGAACGCGAGTGGACGGACGGCCAGGTGGTCACGCTGGATGTAATGGCTCCCCAGATACGCCAATTCGGCTATGAGGTCGGCTTCGAGGTCACGCCGACCTTCATCCTCTTTGACGCGCAGGGCAACGAGTTGCAGCGCTGGGTCGGCCGCGCGCCTAGCCTGGACGAACTGCAACGCCTGGCGTCCTAGGGGGCAGCGACTGCCTCCGTCATGCTGAGGCTTGGCAAAACATCCCTGAAATCGTGGAGTACGAGCATGGTCAGTCGAGATGAGTTTGAGCAGTTGGTAGCCGACGCGCTGGCGACGCTGCCGCCGGAGATATTGAACCGCATGGACAACGTGGCCATCACTGTTCAGGAGTGGCCGTCGCGCAGCCAGTTGGACTCATCGCGCGTGCCGCCGGGATCGACATTGTTCGGTCTGTATCAGGGCGTGCCACTGACGCGCCGCTCCAGCCACTACGGCCTGGTGCCGCCCGACCGCATCACCATCTTCCGCGGCCCATTGACCCGCTACTTCGGCAGCCCCGAGGCCATCGCCGAGCAGGTGCGCAAGACGGTGGTGCACGAGATCGCCCATCATTTCGGCATGGGGGAAGCGCAGATTGCATCGCTCGGGTATTGAGCCGCTGTCACACGCAGGCGCGCTGGACGACGCCGGGTCAGATGAGTATCATGGATGCAGATGTTTGATTCCAGCGCAGACAGATTGTCCGGCAATCGCAAGACACTCGATGGCGAACGGTCGCTGGAGGGCGCGATCCGGCGCATGAGTACCTCTAACAGCCTTCCCGTTTGACACACGTTCCTCCCCCGTGCTAAAATTGCGCCGCGTTTGAACCACACCCACCGCAGGAGGAGCACAGCCATGGATCGCACAGCCGATATCGTCGCCTCGGAGCATGAGGTCTATTATCCGTCGCCCGAAGTCGTCGCCCACGCGCACATCAAGGATTACGACGCCGTCTACGCCCGCGCCCTCGAAGACCCGCAAGCGTTCTGGGCTGAGCGGGCCGGCCATCTGGAGTGGTATAAGCCATGGGACCAGGTCCTGGATGACTCCAATCCGCCTTTCTACCAATGGTTCGTGGGCGGCCAGACCAACATCGTGCTCAACGCGCTGGACCGCCACGTCAAGACCTGGCGCAAGAACAAGCTGGCGCTGATCTGGGAGGGCGAGCCAGGCGAGAAGGTCACGCTCAGCTACCTGGGGCTGCACCGCGAGGTCAACAAGTTCGCCAACGTGTTGCGCAGCATGGGCGTGCGCAAGGGGGACCGGGTGACCATCTATATGGGGCGCATCCCCGAGCTGCCCATCGCCATGCTGGCCTGCGCCAAGGTCGGCGCGGTGCATTCGGTGGTCTACGGCGGCTTCAGCGAGCAGGCCCTGGCCGACCGCATCGAGGACGCCCAGAGCCGCGTGCTGATCACAGCCGACGGCGCCTGGTTGCGCGGCAAGACGGTGGACCTGAAGAAGATGGCCGACGAGGCCATCCACCGCTCCCCCGTGGTCGAACACGTCATCGTGGTCAAGCGCACCGGCCAGGATGTCGTCATGGAGGCCGGCCGCGACTATTGGTATCACGACCTGATGGCGCTGCCTATCGCCTCGTCGCAGAGCCCGACCGAGGTGATGGATGCCGAGGACCCGCTCTTCATTCTCTACACCTCCGGCACCACCGGCAAGCCCAAGGGATTGCTGCACACCCACGGCGGCTATTCGGTCTTTATCAGCACCACACTGGGCTGGGCCTTCGACCTGAAGGAGGAGGACCGCTGGTGGTGCGCGGCCGATCCGGGTTGGATTACCGGGCACAGCTACATCGTCTATGCGCCGCTGATTCAGGGCGCCACCAGCTTCATGTACGAGGGCGCGCCCAACCACCCTTACCCCAATCGCTGGTGGAAGATGATCGAGCACTACGGCATCACCATCCTCTACACTGCGCCCACAGCCATCCGCGGCCTGATGCGCTTCGGCGACGCCTGGCCGGCGCGACATGATCTGAGCAGCCTGCGCCTGCTGGGCAGCGTGGGCGAACCGATCAACCCCGAAGCCTGGCGCTGGTACCACAACGTCATCGGCAAGGGCAAGTGCCCAATCATCGACACCTGGTGGCAGACCGAGACCGGCGGCTTCATGATCACGCCGCTGCCTTCGGTGCCGCTCAAGCCCGGCTCCGGCACGCGACCCTTTCCCGGCATCGAGGCCGACATCGTGGACGAGGACGGTCACCCGGTGGGGGTCAATGAGGACGGCTACCTGGTGATCAAGCGCCCCTGGCCCGGCATGGCCCGCACCGTTTACGGCGACCCGGCGCGCTACGTCAGCCAGTATTGGGAACGCTTCAAGGAGCAGGGCTACTACCTGACCGGCGACTCGGCCCGTAAGGACGACGACGGCTACTACTGGATCATCGGCCGCATCGACGATGTGATCAAGGTCAGCGGCTATCGCCTGGGCACGGCCGAGGTGGAGAGCGCGCTGGTCAGCCACCCCGCCGTGGCCGAGGCTGCGGTGATCGGCATGCCCGACGAGGTGCGCGGCAACGTGATCTGGGCCTATTGCATTCTGCGCAGCGGCTTCGAGGGGAGCGACCGGCTGGTGGATGAGCTGAAGGACCACGTGCGCCACGAGACCGGCCCCATCGCCATGCCCAGCAAGATCGAGTTCGTGGACCTGCTGCCCAAAACCCGCTCTGGCAAGATCATGCGCCGCGTGCTCAAGGCGCGGGCCATGGGCAAGGACGCGGGAGATATCTCGACGCTGGAGGCGTAACCCGACACGAGGGCGTCCTCGCCGGACCCGGCGAGGACGCCTGATGGATCACCAATGCGCACTGATCCCAAGGGCGTCCCGCCCGGCCCGGCGGGGACGCCTGGTAGATCGTGTTTTTATGCAATTTACCTATGTCCCTAACTCTCCCACCATCCGTCAACGGCCTCTCCGAGGCCGAGGTCGCGCAGCGCACGGCCCAAGGCCTGGTCAACGTGGCCAAAGCCAAGGCTGGCCGCTCCTACGCGCAGATCGCCAAAGACAACCTGCTGACCTTCTTCAACCTGGTGCTCTTCACGCTGGGTGTGATCCTGCTGGCGCTGGGAAGCCCGCGCGACGCCTTCTTCACCGCGGCTATCGCTCTGCTCAACGCGGTCGTGGGCACGGTGCAGGAGGCGCGAGCCAAACGCAAGCTGGACCGCATTGCCCTGCTGACCCGGCCCAAGGCCACGGTGATCCGCGCCGGCCAGGAGCAACAGATCGATCCGGCAGCCGTGGTGGTGGGCGACCTGCTGGTGGTCGGACCCGGCGACCAGGCGCTGGTCGATGGGCCGGTGGTGCAGGGCGCGGCTGATTTCGACGAGGCTCTGCTAACGGGCGAAGCTGATCCGGCGCCCAAACGCGTGGGCGACCAGGTGCTGTCCGGCAGCCATGTGTTGACCGGGAAGCTGATCTATCAGGCGCAGAAGGTGGGCGACGCCAGCTTTGCCAACCAACTGGTGCAGCGCGCCCGCCAGTTTACGCGGGAGCAGACCCCCCTGCAAAGCGAGGTCAATCTGGTGGTGCGGGTCTTGTTGCTGCTGGTGGCCTTTTTTGGCGCGCTGATCACCATCAATCAGCTCATCAACCGCGACCAGGACCTGTTGGAGAGTGTGCAGGCGGCCTCGGTGGTCTTCGGTCTGGCGCCGGCCAGCCTCTTCCTCATGATCGTGGTGACCTACGCGCTGGGCGCGGTGCGCATCGCTGACAGGGGCGCATTGGTGCAGCGGGCCAATGCAGTCGAGTCGCTCAGTCACGTGGACGTGCTCTGTCTGGACAAGACGGGCACGCTGACGGCCAACCAAATCCAGCTCAACGCGGTGCAGTCGCTGGGCGCGTGGGACGAGGCCGCGTTGGGACGTGCGCTGGGCCGTTATGCCCGCAGCAATACGGCTGGCAACCGCACCAGCCAAGCCATCGCTGAGGCGGTGATGGGCAATGGTCAGCCCTTTGTGGCCGAAGTCCCTTTCTCCTCAGCGCGCAAGTGGAGCGCGCTGGCCTTCGACGGCGCAGACCTGCCGGGGGTCTACGTGCTGGGCGCGCCGGAGATGTTGCAGGGCAATCTGGACAGCAGCGCCTTGGATTGGCGCGCGGCGGCAGGCCAGTTGGCCGCACAGGGCCAGCGCGTGCTGCTGTTTGCCTGCCGGCCGGAACTGGTTCCCTTGACCATTGACGGCCAGCCCTGCCTGCCGGCCCCTTTGCAGCCGCTGGCCTTGCTCTCTTTCAGCGACGAGCTGCGCCCCGATGCACGCTCGACGCTGGATGGCTTTCGGGAGGCCGGCGTCGAAATCAAGATCATCTCCGGAGATAACCCGGCCACGGTGCTGGCCCTGGCGCGCCAGGCTGGGCTGGGCGAACAGGGTGAGGTGGTCGAGGCAATCTCCGGACCGGAACTGGAGGAACTGGACGAGGAAACCTTTGCTCGCGCCGCAGCGCGCTACACCATCTTTGGCCGCATTACCCCGGAGCAGAAACAGCGGCTGGTGCAGGCGCTGCGCGACCAGGGTCGTTATGTGGCGATGACCGGCGACGGCGTCAACGATGTGCTGGCGCTGAAACAGGCCAAACTAAGCATCGCCATGGAGAGCGGCGCTCAGGCCACCCGCAGCGTGGCCGACATCGTGCTGCTGGGCGATTCCTTTGCTGCACTGCCGGAGGCGCTGCTAGAGGGCCAGCGTATCATGAACAGCATGGGGGACGTATTACGCCTCTACCTGACGCGCAGCTTCAGCCTGGGCTTGCTGATCGCCACCATCTCGATGCTGGCCATCGGTTTCCCCTACACACCGGCTCAGAACTCGGTGATCTCGATCTTTGTGCTCACCCTGCCGGCCTTTGCCTTCGCCCTGTGGGCCAAAGCCGGTCCAGTGCCGCCCGGCGGCACTGTGCGTCAGTTGGTCAATTTCGTGCTGCCTGCTTCGGTGGTCACCGGCACGTTTCTATTTCTGGTCTACCTGGTCTTCATCGAGACCACCGGCGACTGGCCCTACACGCAACTAGCCCTGACCTATGCGACCATCGCCACCGGTCTGATGCTGGTGGTCTTCGTGCAGCCGCCGACCGAATTCTGGGTAGGCGGCGATGCGTTGTCTGGCGACTGGCGGCCGACGCTGCTGGCCGTGGGCCTGTTCGTGGTGTTGCTGGCCAGCCCTTACGTGCCGATTCTCAGCAACTTCTTCGGCCTGGCGCCGCTGCACAGCGGCGTCGATCGGGCCATTATCGCCGGAATAGTCCTCGTCTGGATGGGCACGTTGCGCCTGGTCTGGCGTCATCGCCTGGTGGATCGCTATCTGGATGTAGATCTGTCGCGGTTGTAGGCAGAACAATGTGGACCGGTATTGCATACTACAGCCAGCAGGGCAATTATGTGGCACACTGGAGTCATCACCAGAGTGGTGAATATCCGAACGAAAACAGAGAACCTTGTCTGCCATGTCTACATCGATTGCTGCTTCTCATCTCGATCTGATCGAGGGACCCTATTTCGCCATCTTGACAACCCTCAACCCCAAAGGCGCGCCGGAGAACACCGTGGTCTGGTGCTCGTGGGACGGCCAGCATGTGCTGGTCAACACGGCCGACGGCCGGCGCAAACCCCTCAACGTGCGTCGCGACCCACGCGTCGCCCTGGCGGTGATCGATCCCACTAACCCATTCCGCTGGGTGGACGTGCGCGGCGTGGTCGAGGAAATTGTCCCCGACACCGATTACGCCAACATAGACGCCCACGCCAGGCTCTACGCCGGGGTGGACCAGTACTACGGCGGCGTCGCGCCGGCCGAGGCCCGGGGCACGGAACAGCGTATCATCTTCAAGATTCGGCCGGAGCGTGTGTTGCTGTTCCCGCCGCAGGGCTAGGCGCCCGCTTTGCCTGGCGCAGAGACGTACGGACCTCTTCGTCTGTTGAGTCTTGATCGATGAAGAACGGTGATTGCAGCAACCCTGGCGATCACCGTTTTGATTCTGGGGAGCCGCAGGAGCGCTGCGCCGTTGCAGCTTTGCCGCCGATTTGTGCTATAGTACAGCAGTCGCCTGGCGTGTACGAAACCCACAGGCGCCCCAGGCGTTATGAACCGCAGCCAACTGATCGATCACAAACATCAGATCATCGCCCGGATCCAGCGCACGCGACGCGATCTGGAGCGGGTCCGGCTACAAGCAGACCGGCGTAGCCAGCGCCGCGCCCAGGAACTGGAGGCCCAGCTTGCCCAGCTCATGACCGAAGAACACCGGCTACGGATCGAGATCGACCGGACGAGAGACTAAAGGAGGACGAAGACCTATGCATGGAGGCGGTTGGTGGAGCTATATTAGCCATGACCCAAGCCAGGGCAAACCCAGAGTAGACCGCAAACTGTTGCGGCGCGTGCTGGAATACGCCCGGCCCTACTGGTGGATGGTGTTGCTGATCCTGGTGGCTATCATCGCCATCTCGCTGATCGAACTGCTGCCGCCACTGATCCTGCGCCAGTTGATCGACGTCACCCTGCCGGACAAGGATCTGCAACAGCTCAATCTGTTGGCGTTGGCTCTGCTGGTCATCCCCGTGCTCAGCGGCCTGATCGACGTGGGCCAGCGCTACCTCAGCGCCAGGGTCGGCGAGGGCATCATCTTCGACCTGCGTCAACAGATGTACGCGCATTTGACAGGCATGGCCCTGCGCTTTTTCACCCACACCAAATCAGGTGAGATCATCTCCCGCTTTAACAATGATGTGATCGGCGCGCAGAACGCCATCACCGGCACGATACCCAACATCGTGGTCAATGTGGTGACGGTAGTCTCCACCCTGGCCATCATGATCTCGATCGACTGGCGGCTGACGCTGCTGTCGGTGGCTGTGGTGCCGCTCTTCCTGTTGCCGGCCAAGCGGGTGGCGGGCGTGTTGCGCACTATCCGCCGCCAGGCCATGGACGCTAACGCCGAACAGAGCAACATCATCAGCGAGACGCTGGGCATCAACGGCATGCTGCTGGTCAAGACTTTTGGCCGTCAGCAGCAAGAGAAAACTCGCTTCCGCGAGGTCAACGCCCAGGTGCGCGACCTGGGCATCCGCCGAGCGTTGGTGGGGCGCTGGTTTTTCATGGGGCTCAGCCTGGCTGCGGCTGTGGGCACGGCGCTGATCTACTGGGTGGGCGGCCGGCTGGTGCTGACCGACGCGCTGACTATCGGCACCATCGTGGCCTTTGCCGCTTACCTGGCCCGTCTCTACGGGCCGATCTCGTCGTTGTCCAATATCCAGGTCGAGTTTGCCCAGTCCATGGTCAGCTTCGAGCGGGTGTTCGAGTATCTGGACAAGCCCATCGAGATCCAGGACAAACCCAACGCGCGTGTGTTGGACCAGGTGGCCGGTCGCATACGGTTTCAGAATGTATCATTCAGCTACCTGCCCGACGCTGAACGCTTGCAGATCGAAGCCAGCCAGGATGGCCGGGTCGGGCAGGCTCACACTGCGCCGGCCGATCAGCCGTTAGTCGTCTCTGTTGGGCACAACGGCAAGGAGGGCGCCCAGCCGCCGACCGTGGAGAGATCCAGCCAGGCGCCGGTGGTCACCCGCACCTGGGCCTTGCGCGAGTTCACAGCCGAGATCGAGCCGGGTCAACTGGTCGCGCTGGTCGGCCGCAGCGGCGCAGGCAAGACCACGATCACCTACCTGCTGCCGCGGCTCTACGATGTCAACGAGGGCGCAATCACCATCGACGGCCACGATCTGCGCGATGTGACTCAGGTATCGCTGGCCGAACAGGTTGGCATCGTCATGCAGGAGACCTACCTCTTCCACGACACCATCCGCAAGAATCTACTCTATGCCCGGCCCGACGCGAGCGAGGCCGAGATGATCGCTGCCGCACAGGCGGCCAGCATCCACGACTTCATCGCCAAGCTGCCGGCCGGCTACGACACGGTGGTGGGGGAACGCGGCTACCGGCTGAGCGGCGGCGAGAAGCAGCGTCTGGCCATCGCCCGCGTGATCCTCAAGGACCCGCGCATCCTGATCCTGGACGAGGCCACCTCGCACCTGGATTCGGAGAACGAGGCGTTGATCCAGCGCGCGCTGGAGCCGCTGTTCCAGGGCCGCACCAGCGTGGTGATCGCCCATCGTCTCTCCACCATCCTGGCGGCCGACACCATCCTGGTGCTGGACGAGGGAAGGCTGGTGGAAAGCGGCGGCCATGACGCGCTGCTGGCCCAGGATGGTCTGTATGCGCATCTGTACGAGACGCAGTTTCGCCAGGGCGTGGTAGATAGTGACCTGAGCATGGCCTAGTTGTGGCTCGTGTTCTGGCAGTGAGTGGTTTCCTGACTGGGGGCACGACAGTGTCAAAAATCGCGCCGACGGGCTCGGTCGGGAGACCGGCCTGAGCGGTGTGCGGGTGCGCCGACGGGATCGTTCGGGAGACCGGCCCGAGCGGTGCGCCGGCGCTGGATGACGGCGTGACAAAGTTGCTTGGACCCAGACTGTATGCTATTATGGCGTTGCGCCCGGCTGGTTTGGCCGGGCACATTCGCATGGAGAGTAAGGGATGTCCACCAACGGCTCGCCCAAACGCAAACACTTCGACGACATCTTCCCGGATGACTTTCCTGGTGAGGAGTCGCGCTACCAGCCGCTCAACTCGGGTTACGTCGGTTTCGAGATGGTGGTCGGTGCGCTGATCAGCGCAGCCAGCGAGGCCGGGCTGCGGCTATTCGAGGCCGCCAGCACCCTGGACACCACCACACTGGAACGGCGCTTCAGCGCGTCCTGCGTGCCTCAGGAGTGGCACCACCCTGTCGATCTGTGGGCGGAGATGCGCTTCTACTGGCCGGCCGAGTATACTGCGCTCAGCCTGTACGGCGACGAGGTAATCTGCGACATGTATCACGCTGAGAACGTGCCGTGCCGCCATCGCAGCCAGCCTGCCAGCCTGTTCACCGAGTTGGAAGTCGAGTACTTGCTGCCCTTCGAGTTTGTGCGCCGCCTGGACAGCGACGAGGGGGTCGAGCGCACAGCCCGCCGCATCCGTCAGCTCTTCACCGACATCGTCGAGCACGACAATATCGTTGGCGTTGAGGCCAAGGCGCTGTTCAGCGGCGACGAGCTGCGGCTTTCCAGCATCAAGGCCGGGCATGTCTGGGTCCTGGACGAGGAACTGAGCGACCATATCCTGCTGCGCGGGGCCTTTCTGGAGATCTGCCAGGAGATGCGGACGGTCCTGCTGCGCTTCAACCAGGACTTTGCGCCCAAGCCGGAGCAGGACCTTGACGGAAGCTGAACTGCGACTGGAAGCGCGGCCTGCGCAGGTCTACGTCGGGCTATACGACCGCCTGCCCCACCCTGGCCTGGGGCCGGTGCAGGAGTTTGTCTTCGATCTCGGCCTCACGGCGACCCGTCCGGTGGTGCTGACCGACGTGGTGTGGCGCGTCTATGACCAGCACGACCATGTGGTTTTGGTGCGTCAACGGCTGGGCCAGGCCGCGATGCACGAGCTGACTCTGGGACAATATGGCGTTGCGCCTGGCATGGGGCTGATCATCCCCCGTTGCTACTTTCTGGAGCAGGGCGCGATTCCCCTGAGTCACGTGCGGGTCAGCGTGGCCGGCTACGACTACGAAACCCAGGCCGCAGTGACAGCCGTGCTGGAGCTTCCGCTGGTTTATCACCAGCAGCGGGCCAAGCTGCGCCTGCCTATGAAGGACGGCGCCTGGTGGGCCATCACCGGCAATGACTGGTCGTCGATGCACAAGGCGGACCCGGTAAGCTGGCCTTTCGCCTACGACTTCGTGCGGTTGGGACAGAACGGCCAGACCTTTGAGGGCAGCGGACTGCGTAACGAGGACCATTTTTGTTTTGGCCAGCCGGTGGTAGCACCGGCTGGCGGCAAGGTTGTCTTGGCGCGCGACGACATGCCCGACCAACCGCCCGGCCAACCCCCGGACGCCGAACAACTGGCCGGCCAGGCCGCGCGCATGGCCGGCAACGTGGTTGTCATCGGCCATGGCTATGGCGAGTTCAGCTACCTGGCCCACCTGCAAGCAGGCAGTGTGCAGGTCCAGGCCGGCCAGATGGTCAGGAAAGGCCAGCCCGTGGCGGCTGTGGGCAACTCCGGCCACTCGCCCGGCCCGCACCTGCACTACCACTTCCAGGATGGCCCCAATCTGTTCGTGGACCGCGGCCTGCCCGTGCTGTTCAGCGACTTTCTGTCTGTGGGCGACCGGGTCGAGCGAGCCACGATCCCCTCGCGCATGATCATCAGCCCAGCGACATCCAAGGCATAGACCACGTTATCAACGTGACAGCCAGAAAAGTCACGTTGATAACGTGCCTACGATAACCAAAGACTAGGAGAAAAAGACCATGATCGATAGCCCTAACGGCACCGAAGAGTTGATGGACGATCTGTCCGACGAGATCCTGCACACCGAGTTGACTGATGAAGCCTACGAAGAGTTGGCTGTCTCTGAGGGCGCGGTGGTAGTAGGTCTGGCTTTCTGGGACAGCTCACTGGCCGATGAGATGGAAGATGAGCCGCCCGCACCCGAAATGCGTGTGGTAATCGACCTGGACCTCTACCTGGACGACAATACGCTGCTGGAGCTGTACGGCGCCAGTCTGTTCGCGGCCAACAGCCAGGAGCCGCTGGTGGGCGTGGCTGCGCTGGAGAAGGCGTTGGTCGATCTCGCTGACAGTGAAAGCGAACTGAGCGAGGTGGCCCAGACCGAGGACGGCGCATTGGCGCTGGTCTTCGGCGTCGATGAGCAGCCTACACTGATCATCGCTGTGGGTGCCTGGTCGATCAGCGAATGGGATGAACTGCCTGAGGACTGATCTCAGCGCAGCAGCCCTTTAGGCAATCGAGTTACACCGGTGTAACTGCCGCCCTACAGGCGTCACGTTACACCGGTATTTTTTATCAGGAGAACACACACTATGACCACTGACAAAGCAGCCATCGAGCGCGTCGCCGAGTTGATCGCACGCGAGAACGTGCGCTTCATCAACCTGCAATTCACCGATATCGCAGGCATCGTCAAGCAGATCAGCATCCCGGTGGAGCACTGGGGCACGGCTGTGGACCACGGTATCTGGTTCGACGGCTCTTCCATTGAGGGCTTCGCTCGTATCGCCGAGAGTGACATGTATCTGGTGCCCGACCTGGATACCTTCGCCGTGATTCCGTGGGGACACGAGGAACTGGTGGCGGCGCGGGTGATCTGCGACGTATACACGCCGGAAGGCGAGCCTTTCCCCGGCGACCCTCGCTACGCGCTCAAACGCGCCCTGGCCAAGGCCGCAGAGATGGGCTACGGCTTCAACACCGGCCCTGAACTGGAGTTCTTCCTGTTCCGGCCCGGTCCCGACGGCAAGCTTTCGCCGCTCTCGCTGCACGATGAGGCGGGCTACTTCGACGTCAGCACCGACCTGGCTCACAGCGTGCGCCGTCAGATGGTCAGCGCCCTGCAACAGTTCGGCATCACCGTCGAGGCAGCCCACCACGAGGTGGCGCCCGGTCAGCACGAGATCGACTTCAAGTACGGCGACGCGCTGCGCACGGCCGACAGCGCAGTGACCCTGCGCACCACCCTCAAGGCGATTGCCCAACTCAACGGCCTCTACTGCACCTTCATGCCCAAGCCGATCGCAGGCATCAACGGCTCAGGCATGCACGTCCACCAGAGCCTGACTCACAAAGATAGTGGCAAGAATGCTTTCGTGGATACCACCGGCGACGGCACGTTTGGACTGAGCAAGCTGGCTGTGCAGTATGTGGCCGGCCAGCTGGTCCATGCCCGCAGCTTCTCAGCCGTCATCGCGCCGCTGGTCAATTCCTACAAGAGACTGGTGCCGGGCTACGAAGCGCCGGTCTACATCTCCTGGGCGCGCATGAACCGTTCGGCGCTGATCCGCATCCCGCGCGTGCGCCCCTTGCAGCCGCAGTCGACGCGCGTCGAGTTGCGCTGCCCTGATCCCAGCGCCAACCCCTACCTTGCCTTCGCCGTTATGCTCCACGCGGGGCTGGACGGCATTGTCCAGGGGATGACGCCGCCGGCGCCGGCCGAGCAGGATCTGTATCACGTGGACGAGACGCAGCGCCGCGCCTTGCAGACCATGCCCGGCAGCCTGGGGGAGGCTGTAGACGCGCTCAAGACTAACCCCTTGATGCGCGAGGCGCTGGGCGATCACATCTTCGAGCGCTACATCGAGGCTAAGACTCAGGAATGGGATGAGTACCGCATTGCCGTCAGCCAGTGGGAACTGGATCGCTACCTGAGCATCTACTAAAGACAGGGCGTGAAGTGTACAGCGCTGGCAGGATTCGCTCCCCGTGCAGTTCCCGCCCCGATCATCGACAGAGTTGACCATCAAAAGCAGCACTGTCCAGCACAACGCTGGCAGTGCTGCTTTTTGCTATCGACCAGACTTCGGAAGCCGTCACGGTGCTCAAGCGAACGACTTGCGAAGTCTCAGGCCCCGAGTTCATCCCTGAAATCCGTGAGCAGATAATGGCTGAATGGGTGAAAATTTACTGAACAAAACCTATAAATAAAGTATACATTATATTGTCAACGCGGCAGTCTGCCGCATCTCAATCCATCAGTAGCACCAACAACAAAAGGAGAAGCAAAATGTCTTCCAAGAGTCAATGGTTCCGCACCTTCGTACTGACCCTCCTCATCGTGGCCTTGGTCTTGCCGGTTGCAGCCGGCGCCCAGGAGCAAACCGGCCTCGTCAGCCCGGCTGACGGCGCTACTCTCAGCGGCACCGTCGATGTGACGGCCGTATTCCCCGGCGCCCCCTACACCCGCTGGGATCTGTTCATCCTGCCTGGCGGCGATGACAGCGGTAAGATTTGGGTTGCCACGGGCAGCGATGCCGGCGAGGCGACCCTCTCGCTCGACACCACGAAGTACCCTGACGGCGATCATGCCTTCAGCCTGCGCCTGGTGAAGGCCGACAGCAACTACGACGAGCAGATCGTCAACTTCACCATCGCCAACGCCGGCGCGCCGGCTGCGACGACCCCGGTCGCTGGTCCTGACATCGTCGAGACCGCGATTGCGGCTGGCTCCTTCGAGACGCTGGTTGCTGCCGTGCAGGCCGCCGGTCTGGTTGAGACCCTGCAAGGCGCTGGTCCTTTCACCGTCTTCGCCCCGACTGACGAGGCGTTTGCCAAGCTGCCGGCCGGCACCGTCGAGGGCCTGCTGGAAGATCCTGAGGCGCTGGCCAACATCCTGCTCTACCACGTCGTGCCTGGCAAGGTCATGGCCGCCCAGGTGAGCGATGGCCTGACTGCCACCACCGCGCAGGGCGCTACCGTTACCTTCACCGTCGCCGACGGCGCGGTCAAGATCAACGATGCCAACATCGTGACCACTGACATCGAAGCCAGCAATGGCGTGATCCACGTGATCGACAGCGTGATCCTGCCGCCCGCCGACGCTCCGGCTGCCGCAGCGCCTGCGCCGGCCCCGGCCGCTACCTTCGGCCTGCTCAGCCCGGCTGACGGCGCCACCATCAGCGGCACCGTAGACGTAACGGCCAACTTCCCTGGCAGCCCCTACGTGCGCTGGGACCTGTTCGTCCTGCCCGGCGGCGATGACAGCGGCAAGATTTGGGTCGCCTCTGGCGAGGACGCCGGCGAGGCCACGCTCTCCCTGGACACCACCAACCTGCCCAACGGCGAGCATGCCTTCAGCCTGCGCCTGGTCAAGGCCGACAGCAACTATGATGAGCAGATTGTCACCTTCACCATTGCCAACTAACATCCTTTTGTGGTGATGCCTCTCCCGCCTGTCTGGTTGACCGGTCAGGCGGGAGGGTTCCTCCTTGTGTGGGCGCAAGGGGCGTGACGGGATCAAGGTCCCTGATCGTCCCTTGCGTTCTTTTTGTACCCGCCGACAGGGGCTTTGCGGATTCTCCGCACGGGTGGTATGATCGCCAATGCGTCGTGCTCCAACGCCGACGATACCCTATCAGACTCAAATACACCCCTATCATTTTTCGACACCGGAGGAATCCATGCTCAAAAAGGTCTTCATCGTCGTCCTCGCCGTTTTCGGCGTCATCGCTGCCATCGCCTTGTTGATGGTCGTGCTGGCCCGGCCGGCTGATGCCTGCCCTGCCTGCCTGCGCGATCTGCCGCGGCCGCTGGTGATTGCCCACCAGGGCGGCGAGGAACTGTGGCCCAGCAACACGATGCATGCTTTCGAGCGCGCCGCGGCCTTGGGCGTAGATATGCTGGAAATGGACCTGCACGTCACGGCCGACGGCGTGCTGGTGCTGATGCATGACGAAACGGTGGACCGCACCACCAACGGCACAGGCCGGCTGGAGGAGATGACTCTGGCGGAGGTCAAGGCGCTGGACGCGGGCTATTACTGGACCGACGACGAAGGCAAGACCTTCCCCTTCCGCGGCCAGGGCATCACCGTGGCGACGCTGGAGGAATTGTTCCAGGCCTTTCCCGACATGCCGATGAACATCGAGATCAAGCTGGTGGAAAACATACCCGTTGTTGAGCCTTTCTGTCAACTTATACGTGAGCACGGCAAGCAGGACCAGATCCTGGTGGCCTCGTTTCACGAGGATGCCATGAGCGCGTTCCGCGCCGCCTGCCCGGAAGTTGCGACATCAACCTCCCAAAACGAAGTGATCAACTTCTTTGCCCGTCATTTCGTGGGCCTCGCCGCCAGCTACAGCCCGCCTGCGCAGGCCGTGCAGGTGCCCGAATACCGCAGCGGCATCCACATCCTGACGTCGCGCTTCGTAGAAGACGCTCACAGCCGCGGCATGGACGTCCACGTCTGGACCATCAACGAAGCAGAGGACATGCAGCGCATGATCGAGCTGGGCGTAGACGGCATCATCACCGACCGGCCGGACATCCTGCTGGAGCTGCTGGGACGGTGAGCGACGAGAGGACTGACAGTGCTGCTCGACCGGTCGGCTAGTCCATCGCGTCGAGACTCGCCCTGGCGTGGGGCAGCACTGTCACCTTATTTTTGCGCAATATCGGTGCATTTCTACTCGGAAAAAACAGTAACAGGCGGTTTCTGCTCGTCTGGAGCCGTTTTTGGCAGGAGAGAACGAGCCAAAGTGAGCCAAATCGGGTA
>JAAEKA010000300.1 GCA_014155705.1 Anaerolineae bacterium clx_CAG2 | reverse complement strand
GAGTAGCTATGAATCGCGTCGCAGAATAGGAGTGAATTTCGTTGAACTGCCTGCCAGTGTAGCGCCGTTCTTTGGTGATGCACTGGCAGGCAGACACACTACCAACTGATGTGACCACCATTCTGGCACTTGCACCCAGCGCAGCTACACCTACAACAATGCCGGCAACATCACTGACTTCGAGGGCGCGGCGCTGGGCTACAACGACGCAGCGCACAAACACGCCGTGACCCACGTGGCAGGCGTGCAGCGCTACTGGTACGACCAAAACGGCAACGCCACCCGGCGCATCAACGGCAGCCAGGACATCACCCTGGCCTACGATGCAGAGAACCACGTGACCAGCATCACAGGCAGCGGCATCAACGCCAACTACGTCTACGACGGGGATGGCAAGCGCGTCAAGGCCACCGTGGGCGGTGTCACGACGGTCTACATCGGCAACTATTACGAGCGCGACAACGGCACGACCGTGCGCAAGTACTACTACGCCGGAGCCGTCCGGGTCGCGATGCGCACCGGCGGCAACACGTTCTACCTGCTGAACGACCATCTCACGTCCACCGCCATCACCACCAACAGCAGCGGTGTGGGCCAGACGGAGCTGCGCTACTTCGCGTATGGCGGCACGCGCTACGACGCCGGCAGCCGACTTGTCCTGAGCACGGCCGAAGGTTGACGATCTGGGGAGGCAGCCGATTGCGTAGCATCCCGCAGCTCACCGGAGTGGACGAAGCAACACCTGCACTTGCACCTGTGGCGCACGTGCAGGTGTTGCTTCGCCGTAGACGGCTGCCTGGGTACTTCCACCGCGAGATGCTTTGGTCCCTTCGGCCTCAGCTTGACACGTCGGGAGTTCGTTGTCATGGCTCATCCTGCCGCAGCGGGATGCGCCACTCGCAATGACTGGGCGTCAACTCATTCTGAAACACCGAATCAAAAGGCCCTGGCAGAAGCCAGGGCCTTTTGATTGCCAACGTTCAAGCAACACAATCAGTGGATGATATCCTCATCCAGCAACAACATCAACTGGTCTAGGGTGAACATCGGGAAGAACTCCAACAACTCTTCCAACGGATATCCCTGCACCATCAGCGCCAGGATCAAATCGCGCGGCAGTTGGTTGCTGCTGCTCTTCCTGACCTGGGGCGGAGTTTCGATCTGATAGGATCGAGCGAGACGCTTTTCCAAGAGTGGCACCTTCCGTTTTAGAGATGAGGCCAGTATAGCATATCCCCCAACTGCAAGCAAAACGCGGGCGACAGTCGCAGCACGTGTGCGCTTGCTTGCGCATTGACCTATTTCAGATACAATCAAACGGTCAATTTGCCCGCCCCAAAAAGGAACATTCAGCCATGAAATCATCCCTTGCTGCGGCCTTGCTGATCATATTGCTCATCTTCTCTTCGAACACCGCTGGGGCGGCGCCCACGCCGTTCGCTCCAGGCCCACAGCCGCCATCCCAGCCCGAAGCGCGTTTTTATGTCGATCTGACTATCCGTAGCAGCGCAGAGGCAGCGGCGTTGGCTCGACTGCTGCCCGAATGGGACGAGGCGTTGGAGGCTGGCGCAACGCAAGTCATTCTGACCCAATCTGAGATCGACAAGTTGAGCGCGCGGGGCTATAGCGTGACCGTGGCCGGTCGCGCGCCCGACGCACCCGATGCCTGGCCGGCCTGCTACAACCGGCTGGACACGCTGGTTAGCTGGCTGTACGCCTACGAACTGACCTACCCTAACCTGGTCGAGGTAATCGACTACGGCGACTCGTGGTGCAAGCAACAAGGCGGCTGTTTCACCACCGGCGGCCAATACCTGGGCGGGCATGATCTGCTGGTGGCTAGGATCACCAACGAGCTGGCGGCCGGCCCGAAGACCGGCCGTTTCTTCACCGATGGCGGTATCCACGCCCGCGAGCTGCCGACGCCTGAGCTGGCCAAGGCCTTCATCGAGACGCTGGTTGGAGGTTACGGACTGGACGCTAACATCACCTGGCTGCTGGACCAGCGCGAGATCTACGTAGCCCTGACCAGCAACCCCGACGGCCGCGCGCTCGTGGAGATGGGCATCGGCACAGAACCGCCCTACACTGGCAACCCCTGGTATTGGCGCAAGAATGGCAACAATGGCATCGCCGGTTCGAACGCCTGCGCCTGGCCGCCCACCAGCAGCAGCCACTACGGCGTCGACCTGAACCGCAACCACATTTTCAAGTGGGACGTCGCTGGCGGGGGCAGCACGGCCGTCTGCGCGCAGGACTACCGCGGGCCGGTGGCCGGGTCAGAGCCGGAGATCCTGGCCTACGAGAACTTCGTACGCTCGATTATCCCCGATCAACGAGGGCCTGGCGACAACGATCTGGCCCCATTGGATGCCACTGGCCTGCTGATCAACCTGCACAACTACGTCAGCGGCGGCGTGATCCTGGTGCCGTGGGGCTGGACGTCAGCGCTGGCGCCTAACAACGCACAACTGGTAGCCATCGCCCAGAAGATGCGCACCTACACCGTCTCTCCCGTCTACGGCTGGCAGTATTCGCTTTACCCGGTCAGCGGTAATACGCGCGATTGGGCCTATGGCGAGTTAGGCATGCCAGCCTACGTGATCGAACTGGACGGCAACGACTTTTTCACCACATGTACCCTGGTACCCAACATCATCAACAACATGCTGCCGCTGCTGCGCTACGCCGCGTCGATAGCCGACCGGCCCTACATGCGGGTCTACGGGCCGGACGCGCGCACGGTGACAGCCGGCCCGGCCAGCCTGCCGTCGGGCGATCCGCTCACCGTCACCGCACAGATCAACGACACCCAGAACGGCAGCCAGGCCATCGCCGCGGCCGAGCTGTACCTGGTGCGCCAGGGAGGCGCCACCCCGGGCGATCCCGGCACAGGCGCGACCATGGCGGCCGTCGACGGCAGCTTCAACTCGACGATCGAGAACGTCACAGCCACAATCAGCACCGCAGGACTGGGCCGCGGTCGCTACACGGCGCTGGTGCGCGGCAAGGACGCCGGCAACAACTGGGGGCCGTTTTCGGCCGCGTCCTTTGATGTGACCTGCTTCTACGCCGACCTGGACTGCAGCGGACAGTTAGATGTGCTGGACGTGACGCAAGCGGCAGAAGGGCTGTTGGCTGCCTGGCACTATAGCGCGTATGATTATATCTTCGACGTAAACGACAGCGGCGCGGGCAACGGCTTGATCGACATCGCCGACCTTCAAATTATTGCGTCCTACTTCGGCCAGCCCACGCCGTAAGCGGGTCTTAAAGAAAAGCGCCGCACGCCAAGGCGCCAAGAACGCACAGGGTTGCCATCCTTTGCGCCTTGGCGCCTTTGTGTGGGCCAAGATCTGGTACACTCATGACCGAATTCGTAACTCAACGGCGCATCCTGCGCCTGTGGCTGCCACTGGGGGCCATGTGGCTGTTGATGTCGCTGGAGCAGCCGACGCTCAGCGCGGTCATCGCGCGCCTGCCGGAGCCCAAGCTCAATCTGGCAGCCTATGGACTGACCTTTGCCATGGCGCTGATCATCGAAAGCCCGGTGATCATGTTCTTGACGCTGGGCACGGCGCTCGCCCGCAGCCGCCAGGCCTACCAGATGTTGATGCGCTTCACCCATATCATGGCCTGGGGGCTGACAGGACTGCATCTACTGCTGGGGCTGACGCCGCTCTATGCCTGGATCCTGGCTGAGATCGTGGGCGCGCCGGCCGAGGTGATCGAGCCCAGCCGCATTGCCTTCCTGCTGATGACCCCTTGGACCGGCGCGATCGCCTACCGACGCATGTGGCAGGGGGTGATGATCCGCTATGGCCGCACCCAGTTTCTCTTCGTCACCACCGCTATTCGCCTGGTCACCACTGCGGCCGTGGCGCTGGCCGGTCTCCGTATCGGCACGATTGCCGGCGCCAGCGTGGCAGGACTGGCCATCAGCGCGGGCGTGCTGGCTGATGCGGCCGCGGCCGGCGTGCTGGTGCGCCCCGTGGTGCGCCAACATCTGTCGGCCCATAAGGCGGGCGACTTCGTGTTGGCCCGGCCCTACCTGCTGCGCTTCTACACCCCCCTGGCCATGACCTCCCTGATCAACCTGGCCGCGCAGCCGATCGTCAGCCTGGGGTTGAGCCGGGGACCGCTGCCGTTGGACTCGCTGGCGGTGTGGCCGGTGATCAGCGGGCTGACCTTTTTGCTGCGCAGCGGCGGAGTGGCGCTGCAAGAGGTAGTGGTGGCGCTGCTGTCCGATCAGTCCAGCTATCAGGCGCTGCGCCGCTTCTCGCACAGCCTGGCGCTGGCGCTAACGGGCATCGCCGCGGCCGTGATGTTGACGCCACTGGCCAACCTGTGGTTCACCGGGGTGGCCGGCTTGCCCGCTGACCTGGCGGCGCTGGCCCGTGTGCCGGCCGCGCTGCTGGTGCTGGTGCCTGCGCTGACCGTGCTGACCTCATGGCAGCGCGGCGTGCTGGTCTTCTTCAGTCGCACCGGCGCGATCACCGTGGCCACGACCATCAACATCGTCGTGCTGTTAGCGGTGGTGCTGGGCGGTGTACGCGTGCTGCCCTGGCCAGGTGTGGTCACGGCCGCGCTGGCCCTGACTGCGTCGCTGCTGGCCGAGGTGGCCTATCTCACGATGCAGGCGCATGGGTCGCGGCGCGTGGAAGCATGGGCATGAAACGTCATAAGTCAACACCATCTTGGGTGTCAACAGATACCTGACAGGATTGCGCAGCTACCTAAAATATCACATACAACATCGTATAAGGCATCAACTGACGAATTGGAGATCAACCATGGCGCGCTATCCTCTCAGTCTTCCTAGCCAACTCAAGCAAGACGCAGAGACCCTGGCTGACAGCCAGGGCATTTCGCTCAATCAATTCGTGCTGTGGGCAGTTGCCGAGAAAGTTGGCGACCTGCGCAGCCAGATCTCCGATCCGGCATTCCCTCGCATTGCTTACCGGCGCGGGACCAGCGGACACCCCAAGCCGGTGCTGCGCGGGACCAACCTGCGCGTGCAGACCATCGTTACCGCTTCCACCCACTGGGAGATGTCTCCGATCCAGATCGCTGAGGAGTACAACATCAGCCCGTCGCTGGTGGAGGAGGCGCTGATGTTCTATCAGGCTCACCGGGCCGAGATCGACGCGGCCATCGCAACCGAGGAAACGCTGGAGCCGGCGGATGTCTAAGCCACGGCTGCACCTGGACGCCGACGCATCCAGCAAGCAGCTTCATAACGCCCTCGTTGGGCGCGGCCACGACGTGACGCGCACGCCGAACCCATGGATGCACCTCGATGCCAGCGATGAAGCCCAATTGCTTGGCGCCGCCGCACAAGGCCGCTGCATCTTCACCTTCAACATCGCCGATTCTGCGCGCCTGGCCCAACGCCATCCCCGCCACGGCGGCATCATCCTTGCAGCGCAAAGCAAATGGACTCTGCGCCAACTGATCGCTGCCCTTGACCGCGTGCTCTCAGAAACCGACGCTGAGGACTGGAGCGGTCAACTGCGCTGGCTGAACTCGTGGCGCGGCTAGACAAACAAACCCTCCAGTCCCTGTCGATCATATCCCGCTCCCAAACCCACCATCAACAACACCCGCGCCTTCTGCGGATTGAGATCGCGTGCAAAGATGGCGCCGGCGCGGCGCAGCGCCATGCCGCCGCCGGCGTAGCTGTAGAGCGGCTGCGCGCCGCCATAGGGCACGCGGCTGGAGATCACCACAGGGATGCCCGCCGCCAGCGCTTCGTTGATCCCCTGGAACAATGCCTGGTTGACGTTGCCCGCGCCGACGCCGGCGATCACCAGCCCGGTTGCGCCCCGCTCCAGCGCCGCCCTCAGCGCGAAATCGTCCACGCCAGAATACATGTAGATGATGT
This sequence comes from Anaerolineae bacterium clx_CAG2, assembly GCA_014155705.1. GTDB lineage: Bacteria > Chloroflexota > Anaerolineae > JAAEKA01 > JAAEKA01 > JAAEKA01. Next base: position 26,651 of record JAAEKA010000300.1, on the reverse strand, counting down.
CCACCCGCGGCAACTGCTCCGGCAGCGGCACGTGCACGCGCGGCGACCAGGCCGCGCTGAACTCCACCAGGCCGCTGCGCACCTTGCCCAGGTCGGGCGGCATGATCGACTCGAAGGCGTCCACCGCCGAGGTGTCGATCTTGGTCACGCGGCGCGCCGAGTGGATGTCGCCGTGCATCACGATGACCACGCCGCGGTCGCGCGCATCGGCGCTGGCAGCCACGGCCGCGGCGTCCATGATGTTGGATGGACCGTCGGCCTTGGGGTCGCTGGCCGAACGCATCGCGCCGGTGAAGACGATGGGGACAGGGGTAGGCACGGTCACGTCCAGGAAGAAGGCGGTCTCTTCCATGATATCGGTGCCGTGCAGAACGACGACCCCGTCGGCGCTGTCCTGGTCGACGATATCCTGGATGCGCCGGGCCAGCCGCAGCCAGAACTCCGGCTGCATGTGCTCGCTGGGGATGTTGGCGAACTCCTCGACGTCGATCTGGCCGACGAACTGCAGGCCGGGCACAGCCTCAGTCAGCTCGGCGCCAGACAGAGCCGGGACAGCGCCGCCGGTAGCCTGGTCGATGCGCATGGCGATGGTGCCGCCAGTGGCGACGAAATGGATGCGGGGACGTGATGGCATGGTGGGCCTCTTCGATGAGACAGGTTCGGTGATGCGTGATGCGTGATGCGTGATGCGTGATGCGTGAACGATTGTAGCGCAGCAGCGCCAAAGCCGCAACTGCTCCCAGCGGACGCGCCATCTCAAGGCGCATTGATCCGGCGCAGTTCTATGGCCGGTGGGATTGATCCCCGGCGATCACGCATGTGAGCTCACGTTGGCGTCCACGTTCGGAGTCAGGTATAATTTGGTCTGTCCGTCAGACGAGGATTTCCCATGCAGCACGATGTACCCCCTAACGCCCTCCCCTCTCCGAACCATACACCCTGGCTGGACTGGCTGCTGCTGGCCGGCGGGCTGGCAGTGATCGTCGTCATCTGGTTCATCACGCCTGGCGGACTGCTGGACAAGGCCGACCATGTGGGCTACGGTGTTTGCCATCAGATTCCCATCCGCTCACCCTTCTTTGGCGGGCGACAACTGCCGCTATGTGCGCGTTGCAGCGGTCAGTTCCTGGGCGCGCTGGGCGGGCTGGCGCTCTTGTTGGTCCTGGGCCGCGCAAAAGCCGCCAAGTTGCCGCCAGGGCCTGTCATCGTTGTCTTGTTGGGCTTCCTCGCTGCGTGGGCCATAGACGGCTTCAACTCTTATCTGACCCTTTTCCCAGGCGCGCCCCATCTGTACGAACCGCACAACATCCTGCGCACCACCACCGGTGCAATGCAGGGCGTGGCGCTGATCAGCCTGGTGCTGCCCTTTTTCAACGTGACCCTATGGGCCCGGCCCGACCCACGGCCGACTATTGGCAGCCTGCGCGAGGTGTTGCTGCTGCTGGGCCTGGTGGGGCTGATCGTAGCAGGCGTAGGCAGCGAGTGGACGCCGCTGCTCTACCCGCTGGCCCTGCTCAGCGTCGCTGGCACGCTGATGATGCTGACGATGGTGACCACGATGCTGATGACGCTGGCGTTGCGCCGTGACGGACGGGCTGAAGGCTGGCGCGACGCCCTGCCGCTGCTGACAGCCGGCCTGGCCCTGGCGCTGATTATGCTGTTGGGGATCAATCTGCTGCGCGCCTGGCTGACGGCGGAGATGGGGCTGCCTTTTTAACCTCCTGCAACCTTACCCACGATCCTGCGTATAGACTTTCGAGTGCGCACCTGGAAACCTTACACAACTGCGTGCCATACGAAGGAGAACAACCATGGACGTCGGTAAATCAATTCGCTTCATCTTTGAGGACAAGGATTGGTTCTCAAAAATCCTGATCGGCAGCCTGATCCTGCTGGTCAGCATCCCGTTGACCTTTGTGCTGGTCGGCTTCCTGGGCCTGGCCATCGTCAGCGGCTACAGCCTGGATGTGCTGCGCAACGTGCGCGCCGGCTCGGCCCGGCCGCTGCCTGAGTGGCGCGACCGCTGGGGCGAGTGGCTGATCGAGGGCCTCAAGCTGCTGCTGATCCTGTTCGTCTGGAGCCTGCCGTTGATCGTCCTGAACGTCTTCACCGGCATCGGCGACAGCATGCTCAACCTGAACAGCGGCCTGCTCAACTTCTCGGGCGTTATGATGCTCACTGTCGCATCGTGCCTGATGTTGCTGTGGGGCATCGTCGTGGCGCTGGTTACGCCGGCCATCTACCTGCGCCTGGCCGAGACCGGCGAGCTGGGCAGCGGCTTTCAGTTCAACGCCATCTACGTCTGGACCCGCGACCACATTGGCGACGTGGTGATCGCCGTGATCCTTTCCACCTTGCTGACGCTGGCCTTGGTCCTGGTCGGCAGCGTGATCGGTATCTTGCTGTGCGGAATCGGACTGGTCCTGACGCTGCCGGCCGCTACTATGCTTGGCACGCTGGTGACGGTACACCTCTACGCCCAGATCGGTCAGGGCAAGCAGACCAAGCCGCAAGCCAGCGTCACCAAGTCTGCGCCGCCGGCTGCACCTGCTGAGTCTCAGCCCAAGGAAACGACCATGGTGGTCGGGCCAGACGGCACGATCATCGTCACGCCCACGTCAGACTCGCCTAAGTCCAACGGGTAATCTGCCCACCGGCCAGCCCTTGACCGGGGCAGCCGCAGACGCTTGCGGCTGCCCCGGTTGTCACTTCCACTGGTGCTGGATATAATGGTTTGAGGCGCGGTCGCAAGCGCAAGCACACACCGGCTCAGGTCGTAATTTTCCTGATGAGAGGAGAGCATTCATGAACATCGGCAAGTCCTTCAGTTTTGTTTTCGAAGATCCTCGCTGGCTGACCAAAGTGGGCATCGGCACCCTGGTGTTGATCCTAAGCAGCCTGCTCTCGCCGATCCTGATCGGCATCCTGGGTTACTTCATCGTCGCAGGCTACGCCCTGGAAGTACTGCGCAACGTGCGTCAGGGCGAGTTATATCCTATGCCTGAGTGGCGCGATCGCTGGGGCGAATGGCTGGTACTGGGCGTCAAAGCGGCTGTCGCCATCTTTGTCTGGTCCCTGCCCGCCATTGTTGTTTCCTTCCCGATGATCTTCGGCTTTGCCCTGATGGACAGCAACGACGCCGTGGCGTTGGGCGGCTTACTGGCGGCCTGTTTTAGCTGTCTGCTGTTCGCATGGGTCGTGGTCGTTCTACTGGCCACGCCGGTCATCTACATTCGCATCGCCGAAACCGAAGAACTTTCCAGCGCCTTCCGCTTTGGAGATATTCTTAGCTTCACCCGCGACAATATCGGCAACGTGATCATCGCCACGATCATGTACGTCATCGCCTCCCTGGTGATTAGCCTGATCGGCAGCATCGTCGGCCTCATCCTGTGCATCGTCGGGCTCTTCCTGACCGTGCCCGCTGCGCAGTTCATCACCATGATGATCCAGTCACACCTCTACGGCCAGATTGGCCTGGAGTCTAGGTCCTGGGAGACCAGCATCGTGCCGGAGGAGTACATCCCCGAGCCGCCGGCTGCGCCGTCCGTGTACGACCCACCGGTTGAGACTATGGTCGAGCCGGCTGTCCAGCCTGAGGACAACGCCAGCTAAGGCTTTGAAAAGTCAACTCCCAGACTTCGGAAGTGGCCTGGCGTCTAGAAGGAGCGAGGCTTGGCGCAACGAGGCCCTGTTTTGCACGCAGACAGGCCACTTCCGAAGTCTCTCTGTTTTGGGAACAATCAACCATGATCGAAAGTCTGTCAGGCATCTTCACCGCTTTCGGCCTGTCTTCGTCGGCCGGCCTGAACGCCTACCTGCCGCTGCTGATCGTGGCGTTGACTGCGCGCTTCACCAATCTGATCAACCTGCAGCCCCCCTTCGACTGGCTGACCAACCCCTGGGTGATCGCCCTGCTGGCCGTGCTGCTGCTGATCGAGATCTTCGCCGACAAGGTGCCGCTGGTCGACCACGCCAACGACGTGATCCAGACTGTGGTGCGGCCGGCCGCGGGAGCGATCCTCTTCGCAGCCAACGCCAACGTCGTCACCGACGTGCATCCGGCGCTGGCGCTGGGCGCGGGCCTGCTGCTGGCCGGCGGGGTGCATACAGCCAAAGCCACGGTGCGGCCGGTGGTCACAGCCACCACCGGCGGCCTGGGCAACCCGGTGGTCAGCACCGTGGAGGACATCATCGCGTTGGTGGTCAGCGTGTTGTCGATCCTGCTGCCGGTGCTGACCTTCATCGCCCTGGTGGTGCTGGTCATCGTGATCTGGCGCAAATGGCGGCGCTACAAGGCGCAACGCGCGCTGGAGCCGACGGCGGGCGTGTGACTCCTGACTGATTACTGGGTGGGCCGCCAACAAAGGGCGTCTGGCGTGAAACGTAACACGTAATGCGTAACCCGGAAGTCTGCCTGCGGGAGGGTCTCCGCATACACAGACTTTCGTTACGTGTTACGTGTTACGCTTCACGTTTCACGGTAACGGGCCGGTCTTATACCCATAACTGACGTTCAGCACCTGACCCTGGGCGTCACGAGCGGATGCGCAGCAGCGGCAGATAGACCTGCGGTCGTACCAGGGGGAGGTTCATGCACTGCCAGGTGCGGCCGCCATCGTCGGAACGATAATACGCTGCGTCGTTGGGTATTGAGAAATGCGCTTCCATGAACAGGGTGTGCGGCTTGTAGGGCGGCCTGATCCCTGGACCGCCGCCAGCGGCAAGAAGACCTGATAGCCATCGTCCGGCAGATCGGGAGAACCCTGGCCTGATGCGCGCCGAGTGGGGGTGTCTGTCTCCGGCGCACGGCGCACGACCAGATTGTAGGACGTGTTGGGCGCCAGCATGGCCCAGCTTGCACCGGCGTCATAGCTGGCATACAGGCCGCGGGAGGTGGCCACGTAGATCCGTTGGGTTCTCAGGGAAATCAGGCGAGAATTGTGGATGCATGTCGCCAAAGCCGCTGTTGCCGCAGTAGGGGCCGCCTGGCGGGAAGATGGCCCGCCAGGTGGCGCCGCCATCCTGGCTCAATAACAGCGACGAATTCAGAGATCCATCCAGCAGCGTGCGATCCTGAGGGAAGCCGGGCGACACTACTATCTGCTCGAAAGGGCGATCAGGGCACAGGCCGTGTCCGCCGCCGCTCCAGGTTTCGCCGCCGTCATGCGAGATGACCAGGCGCGTGTTCAGCGACGGGCTTACCGCGGTGAGGGAGGCGAAAACCGTTTCGTCCTGGTGGAAGGTAGACGAGACCGCCACCGTGCGCGCGGCCGTCTCCGACCACACCTGCTGCCAGGTGGCGCCGCCGTCCACCGAACGCGCCACGCCTGCAGGCAGGGGAGGGTAGTACCCGGTCCGAAAGCGCGGCTGGAACACGACGCCAGGGCGATCGGCGGCGCGCAGAGTGTAATCGAAGCATTGCAGGCTGGCGTCGCATGGCGCTGTGCGCGGCTCCCAGGTGTCGCCTGCGTCCGTTGTCCGGTAGAAGTGATATTGGCTGTCTATCCAGTTGCTGCCATAGATCAATCCCAGGTAGGCTGTCAATCCAGTGGCTTCCGGCTCGGGCGCGATGTCGAAGGCTGTGAACAAGGCGCTGTTCACAGTATAGGGGTAATCGAACACCTGCAACCAGCTCTCGCCTCGATCCCTGCTCCTGAGCACGACCTCGTGCCTGGCTCCGGCGTAACGCCATTCGGTGAGCCAGAAGATCGTGCCGTCGTTGGCGTAGTTGGGCGAAGGAAACAGCCTGCCGTAAGTCCCACGCGGACAGAGGGGCAGGAGACCGCCCGCTTGCGCCCGGATCGGCTCAGCGCGCACGGCGAAAGCGACAAACGCCAGGCAGACGATGCTGATGATCACCCGGATGGGACGAGACCGTGATGCTTCCCTGTTCATGGTAGCAGTCCTCCTTTCCTTGCTGGCGTGAGGCTGGGACAGTCATTCCTCCTTCGACGGACACAAGATGGCCTGTTCTGCACATATGCAGACCATGCAAGAACCACCTGCTGCAATTGTAAAGGGCGCTGCGTCCGCTGTCAAGTGAATCGAATCAACTCCCCCCACAACATACCTCGCGCCCAGCCCGTCTTCAGTTCCTCCAGTTCCCCTCCCTATGCTATAATAGCGCCATGTCCGAGCCCATCAGCGACGCGTTGCAGGCCCGCATCGACAGCCTGCCGCTCAACCCCGGCGTTTACATCTACCGCGACGGCCGCGCCCAGGTGATCTACGTCGGCAAGGCCAAGGTCTTGCGCGCGCGCGTCCGCTCCTATTTCCAGAACGCCGCCCAGCACACCATCAAGACGCGCCGCCTGGTGGCCGACATCGTCGACCTGGAGTGGATCATCGTCCCCACCGAGGTCGACGCACTCGTGCTGGAGAACACGTTGATCAAGCGCTATCAGCCGCGCTACAACGTGCTGCTCAAGGACGACAAAACCTATCCCTACATCAAGATCCACTGGCAGGACGACTTCCCCAAGGTCTCAGTCACGCGCAAAGTGTTCAAGGACGGCGGCGGCTACTACGGCCCCTACACCTCGGCCTTCACCGTGCGCCAGACGCTGGACAACCTGCGCCGCGTCTTCCCCTACCTGACCTGCAACCGCGAGATCACCGGCCAGGACCCGCGCGCCTGCCTGTACTACGACATCAAACTGTGCGTCGCGCCCTGCATCGGCGTGGTGGATCGGGAGGAGTATCGCACGGTGATGCAGGGCCTGGCCGATTTTCTGGAGGGACGCAGCGACGAGGCCATCGCCGCTCTGGACGCGCGCATGCGCAAGGCAGCCCAGGCGCTCCACTTCGAGCGCGCGGCCATGTACCGCGACCAGATCAAGCTCGCCCAGCGGCTGGTAGCGCAGCAGCAGGTCATCTCGCACTATCTGGTCGATCAGGACGTCATCGCCTTTGCCAGCGACGAAGGCGGCGATGAGACGGCCTTCCAGGTCTTTCTGGTGCGCCGCGGCAAGCTGATCGGCCGCGAGAGCTTCGTGCTGCCTCACACGCGTGAGGACGACCGGGCCGAGCTGCTGGCCGCCTTCCTCAGCCAGTTCTACGACCAGGTCACGCTGATCCCACCGGAGATCGTGCTGCCGATAGAGCCGGCCGACGGCGAGGTGATCGCCCAGTGGCTGACTGAAAAACGCCGCGTCCACATCGACGGCGACGATGCTGACCCGGCCGTGCGCCTGACCCAGCCGGCCGACGAGGAGACGACCAAGGCCATGGCGCTGGCCGAAAGCAACGCCTTCGAAGCGCTGCGCACCCTGCGCGCCGTGCGCGAGGCCGACAAGAGCAAGCAGGTGCTGGCCTTGCAGGAGCTGCAAAACGCGCTGGGCCTGGAGACGCCCCCCGGCCGCATCGAGTGCTACGACATCTCGACCCTCCAGGGCACCAACACCGTGGGCAGCATGGTGGTCTTCGCCGAGGGCACGCCGCGCAAGTCGGATTACCGCCGCTTCAAGATTCGCGGCCGCGGCAGCCAGGGCGAGCCGGACGACTTCGCCTCCATGCGCGAGATGCTGCGCCGCCGCTTTCGCCGCGCTGTGGAGCCGCAGGGCGACGACCCGGGCGCCAAAGCCCGCCAGAGCAACGCCGCCTGGGCCGTCCTGCCCGATTTGGTGATCGTCGACGGCGGCAAGGGGCAGTTGGGCGTGGCCGTGGAGGTGTTGAAGGAGTTCGATCTGCTGGACCAGGTGCCGGTGGTGGGCCTGGCCAAGCAGCGCGAGGAATTGTTCCAGCCCGGCAAACGCACGTCGATCCTGCTGCCGCGCGACTCGGAGGGGCTGTATCTGGTGCAGCGCATCCGCGACGAGACCCACCGCACCGCCATCACCTACCATCGCAACCAGCGCAGCAAGACCGGACTCGCCTCGACGCTGGAAACCGCGCCCGGCATCGGTCCCAAACGCCGCCAGGCATTGCTCAAAGCGTTCGAGGGCGACGTAGCTGCCATCAAGGCCGCCAGCGTCGAGCAACTGGCTGCCGTGCCCGGCATGACGGTGGCCGCAGCGCAGGCGCTGAAGGAACATTTATAGAAACTCGTAACTCGTAACACGTAACCCAGAGACGCCTCCCTCCAACTCCGGGTTACGTGTTACGTATTACGTGTAATCCCGCCCCGTGCAACACGCTTCACGTCTCACTAACTCACCATTATGTTGACCATCGACGGCAGCACCGGCGAAGGCGGCGGCCAGGTGCTGCGCACCGCGCTCAGCCTGGCAGCGATCCTCGGCCAGCCGGTGGAGATCATTAACATCCGCGCCGGCCGCAAGCAGCCAGGGCTGCGGCCGCAGCACGTGCAGGCGGTGCGTGCTGCGGCCGCCATTTGCAACGCGCGGCTGGAGGGTGCGCAGGAACACAGCCGCGATCTGCGCTTTGAGCCGCAGACCCCGCCCCAGCCTGGCGCCTACGTGTTCGCCATCGGCACAGCCGGCGCGGCCACGCTCGTATTGCAGACCGTGCTGCTGCCGCTGGCGCTGGCGGGCGGGCCGTCCACGGTCGTCGTGCGCGGCGGCACCCACGTCGCCTGGAGTCCACCCTTTGATTATGTCGAACAGGTCTACCTGCCCGCCCTGGCTGTGCTGGGCATTGAGTGCCGCGTGGAGCTGATCAAATGGGGCTTCTACCCCAAGGGCGGCGGCGAGATCCGGGCGACCATCCAGCCGTCGCCGACTCTGGCCGGTCTCGATCCCTCCCCTGCTCTGGCCGGTCCCTCCGGGATGGTTCCCAATCTCCGACCGAGCCAGGCCGCGCCCCCATGGACCCGGCCGCGCGGCGAGTTGGCGTCGCTGTCCGTGCTGTCAGCCGCGGCCAACGTGGGCAACCAGGTGACCGCGCGCCAGGCCAGCCGGGCCTACAACCGCCTGGCCGCGGCCCGGCTGCCGGTCACACTGCAGACCCGGCTGCTCAACCCGTCGTCGGCAGGACCAGGTACCTGTGTCTTTCTGTTGGCCGAGTACGAGAACGGCGCGCGGGCTGGCTTCACCGGCTACGGCCGTCAGGGCTACCCGGCCGAGCGCGTGGCTGACGACGCGGTCGATGCGTTCCTGGCCTTTCACGCGTCGAGCGCGCCCGTCGATCTGCACCTGGCCGACCAGTTGATCCTGCCGCTGGCGTTGGTCGATCAACCGCTCGCGTTTCGCACCAGCCAGATCACCCAGCACCTGCTGACCAACATCTGGGTCGTCGAGCAGTTTCTAGGCACGCGCTCCCAGGTGATCGGCCAGGCAGGCCAAGCCGGCGAGGTAAAGATACGGCTGGACTGACCACCAACAGGCTCGGTCGGAGACCGGCCCGAGCAAGAACGGCGCCGCCCACCCGCTGGGCGACACGCCTCGCTGGTCATCGTAACACCGTCACCCAATCACCCAGTCCACCAATCTACCAATCTACCAATCTACCAATCTACCAATCTACCAATCCATTCACCATGTTCGAACTTACCTTCCTCGGCACATCCGCTTCGGCGCCCACCATCGAACGCGGCCTCTCCTCGGCCGTGGTCATGCATCGCGAGTACCGCTTTATGATCGACTGCGGCGAGGGCACCCAGCGGCAGTTGCTCCAGTCGGGATTAGGCTTCAAACGTCTGGACCGCATCCTGCTAACCCACGGCCACCTGGACCACATCCTGGGCCTGGGCGGGCTGATCTCAACCTTCGGCCGCTGGGAAATGATTCCCGACATGGATATCTACGCCGGCCGCTGGGCGCTGCGCCGGGTGGCCGACCTGCTGGCCGTGGTCTTCGGCACGGTGGACGACCTGCCCATGAAAGTGCATTTGCACGAGCTGGAGGCAGGCGTGCTGTTGGAGGATGATCGCTTCCAACTGCGCGCGTTTCCCGTCACCCACCGCGGCCAGGGCTGCTTCGGCTTTTCCTTCATCGAGCGCGACCGCCGTCCCTTCCTGGCCGACCGGGCCGAGTTGTTGGGCGTGCCAGCCGGGCCGATACGCCGCGAGCTGGCCCAGGGGCGCCCTGCGACGCTGCCTGATGGCCGCGTGATTCAACCCGACGACGTGCTGGGGCCGGTGGAAGCCGGCGCCAGGCTGGTCTACGTAGGCGACGTAGGGCGCACGGACAACCTGCGGGACGAGGTTGCCGGAGCCAATACGCTGGTGATCGAGGCCACCTACCTGGAGGAGGACGCCGACATGGCGCGCAAGTTCGGCCACATGACGGCCGCGCGTGCAGCACAACTGGCCAGGGAGTCCGGCGTTGGCACCCTGATCCTTAACCACGTCTCGCGGCGCTACACAACGCGTCAGGTGCTGGCCGAGGCGCGCCAGTACTTCGAGAACGTCCATGTCGCCAGAGACTTCGATCACTTCCGCGTCGTCAAGAACGAGACAGCTCAGTTGGTGGACGAAGAGGGCAATCCCGTTCGGCGCAGACAACGCCCCAAGACGCCAACGGAGGGTTGATACCCGCAACAAGTTTCCTGGTCAATTTGCCCGCCACAGGTCCCCGTGGTATACTCTCAGTCCAGCGCGCTTGGCGCGCTATTATTACGCACGCCGCTCGCGGCCAGGCGCTATCTGCCTGGCTCAGGCCGACTGCGTGCCCGGTGTTACACGGCGCCGGGTAAGCCGGTCTTTGGCGAGGGCGGACGAACAAACGCACCTTGAAGGAGGCAACAACAACCGTGGCTGTAGTTAAAATGAAGGATCTTTTGGAGGCGGGCGTCCACTTTGGGCACCGCACGCGCCGCTGGCACCCCAAGATGAAGCCGTACCTGTTCACAGAACGCAACGGCATTCACATCATCGACCTGCAACAGACTATGGGGCAGATCGAGGCTGCTTACCAGCGCACCCGCACCGTCGTCGCCTCGGGCGGCACCATCCTCTTCGTCGGCACCAAGAAACAGGCCCAGCAGAGCCTCCAGGAAGCGGCCGACACCGCGTCGATGCCCTACGTCAATCACCGCTGGCTGGGCGGCACGCTGACCAACTTCCCGACCATCCGCCGGCGGGTCGATTACATGATCAAGCTGGAGCAACAGCGCGAGCGGGGTGACTTTGAGCGCCTGACCAAGAAAGAGGCGCTGGAGAAGGAACGCCTGATCACCAAGTTGGAACTGCGTCTGGGCGGCCTGCGCGAGATGCGCCGCCTGCCGGACCTGGTGTTCATTACCGACGTCTGTCGGGAAGACATCGCGGTGCAGGAGTGCAACAAGCTGCACATCCCGATCATTGCGATGGTAGACACCAACTGCGACCCGGACCCCGTCGACCTGGTCATCCCGGCCAATGACGACGCCATCCGCGCTATCAAGCTCATCGCGGGCGTGATTGCTCAGGGCGCCGCCGAAGGCCAGATGATGCGTGAGATCGTCGCGGCCGAAGAGGAAGAGGATTATCGCGGCGGTCGCGGCGAGGAGATCAAGGAGCCGGAGAGCTTCCTGGGACCCTCAACTCTGGCCAAACTGGCCCGCGGCTTTGACGAAGAGACCGGTGATGTAGCAGCAGTCGAGGACTTCGGCGTCAGCGAGGACGAGGAATTGACCGGGCTTGACCTGAGCGATTTCGTGTTTGAGGCTGAGGAAGAAGTCGAGTCTTAGTCTGGATTTCGCAACGCTTACCCCGCCCGGGACGGCCTGGTCATCCTGGCCGTCCCGGCTACAAACAGAACTTGTATTCTCAGAGGAGAACAACTTTGGCTATCTCAGCAGAAACCATAAAGGAACTGCGCGCGCTGACCGGCGCAGGTGTGCTCGATTGTAAAAAGGCATTGGATGAGAACAACGGCGATTTCGAGAAGGCTGCAGATTATCTGCGCCAGAAGGGCCTGGCCGCGGCGGCCAAGAAAGCTACCCGCGAGGCCAACGAGGGTCTGATCGGCACCTATGTTCACACCGGATCCAAGGTGGCGGGCATGGTGGAAGTCAACTGCGAAACCGACTTCGTGGCCCGCACTGACACCTTCCAGGCGTTGGTCAAGGATCTGGCCATGCAGGTCGTGGCCGCGCGGCCGCTCTACGTGCGTCGCGAGGACATCCCGGCCGATGTGCTGGCCGCCAAGCAGGCCGAATTCATGGCCGAGTTAGCCGGCTCTGGCAAGCCCGCCGACATCGTCGAGCGCATCGTCGCTGGCAAGGCGGACAAGTACTTCCAGGAGACGCTCCTGCTGGAGCAGCCGTTCATCAAGGATCCCTCGGTCACCGTGGGTGATCTGGTGACTCAGGCTGTTGCCAAGCTGGGTGAGAACATCAAGGTGCGCCGCTTCGCCCGGCTCGAGGTCGGTGAGGATGCTGGCGAGGCAGCCTAAACTGGCTCAGCCCAGCCCATGAGGCTATGATAATCGACAGGAGGCGTGGAGCGTGACGGCGTACCCAGCAGTCACACAACACGTTTCACACTTCACGATCCCACTCACGAATGGCGAAGGAACCACGCAACGTAGCTCTTTCGCCATTCGTCATAACTCCGACGGGCGCACCGCCACTGTCCCCGAGAAAACCATGACAGACCCCAAGTATAAGCGAGTATTGCTCAAGATCGGCGGCGAGTCGATAGCCAGCAAGACAGGGTACGGCATCGATCCTGAACGAGCCGCCGAGCTGGCCCACAAGATCGCCCACGTCAAAGACCTGGGAGTGGAGGTGGCGGTTGTCTTGGGCGCCGGCAACATTTGGCGCGGCAAGATCGGCCTGCAAGCCGGCATGGAACGGGCCACCGCCGACCACATGGGCATGTTGGCCACCGTTATGAACGCGCTGGCCTTGCAGGACGCGCTGGAGCGTATCGGCGTTACGACGCGCGTGCAGACATCCATCGAGATGAAGTCGGTGGCCGAGCCCTACATTCGCCTGCGCGCCATTCGCCACCTGGAAAAGGGGCGTGTGGTTATTGTGGGTGCGGGCACCGGCAACCCCTATTTCACCACCGATACCGCGGCTGCGCTGCGGGCCATGGAGGTCGGCGCGGATGCGCTGATCAAGGCTACTAAGGTCGATGCGGTCTACGATGTCGATCCGCTGACGAATCCCGACGCCCAGCGTTTTGAATTCCTGGCCTACATCGACGCGCTCAACATGCGGGTGGGCGTTCTGGACAGCACCGCCATCACCCTGTGTATGGAAAACAGCATGCCCATCTTCGTGGTAGACCTGTGGCAGCCCCACGTGATGGAAGCTGTGGTGATGGGCGAACGCGTCGGCACGGTGATCGCCGATCCCAAAACCTGGCACAACGGCGCCTATACAAGAGAGACCGCGCTAAGCTGACAACCATCAGAGCGTGCACTCAGGCTGCCGGCACGCCAACGTACCATCGCATCGAGGGAGCAAACAATGGTAGACGAAATACTTTTGGATGCCGAAGATCGCATGGAAAAGACGATCGTGGCCCTACATAACGACCTGAAACCGATTCGTACAGGCCGCGCGAGCCCTGCGTTGGTAGAGCACATTGCGATCGAGTACTACGGCATGCCAACGGCGATGAATCAGTTGGCCACCGTCAGTGTCCCGGAGCCGCGCCTGATCACCATCAAGCCTTTCAGCGCTGGCGACATCGGCACGATCCAGAAGGCGCTCATGAAGTCGGACCTGGGCATCACACCGACCAATGACGGCAAGATTATCCGCCTGGTGGTGCCGCCCCTGACGGAAGAGCGCCGCCGGCTGTTGGTCAAGCAGGTGCATGGTCGGGTGGAGGAAGCACGCGTCTCAGCGCGCAACATCCGCCGCGAGGCCAATGATATGCTCAAGGATGGCGAGAAGGACAAGCTCATCTCTGAAGATGACATGTATGGCGCGCGCGAGGAAGTGCAGAAGCTGCTCGACGCCACGATCAAGCAGATCGACGCCATCGGCGCGGCCAAAGAAGTCGAAATCATGGAAGTCTAGCGCCGTGGCCGCGTTGCGGTCGCCGCGCTGACCTTCGAGTTGTCCATGCCACAAAAAGCGCAGATGCTTACTCCACCTAGCCTCACCGCGCAGGCCGGCGCTTTCGACGTCACTGGTCTGCGTATTCCCCACCACGTGGGGATCATCATGGACGGCAACGGCCGCTGGGCGCAACAGCGCGGCCAGCCCCGCTTCATGGGCCACCGCGCCGGCACCACCAACATCCGCCGCGTGCTGGAAGCATCGGCGACCTTCGGCATTAAAGTGCTGACGATCTACGCCTTCTCGACGGAGAACTGGTCACGCCCGCCGGCCGAGGTGCGCACCCTGATGCAACTGCTCAGCCGTTCACTGAACGAACAACTGGCGGATCTGCACGCGAATGGAGTACAAATCCGCCACAGCGGCAGCCTGGTGGGCATCTCCGATACCCTGCGCCGGCAGATTCTTGAGGCGCTGGAGTTGACGCGCAACAATACCCGCATCGTGCTCAACGTGGCCTTCAACTACGGCGGCCGGGCAGAGATCATCGACGCCGTGCAGCGCCTGATCGCCGACCAGGTGCCGCCGGATAAGATCAGCGAGGATCTGTTCAGCGACTACCTCTACACCCACGGCCTGCCCGATCCTGACCTGATCATCCGCACGGGCGGCGAGTACCGGTTGAGCAATTTCCTGATCTGGCAGGCGGCCTATGCCGAGTACTACGCCACCCCCACCTACTGGCCTGACTTCGACGAAGGGGAACTCTACCAGGCGATCGTCACCTACAGCGAGCGCGACCGCCGTTTTGGCAAGGTAAAAGTGGCCTGACATGCTGCGCACGCGGGCCATAGGCGCTGCCGCTGTCGTCGTGGTTGTAGCCGTGCCGACGATTCTGGGCGGATGGCCTTTCCTGGCGCTGGTTGCCCTGATGGCCGCGCTGGGCGCGTGGGAATTCAGCAAGTTGCTGCGGCAGGGGAACTACCAGCCACTTGCATGGCTGGCCATTGGGCTCAGCCTGCTGTTCATTGCACAGGCTCAATGGCCTGAGTTGCTGCCGCTCTCCTTCGTGCTGACGGCGGCAGTTCTCAGTTCATTGCTGATTGCCCTGTGGCATCAATCGCGCCAGCCGGCCAGCGACTGGGCGCTAACCCTGGCAGGCGCGCTCTATCTGGGCTGGCTGCTGGGCCACTTCTTGCGACTGCGCGCTCTGCCCGACGGTCTGGCCTGGATCGCGTTGGCTGTGCTGGTTGTGTGGGCCGCCGACGTCAGCGCCTACTTTGGCGGTCGCGCGTTTGGCCGCCATCCGTGGTGGCCGCGCCACAGCCCGAAAAAGACGTGGGAGGGCTATCTGGCGGGCATCCTGGCAGCCACACTGGCAGGCGCGTTGGTTGGGCATTTCCTGGTTGGCATCTTCTGGCTGGAAGGTATGGCGCTGGGTCTGCTGGCCGGCGTGCTGGCCCCATTGGGCGATCTGGCCGAGTCGATGATCAAGCGTCAGGTAGGCGCCAAGGACTCCGGCAACCTGATCCCCGGCCACGGCGGCGTGCTGGATCGCATCGATACCATGCTGATCACAATCCCGTTGGTGTTCTACTGGGCCACCCTTCTCCCCCGCTGGCCCATGATGCCCTAAATCCCGCCGCCGGACGCTGTGTCCTGCGGCCTTTTTTTATCTCTGAGGAGGTTCTATGGCTATAGCAGCAGCGCGACCGATGGTCAACGACCGCCGCGAGATCTTCGGCTGGTCGATGTACGACTGGGCCAACTCGGCCTTCAGCACGACAGTGGTCACGGTCTTCCTGGGGCCGTACCTGACCTCTATCACCCAGGCAGCGGCCAATGCGGACGGCATCGTCTACCTGCTGGGTGTCCCGATCCGCTTTGACTCCTACTTCACCTACATCATCTCCGCTTCGGTGTTGTTACAGGTAACGATTCTGCCCGTCCTGGGCGCGCTGGCCGACTACTCCCGCCTGCGCAAGGAACTGCTCCAGTTTTTCTGCGTGCTGGGCTCGATTGCAACGATCGCCCTGTTCTTCATCACGCCCGGCCTGCATTGGATCGGCGGCCTGCTCTTCATCATCGCCAATGTCTCGTTCGGGGCCAGTATCGTCTTTTACAACTCCTATTTGCCCAACATCGCCAGCGAAGACCAACGCGACCGGGTGTCAGCCTTTGGTTGGGCTATGGGCTACCTGGGCGGCGGCCTGTTGCTGCTGATCAACCTGGTGCTGTTCCTGTTCGCCGACAGTCTGGGGTTGGAGCAGAGCATGGTGGCGCGCATCAGCCTGGCCTCGGCTGGCTTCTGGTGGCTGGGCTTCTCGACGATCACCTTTGCTACGCTGCGGACGCGCTATGCAGCGCGGCCCCTGCCGCCGGGCGACACCTACCTGACCATCGGCTTCCGCCAGCTCGCCCACCTGATGGAGGTGCCCGTCGGCGTGGTCACGGCGCTGCTGCTGCTGCCGCTGGCCATCCCCGTGCTGTTTCTGTTGCGCGTGCCGATCTGGTTGGCGCTCCTGCCGGCTGTGGGTCCGGTCGCGGTCCTGGTGCTCTTCATCATCCGCAAAGCTCGCACTCTGCCAGAGGCCATGAAGTTCCTGGTGGCCTACCTGCTCTACAACGACGGCATCCAGACAGTGATCGCGGTCTCGGCCATCTTTGCCGTGCAGGAGTTGGCCTTCTCCTCAACCAACCTGATCCTGGTCATCCTGATGATCCAGTTCGTGGCCTTCATCGGCGCGTTGCTCTTTGGCCGGCTGGCTGGCAGGATCGGGGCCAAGCGCGCCATCACCCTCAGCCTGGTGATCTGGAGCGTGGTGGTGATCTACGCCTGGGGCGGCCTGCAGAGCACCGCCATCGTGCTGGGCATGGAACAGCGCCAACTGGAGTTTTGGTTGCTGGGCTTCGTGATCGCGCTGGTGCTGGGCGGCAGCCAGGCGTTGAGCCGCAGCTTGTTCGCACAGATGATCCCCAAGGACCAGGAAGCAGAGTTCTACAGCTTCTACGAGATCAGCGAGCGCGGCACCTCATGGATGGGGACCTTCGTCTTCGGTGTGGTCAACCAGATGTTCGGCAGCCTGCGCATGGGCATCCTCTCGGTGATCTTTTTCTTCATCATGGGCCTGATCTTGCTGCCTTTGGTCAACGTGGCGCTGGCTATGGAGCAGGCCAAGCAAGCCAGCAAGTCAGCCGAGGCGGCGTCAAACGATCCTGCCTGAGGATGGGCGGTTTTTCGCTTTCACCAGCCGCCATGAGTGTGCTATAATCGACAAAAGTCAATGCCGACTCATCTATTCTCAACGCGGAGGATACTTCAATGGCTGAACAACCCGATCGCAACCTGGCGCTGGAATTGGTGCGCGTCACCGAGGCGGCCGCGCTGGCGGCTGCTCGTTGGATGGGCCGCGGGGACAAAATCGCCGCCGACCAGGCCGCGGTCGACGCCATGCGCCTGATCCTGAACACCATCGACATGCAGGGTGTCATCGTCATCGGCGAGGGGGAGAAGGACGACGCCCCCATGCTCTTCAACGGCGAACAACTGGGCGCCGGCGGCGGGCTGGCCTTGGACATTGCCGTTGATCCCATCGACGGCACCACCCTGACCGCCATCGGCGGACCGGGCGCGCTGTCAGTGGTCGCCCTGGCCGAGCGCGGCACGATGTATGCGCCTGGCAGCCTGGTCTACATGAACAAGATCGCCGCGGGACCCGAAGCGCGCGATGTGATCGACATCAATCAATCGGTGGCTTACAATCTGCACGCTGCGGCCCACGCTGTAGGCAAATCAGTGGATGACCTGACGGTGATGATTCTGGACCGGCCGCGCCACGAGAAGCTGATCGCCGATGTACGCAAGGTCGGATCGCGCATCCGGCTGATCCGCGACGGCGACGTGGCCGGCGCGATTGCGGCCGGCCGGCAGGGAACCGGCATCGACCTGCTGATGGGTGTAGGCGGCTCACCGGAGGCGGTGATCGCCGCAGCAGCTCTCAAGTGCCTGGGCGGCGGCATCCAGTGCAAGCTGTGGCCGCGCAACGAGGATGAACGGCGCTATGCCCAGGAGCATGGCCACGACCTCAACCGGGTGTTCACTGCCAACGATCTGGTAGCCGGAGACAACGTCTTCTTTGCGGCCACCGGCATCACCGATGGCGAGCTATTGGACGGCGTGCGCTTCGTGCGCGGCGGGGCTGTGACCACGTCCATGGTCATGCGCTCCCGCTCCGGCACCACCCGCATCATCGAATCGCAGCATCGCTGGGACAAGCTGATGAAGATCAGCCAGATTAGCTATGCCAATCCCAACCTGGCCATCCCCGACTGAGGCTGGCCCATCTACCAGGAGACTGTACCATGACACGAGAGATCATCGCCACTGCCGCCGCGCCAGCAGCCATCGGCCCCTATTCACAGGCCGTCTCCACCGGCGCCCTGGTCTTCACCGCCGGCCAGATTGGCCTGAACCCTGCCACGGGCAAGATGACCGAGGGCGTCGAAAACCAGGCCCGCTAGGTGATGGCCAATCTGGCGGCCATCCTGGATGCCGCAGGGAGCAGCCTGGATCGGGTGATCAAAACCACTATCTTCCTGCAAGACATGGCCGACTTCGCCGCGGTCAACGCCATCTACGGCGCAGCTTTCAGCGTCACCCCACCGGCGCGCTCCACTGTTCAGGTGGCCGGTTTGCCGCTGGGCGCGCTGGTCGAGATCGAGGCCATCGCGCTGGCAGGCCAATAACGCGCGGCTGGCGCAGCACAAAAGACGCAAGCAAGTCAACAGAAACGGAGTTTTTTTTCAAAAACTCCGTTTCTTGCGTTGTAACGCAACCACACAGGGTCAGTCCTTGCATATTGCGGACTTATTCGTATAATACGCAGTGACTCTTTAGGAGGAGAAGCATCAAACCCTCATGAATGATATGGACACTCTCGTGAAGGCCGAAGAGCTAGACGTGCCTGCGGCAGTCGAAACGGCAGAGGATGCTGTGCAAGACGCAGCCTCTGCGGTCGCAGAACTCAACTCCGAGGCCGAACCGCTGGTGAACTCGGCAGATGCGTCTGTCGAGACGGTTGGCAAGGCGCTGGACGAGGCCGAAACGGTCACGGCTGAAGTCGCCGAAGCCATGGAAATTGTCGAAGTCGCCGAAGGCGCCGAAGTGATCGACATCGTCGCAGAGACGGTCGTCGTCGTCGAAACCGAAGCAGACCAAGACGCTGAAGTCATCGAGACGGTCGAAGCCGCCGTTGAGGAAGAGGATCACTCTGTCCCGGCCGTCGACGAGATCGATTTCGACGAGTTTGTGGATCTGGCAGAAGAAGATGCTGCCGAATTCACCATGTCGAGCATGGCCGATCTGGTCGATGACTTTCAGTACAAGCCGCTCAAAGCAGGCGATGTGCGCGATGGCATCATCGTCAGTATCTCCGCGTCGGAAATACTGGTCGATGTAGGCGCCAAGTCCGAGGGCTTCGTGCACCAGCGCGAGATGGAGCGCCTGGGCAAGGAATACCTGGACAGCCTCAACGTCGGCGATTCGGTCGTGGTCTACGTGGTGCGGCCCGAGGACCGCGACGGCAACGTCGTTCTCTCGATGAGTCGCGCTCAGCAGGAGCGTGACTGGCGCGAGGCTGAGGCTCTGCTGGAGTCGGGCGAAATCTTCGAGAGCGCAGTCATCGGCTTCAACCGGGGCGGCGTTATCTGCCGGGTCGGCAAGGTGCGCGGCTTCATCCCCGCCTCCCAATTGGTCACCAAAGGGGAGATCAAGCCGGACACCAACGAAGACAACCGCTACGCCAGCATGGTGGGCAAGTCGCTGTGGCTCAAGGTGGTCGAGCTGGACCGCAAACGCAACCGTCTGATTCTCTCTGAGCGGTTGGCCCAGCGTGAGCGACGGCGCGGGCGCAAGGATGAGCTGCTCGGCGAACTGAAGAAGGGCGATGTGCGCAAAGGCCGCATCAGCAGCCTGGCCAAGTTCGGCGCCTTCGTCGATCTGGGCGGCGCAGATGGCCTGATCCATCTGTCCGAACTCTCCTGGTCGCGCGTCAACCACCCCAACGAGGTGATCCAGGTCGGCGACGAGGTCCAGGTGTACGTGCTGAACGTAGACCGAGACCGCAAGCGCATCGGCCTGAGTTTGCGCCGGTTGGAGCCCGAGCCGTGGAGCGTGGTGCATGACCGCTACTCGGTCGGCCAGATCGTGGAAGGCGTCATCACCAAGCTGGCCAGCTTCGGCGCTTTTGCCCGCGTCGATGGCACGCTTGAGGGTTTGATCCACATCTCCGAGCTGGCCAACCACCGGGTGACCCACCCGCGTGAGGTCGTCAAGGAAGGCGATGTGCTCAACCTGCGTGTCATTC
Source organism: Anaerolineae bacterium clx_CAG2 (assembly GCA_014155705.1). Classification (GTDB taxonomy): domain Bacteria; phylum Chloroflexota; class Anaerolineae; order JAAEKA01; family JAAEKA01; genus JAAEKA01. Next base: position 6,444 of record JAAEKA010000300.1, on the reverse strand, counting down.
GCATCGACCCGGCCCGGCGCCGCATGGGCCTGAGCCTCAAGCGTGCAGCCGAAGAGGAGTACGCCGAGGTAGACTGGCGCGCGGCTGAGTTGGAAGAAGACGACGACGTGGCCACCGACTGGGCCGTGGCAGGCGACGAAGACGAGAATTAGTCTGCGCCGGCCGCTGGCCATTGGTCGCCCCCAACCCGTGTAGCAAGGAGGCTGAGAGGTTTAATCTCTCAGCCTCCTTTGATTTGGATAGATTCTCACTACGCAACTGCCCTGGTTGTGTGTTATAATCGGGTCTCGCGTGTGTTGTGCCAGACATCGATGCCATTGCAGTGGCCGTCGATCGGCAGCCCCAGCGAAAATCGCTCTCATAAGGAGTGTCACTCATGTCTGACAAGTTGGATCGCTTCTCCAAGCGAGCCCGCAAAGTCCTGACCATGGCTCAGGAAGAGGCCCAGCGGCTCAATCATAACTACATCGGCACCGAACACCTGCTCTTGGGCCTGGTCAAAGAGGACCAGGGCGTTGCAGTCAAAGTTCTGCGCGAGCTGGGCGTCGAGCCGATGCAAGTGGTGAAGGCTATCGAACGCGCCGTTGGCAAGGGCGACCGGCCGCCTTATGGCAAACCCACGTTAGCGCCGCGCACCAAACGCGTTATCGAGCTCTCGGTTGAGGAGGCCCGGCTGATGGGCCATCAATACATCGGCACCGAGCACTTGCTGTTGGGCCTGGTGCGCGAGGGCGAGGGTATCGCCGTCAACGTACTGCGCAGCCTGGGCGTCAGCCTGGACAAGGTGCGCACCGCCACGGCCAAGAGTCTGCTGGAGAGCGAGCAGACCCAGGAACGCAAAAAGCAGGAGAGCAAGACTCCTCTGATCGACCAGTTGGGCCTGGACCTGACCCAGCAGGCCGAAGAGAACAAGCTGGACCCGGTCATCGGCCGCGAGAAAGAGATCGAGCGGCTGATCCAGATCCTCTCCCGGCGCACCAAGAACAACCCGGCGCTGATCGGCGAGCCGGGCGTGGGCAAGACGGCTATCGTCGAGGGGTTGGCCCAGCGCATTATCGCAGGCGACGCGCCCGAAACCCTGCTGGACAAGCGCGTGTTGATGCTGGACGTGGGCTCGCTGGTGGCTGGCACCATGTACCGCGGCCAGTTCGAGGAGCGGCTCAAGAAGGTGATCGAGGAGATCAAGGACAGCGGCGCGATCCTGTTTATCGACGAGGTCCATATGCTGGTGGGCGCGGGCTCGGCCGGCAGCGCCGTGGACGCGGCCAATATCCTCAAGCCGGCCCTGGCGCGCGGCGAGGTGCAATGCATCGGCGCGACCACGCTGGACGAATATCGCCGCTACATCGAAGGCGACGCGTCGCTGGAGCGGCGCTTCCAGCCGGTGCTGGTGGAAGAGCCCACCATCGAGGACACCATCACGATCCTGAAGGGCATTCGTGGGGTCTACGAGGAGCACCATAAGCTGGAGATCACCGACGAGGCGTTGGTGGCTGCGGCCCATCTCTCAGCACGCTATGTGGCCGATCGCTACCTGCCGGACAAGGCCATCGACCTGGTCGACGAGGCAGCCAGTCGGGTGCGCATGTACAAGTCGCCCGAAGCCAGCAGTCTGCGCGAGGCTTTTGTCAGCCTGAAAAGCTTGCAGAAGGAAAAGAACGAAGCCATCAGCGGCGAGCGCTTCGACGACGCCATCGACCTGCGCTACCGTGAGGTGGAGCTGCGCCATCAGCTCGACCAGATGCGCTCCGGCTGGGATGCGCTGGCCGGCAAGCCGCGCGTGACGGCCGAGGACGTGGCCGAAGTCGTGGCCATGTGGACCGGCGTGCCGGTGCAGCGTATCGCCGGCGAGGAAAGCGAGCGACTCTTGCAGATGGAACAGGCGCTGCACGAGCGGGTGGTGGGCCAGAACGAGGCCATCAAGGCCATCTCCAAGGCGGTGCGCCGCGCGCGCGCCGGCCTGAAGGACCCCAAGCGGCCCATCGGCACCTTCATGCTGCTGGGACCCACGGGCGTCGGCAAGACGCTGCTGGCCAAGACGCTGGCCGAGTTCCTCTTCGGCAGCGACGACGCGCTGATCAAGCTGGACATGAGCGAGTTCATGGAACGCCACAACGTCAGCCGCTTGGTGGGAGCGCCTCCCGGCTACGTGGGCTACGAGGAAGGCGGCCAGTTGACCGAGGCCGTGCGCCGCCGCCCCTACTCGGTGGTGCTGCTGGACGAGATCGAGAAGGCCCACCCCGAGGCGCAGAACATGCTGCTTCAGATCATGGAGGACGGCCACCTGTCCGATGCTAAGGGCCGCCGGGTGGACTTCCGCAACGCCATCCTGGTGATGACCTCCAACGTCGGCGCGAACCTGATCAAGCGAGCCAGCAAGCTGGGCTTTGCCTTCACCACCGACGACGACCAGAAGCGCGAGCAGGACTACGAGAATATGCGTGACCGGGTGACCGAGGCGTTGAAGCAGCAGTTTCGGCCGGAGTTCCTCAACCGCCTGGATGGCATCATGGTTTTCCGCCACCTGAGCAAAGATGAGCTGACCGGCATTGTGGACCTGGAGCTGAAGCGCGTTTACTTGCAGCTTCTGGAGCATGACATCAGGCTGGAGCTGACGCCAGAGGCTAAACTGTTCCTGGCCGAAGAGGGCTACGACCCAGAGTTCGGCGCCCGCCCGCTGCGCCGGGTGGTGATGAACCACGTCGAGGACAAGCTGAGCGAGGGCATGCTGGCCGGCGAATTCAAGCCGGGCGACACCGTCACCGCCTCTGTGACGCTCGACGAGGCTGGCAAGCAGCAGCTCAAGTTGGAAGTGACGACCTCTGGCCCGCTGACTGCGGCAGAGGACCAGATCGCCGAGGAACTGCTGGAATTGGCGTTGGCGTAATCTGCGCCCTTACGGTGCAGTTTGCAGGCAGCCAGCGGCGGAAGCGGACGTGATAGCACGTCTGCTTCCGCCGCTTATTCATCCCCAGGGCGTGCCGTGGGATCGGTGTTTCTAAGCCGATTGTTGAGGACGTAGCTATACTGGTTCAGCGCCTGCGGACCTGGCTGGGGAGCCGCCAGGCGTACCAGTTGCCCGGCTCCGGCACAGCGCCTCACCGTGGCTGTCCAAAAGTAAGATCATACCGTGAGGCAACGAATACCCTTCGGTAAGATTCTAGCGTGAGGCAATACGCCACGTGGTGGGCGTCGTGCCCGTGCTGAGACGCGTCTCGCCCCAAGGCTTGTAGAGCAACGACGCCATCTGCACGCCACTGCCGTTGGCGGTGACATTGGTGCCGCCGAGATGGTCGCCCAGCAGATAGTAAGTTTGCCCACCGCTGCGCATGGCGATGCGCACGCCGTTGGCGAAGTAGTACTTTCTGACCGTGCTGCCGAAGGTCGCCTTGACCCGGTTGCCATCCCCGTCGTAGACGAACGTTGCTGTGGCCGCGCCGCTGACGCTGGTCAGCCGGTTCTCGGCGTCGTACAAGAGGCATCGAGTCTGGTAGCCGTCTGTGCCAGCCATCTCGCTGATGCTCAGGAGATTGCCCTGTGGCGCGTATTGGTCAAGGCTCGAACAGGTCCATTTGCAGACAATCACGATAGGCTGCACGCCACGCATTTGGTTCATCGAAAGTGCCGGTATCGTACACCCGATACGCTCCTTCCACCGGTTCACTGCGTACGATCACCACTTGCGCCTTCTTGAAGCGTCGGCTGGTGTAGAAGAACAAGTCGTCGATGGTGATCCTGTTGGGACAGGGCTGGTGATACCATGCCTCCTGGTTCAGAATGGCAATAGCTTCTTCCCGGGTGATACCTATGGGTATTTGTTCCCGTGCGCGCTCCAATGGATGCGGCTGGCAGGAGGCCAAGAGCAATAGTAACACAAGCAGCATGAGGGCGAGATCAACCTTCGCCAGATGTGTACGATGTTCCATTTCTGTCACTCCCATGAGAACCAACGGTCCAGCATGATACGGTTCCAGGCTGAACGAACTCGACCTGTGCCTGACACCCGAAAACTCACCGCCAATGCAGCTCCGCGGTTTCCGATCTCCACATCAGACCAGCTGTTGCCCCAGTTACCCTGAAACTGCGTGATTTCACGTCCGACATTGATGAAACTGGCTCCTGGGCCAAAAGCTCCACCCATAGCCAATCCCCAAGCCCAGTGGTGGATGTTCGCATCTAAGTCTGAAGTCCCCATCAACCGCGCTGGCAGGCCGGCGCGACTCACATAGACCCACACCCGAATCGGGTTGCCGGAATGGGAAACGGCCTCCCATGTGTTGGGCGTTTCGAGCCGGTTTGGCAGACCGCCAAACAAACTGCCGATATCTCGGGTGAACAGCCCCTCCTCTCCCGGATTGTACCAACCTGTCATCCTTTCCAAAGCCACGGGGACATCGCTCCATTTCCAGTCCGCGGGCCGGTTATCGCGAAAGACGCTCTCCAGGCTTCCCGCAATGTAGTTCCCTTGTTCGTCGTAGAAGCGGTTCCAATTCCATTGACCGGGAAATGCGATGGAGAACAATCGGATCAGGATGTCTTCAGCGGTTGGGTTGCGCCCGTGGGTCGCCCGGAATTCCTGTTGCCATGCAGCGTCGAGCGGATCATATCCACTTGGATCTACGAATCGCAGCGGATTGTTGAGCACATAGCTATACCTGTTAAGCGCCTGCGGATTGCCCGGCTCTGGCACGATGGTGTCGGGCTGAGTGAAACGTCCTAGCTGAGGGTCGAGGTATCTTGCGTTGTAAAAGTACAGCCCAATTGTAGCGTCTTCCCGCTGTCCTGTGAAGCGCCACGTGGTCGGTGTCGTGCCTGTGCTGAAGCGCGTCTCGCCCCAGGGTTTGTACAGCACCCGGCCTAGCAAGCTGCCATCAGTCCCGTTGGCCGTGACGTTGGTGCCGCCTAAGTGGTCACCGAGCAGGTAGTAGGTCTGCCCGCCGGTGCGCATGGCTGTTTCCGAGAGAACACGACCTACACTTGCACGAGGGTAGCTCCGAGCGCCGTCGCAGGGAACGATGTAGCGGAGGCAGAGCCGTGGCGGCTCTGCCTCCCTCATTGCGCCCAGCTACAGCGTTCCCAAAGCGATAAACTCACAGCCTGGCATGGGGACGAACCACTGGCAATCTCTGCTCCTATGCCTTCTCAGTCGCTTGCAGTTCTGGCCTTGAGTGGATGTCCTCCAGGATCACCGCCAGGACTTCCTCGAGCGGCGTGTCCAAGGGAAACGTGCGCACTTTGGCCGGATCATTCTGCCAACGACCTTGTTTGTCGCGATATGACATGTCCACCACTATCTGATCTACTGTCCAATTGACAGTGTACAACGCACCTACACGCGCTAATTCCTTCCAACTTCGAGCCTTTGTGGCTTTTAGAAGGGGATCGGAACGCTTTCGCCATTCCTCCGGTGTCACCTCAGGCAAACTCGTGATGTCCGACGCCAGGATTGCTTCAGACGCAGAAATCAAGCTTTCGATCGTGAGATCTGCCACATGAATCGGTTCGACAAGTGCGTAGATTCCAGAAGGAAACCGACCGTGACCTGGAAGATATGCCTTGCCTCGCCAAACACAGATGGTCAACTTTCGTGGTAGCACGTTGAGTCTCCGCTGTAGGCTATGGAATTACCGTGGTGTTGATGATGACACCGATTGTGGATGCCCAGTTCTGTAGTTGCCGCAAAGCTGCAAGTTGCGCCTCGGTGGCGTTCTGTGGTATTGCCAACAAGAGCTCACGCGAAATGATCTGATGGGCATCAATTTGTGTGCCTGCCCAGGTAGTGCCACGCCATCCTGCCAGTTCATTCGCGTATCCCCTCACCGTACTCGTCAGCGTACCGATGTTCTGATAACTTTTGGCGCCCAGGTCAATGCTCTTGATGCTGGTTGCTACGCCGTTCTCGAAGCGGTCGATCACCGGGAAGTTCTGGCTCAGTTGCGGGCTTCGACCGAGCATGCGCTCGATCACTTGGCCGCGCTTCAACGGATCGAGTCTCCAAACGCTCTGTACCGTCTGGGCTGCACTTTGCGTCCCTCTGATGACGGTTTGCGCTTCGTTGGTGCAATCGCCATCTGCACACGCACCACCTGCGCCTGTGGTAGCGGCCGCAGCCGTCGACGCAGAACTGGCTATGCCGGAAACTGCGCCGATGCCGACCGTGCTCACCAGCAGCGCACCGCCCAGTCGGGCTGAGTTAGCCACCTCTGGACTTACCGGTTGACTGGTGTCGTCTCCGCTCAACAGCAACCCCGTGCCCAGCAGCGCCAGGATCACGCAGACCGGCGTCAACGGGCCGCAATGGCCGCTGCTATCCGAGTATCTTAACGGATTGTTCAGGACATACGAGTACCGGTTCAGGCTTTGCGGATTGCCAGGATCGGGTACAATCGTGTCGGGCTGGATCCACCGGTTAAGATAACCGTCGTAGAAACGTGCTCCATAGTA
>JAAEKA010000030.1 GCA_014155705.1 Anaerolineae bacterium clx_CAG2 | reverse complement strand
CGCCGACCGCGGGCTGGGCTACCTGATCAATCTTTCGCGTGGCATCCTGGACACGCCGCTGCTCTTTGTGGCGCTGATCACGCTGGTGGTGATCGCTGTTTTGCTGTACAGCGCCGTCAGCCTGCTGGAACACAAAGTTCTGACCTGGCAGCGGATTCAATAACAACGCCAGATCGGACGACAGTCCACAATTCCGAAGGAGTTATTATGTCAAAATACGCTTCCATCGCCAGCCTGGTTCTGGTGACAATCGTGCTCCTGGCCGGCTGTGTTGCGCCGGCCGGCCCTGTGGTGGTCACATCTGACCCCAACCAGGCTGCGCAACCGGCCCAGACAGCGGAGTTGGCACCGGTGACGCTGGGCCTGGGCTATATTCCCAGTGTGCAGTTTGCGCCCTTTTACGTAGCCCGCGAGAAAGGCTTCTTCGCCGAGCAGGGGCTGGACGTGCAGTTCCAGCACGGTATCGAGACCGACTTCCTCAAGCTGGTGGGAGTCAACCAGATGCAATTCGCGGTCGGCAGCGGCGAGCAGGTGATCCTGGGCCGTTCGCAGGGACTACCGCTGAGCTACGCGCTGGCCTGGTACAATCAGTTCCCGGTGGCAGTGATGTCGCTGGCTGAACAGGGGTTGGACACACCGCAGTCACTGGAGGGACAGCGCGTTGGCATCCCTGGCATGTTCGGCGCCAGCCTGGTGGCCTGGAAAGCGCTGGTCTACGCGGCAGGCGTGGACGAGAGCCAGGTCAAGTTGGAGAGCATCGGCTTCACCCAGGCCGCCGCGGTCAGCGAAGGTCGGGTCGACGCTGCGCTGGACTACGTGGTCAACGGCCCGGTGCAACTGCGCCTGGCCGGCGAAGACGTGAACATCCTGCGCATCTCCGACTACATCGACCTGCCCTCCACCGGACTGATCACCAACGAACAGACCATCGCTGAGAGCCCGGATTTGGTGCAGCGGGTGATCAACGCCTCGCTGGCAGGCATCCGTTATACCCTGGCCAACCCCGACGAGGCTTTTGCCATCAGCCTGCGCGCGGTGCCCGAGGCGGGCGGCGACAAC
>JAAEKA010000003.1 GCA_014155705.1 Anaerolineae bacterium clx_CAG2 | reverse complement strand
TCAAGCAGGTCATCAACGAGCAGATCAACGAGCGTCTCAAGTCCGCGCTAGCATCGGAGACAACTACGACAATCACCGCGGGGGTCGAGCCAGCATCTTCAACCATTGCTGTCGAGGCGGCCGGTTCTCCGCCTGCTGCTGAAGATGGAGTTGTAACAACGAGCGAGGAACAGGAGGCGTTCCACATTGTGCGCGCGCTTCTCCGCGAGGTCGTTGAGCCCAAACGAATCACCATGCGGGATGTGCGGAGCTATTGCGGCGTTCTGCTCGATGACAACAACCGCAGGCCAATCTGCCGCTTCCACTTCAATCGGGAGCAGAAGTATATCGGTTTGTTCTCAGGTGAGACAGCGAGCGCGAAGGATGGGCAGAAAGAGGAGCGTGTGCCCATTAAGGACATCGACGACATCTACGGCTACGTCAAACGCCTCAAAGCCACAGTGGCGCGGTATGAGGGTGTGGTGAGTTAAGACCACGGGCTTTCAATCATAACCCCAAGCCCCTCCCCCCGCGGCCAGCCGCCAGCAGGTGCGGATTACGGGGGCGGAATATGATGTAGATCATGGCGCGATGCAAGAAATTGTGATTAAATGACCATGTCCGTTCTTTTCAGTTGCTTGCAGTGGCTGGATCATCGCAGCTAGAGCACCGGAACGATCCGAGTGTCCTTCCCAGAGGTGGGCTACGTCCGTTAGCCCCATGGTTCCGCAACAGGAGGGTATTCATGGAGCAGCAACCAACCGAGCCAAAGAAGCGTCGCCGGCCACTGGTAGTTGTCGGCATCGCAGCCGGTGTCCTCGTCGGCTTGTGCCTGTGTCTGGCGGTCTTGGGCGCGTTACTCCCCGATAGCGACACAAACACAGGCGAGGTGCC
>JAAEKA010000299.1 GCA_014155705.1 Anaerolineae bacterium clx_CAG2 | reverse complement strand
CGGCGTTACGGTTCTGTGGGTTCTGCTGGGCCAGCACGCCGGTCGTCAGCAGCGAGAACAGCAGCGCCGCCGCCAGCGCCTGCAGGACAGGCAGGGTCCTTTTAGGTGAGTAAATTAGCTTCATGGCGCACCTCCCAGGCATCGACCGACTTGCATTCCAGGGTCTCGTCAGGCCTATTCTATGCCAGCTTGACATCATCGTCAAGCCTCAATTTTTAACGATCTGTCACGCCTGTTTGACATCTGTCTGATGTCGTGCTAGGATATCGCCTCTGTTGTCCGGTCCCAATCTGCCCGTGAAAAGGCGTCCTGCCGTGCTGCGCCGCTCCCTGTCAGCACGGCCCCATTGTTTTATTGGAGGAGTCACGTATGCGTCCCACGAATGGAAGGTGGTTGATGTTGGTGTTATCTGCGCTGGTCCTCATGGGGACTCTGGCGGCCTGTGGCGGCCAGACTGAAAGCACCGTCGCGCCGCCTGAGGCAAACACTCAACAGGCGGCTACCGCTACACTGGTCCCACCCACGGCAACCCCCGTGGCGCCCACGTCCACACCGCTGCCCCCCAACGCCCACGCCGGCTCCCACCGACACGCCGGCTACCGAGTCGGCTGCGGAGGATGAGGCCGGCGACGCCTCAGCCTTGCCCGACGTGCCGCTGCCCGAAGATGCTGAGGGTGTGAGCTATGAGTTTGATGAGGTCATCTTCACCAGTCCGTCTGACGTTGAGACGCTGGTAGCATTCTACCGCGACGCGCTGTTCACGGACGGCTGGCAGGAATTGTCCGACTTCTCGCTGGTCGATGAGGAGTTTGCCTACGCTGAGTTCGAGCAGGATGCTGAGACGATCACGATCACGATTTTCGGCATCGGAGAAAGCAGCGAGACAACCATCGACCTGAGCAGCGCGCCCTCGCTGACGGGAGCAATGGACGCTGCCAGCTCCGGAATGACCATCGCCGACTGGCCGACGCCGCCCGATGCCACAGAGGTTGACGTTTCCGACGATACCCTGAGCTTCAAAACCGCCCTGTCGCTGGTTGACGTTGCGGAATTCTATCGCCCAATCTATCAATCGATGAACCTGGACGCGGGCTGCCTGGAGGACGTCGCCGACTACAGCTCTGTCTCGTGCAGCTACAGCAACGGCGACATCACGGTCAGTTTCTTCGCCTTCGAGGGCTTCGACGCCACTGAGGTGGAAATCGAGGTCATCAACTACGCGCTGGAGTCTTCCGCCGACGAAGACGACTCAGGCGAGCTGGGTGTGGACGACGAGGATGGCCTGCCGCTGCCTGATGACCGCAATGGCTACAGCGCCGAAAGCGGCGAGTTCCGCCGCACGATTGCGCTCTTCTCCCCCTCTGACCTGGCGACCCTGGTCGAGTTTTACCAGACAGAGCTGGCCAGCCGCGGCTGGACGTTGGACGACGCCGAGGAGACCGAAACCGAGGCGACTCTGCGTTTCAGCGGGGCCGACGGCGAACTGGTGGTGACCTTGCTGGCTGGCGATGAAACCGAGGTTGTGCTGGTTCAGAGGAACCAGGCCGCAGCGGAAGAAGCGGGCATCCTGCCGCCGTCAGGCCAGGCGCGGCTGTTCCTGGTCAACTTCACCGAGGATGAGTTGACCGTAACCATCGATGGCGAGACCATCCAGGTGCCCCCCAGCGCAGGCATGGAATCGCCCGACGACGCGCCCCAACTCGACTTGCCCCCGGGCACGTATGACGTCACGACGGAGGTAGGCGGCAGCAGCGTCACCGACGAAATCGTCGTCGGCCCCGACGAGTCTTGGGCCTTGCTGCTGGACGAGCAAGGCGCGCTGCCGTTGCAGATGTACTAGGCGGCCCCACACGGCCGCTGAATGCACGAGGGGCAGGGTGACGACTCACGTAGAGCGCCTGGCTGGCGATTGCCAGCCAGGCGCTTTTGTTTTTCCCGACCCGACTGATCACTGTCCACTAGGCGCTGCTGCCGGCCCATCCTCCCACACGGGGTAAAACATCAGCCACTGCTCCGGCTTGGCCAGAATCAGCTCCTCGGCCACGGCTACCACCCGCCGAGCATTGTGCAACACATCCTCCTGGCGGCTGCCGACGCGCTCCATCTCCAGCCAGCGCGAAACGTGGACGGCGTAGCTGTGGTCGGTGGGGCGATACTCGCAATGAGCCACCACCACCGGCGCGCCGGTCTGCAGGGCGAGACGCACATGGCCCACGGGCAGGCGGGCCGGTTTACCGAAAAAGGCCAACATCTCGCCGGCGCCGAAGGGATCGGGGCGATCGATGCCGGTGACGACCAACTGGCCCGCGCGCAGCGCGGCCAGCGCTTTGCGCAGCGCGCTGACGTCGATGGGCATCAGGTTGATGCCCCCCTTGAGGCGGATCTTGTTCTGCATGTCGTAGCCGCTGGTGGGGTTGGCATAGGCCAGCACGTTGAGATTGAGTCCCCGGTAGGCAAAGGCCAGGCCAGCCAGGTCGAAGTTACTCATGTGGACCGTCACAACTACCATGCCGCGCTGCTGGCGCAGCATCTCGTCGATGTAATAATCGGTCAACGGCGTGCTGCGCACCGCGGCCAGAAAAGGCTCTGGACCCACCCCCAGCGCGTGGTACAGGTCGAAATAGGCCATGCCCGCGTGGCGCAGCGCGGCGCGCGCCATCTCGTAAACCTGCTTATCGGACGCGTCGGGACCCAGCACGACGCGGAAATTGTTCTGCAACGTTTGCATCAGGGCCGACTCGCGACGGCGCGCCAGCACGCGCGTGGCGCCATCAGCCAGGCGCAGCCCGACGTCCAGGGGAATATGGCGGCCCAGCCAGTGGCCAAAGCGCAGGGCTTCGGCGCTGTTGAAAAGATGACGGAGGTCCATTCAGGGGATGCGATGATAAGGTGCGAGACTATTCCACCAGCGAATGATTATGCCGTAGAACATTGAGATAACTGGCATGTGCTTTCCTCAGGTGCAAGTATATCATGGCGCGTAATCCAGGTCAAACAGTTCTTCCCGTCCACAAAGGGATGGTCTTTGGTCCCTCCGTGGCCGCATAAACGACTGAGGTCGTCATTACAGACGGCCTGATGACCGGCGTTTGACAAACGGCGCCACCTGCAACACCCGCTGGATGTCAGGATGGCGGAAGGCGCCTAGTAATAACAGCAGGGCCAGATAGACCAGCGAGCTGGCAGCGGCGGCAATCCAGGGCTGGCCGCGCAGCAGCGCAGCCGTCAGGCCCATGCCGGCTGCGGCCGCGCCCTGCCTCCACACCAAATCGATCCACGGCAGCGGGGCGATGTGGCGGCGCACCGCGTAGTAGAAGGGAAACAGCAGGCTCCACTCGCTGAGAATGGTCACCACGGCCGCGCCGGCAAAACCGTAGCGCGGGATGACAATCAAGTTGGCGCTGATGTTGAAGGTGACGCCGATGAGGAAGGCGCGCGTCAGGAAGCGCTGCTGGCCCACCGCAATCAGCACGTACTGAGTGACGCTGTTGACGAAGCCGACCGGAATCGACCAGATCAGCAGCGTCAGCGCGGTGGCCGAGTCGGGCAGAAAGGCCGCGCCGCCCAGGATGCGGATCAACGGCGTCGCCAGCACCGTCACCAGGATGGCGATGGGCAGAGCCACCATGACCAGCAAGCGGATGGCCAGTTGATAGGCGCGCACCAGCGACTCGTGGCTGTCCTTGGCGTAGCGGCTCATCAGCGGGAAGATAGCCAGGGTGAAGTAGCTGGGGATGACGTTGAAGCCGTCCAGATACTTGACGCCGGCCGAGTAAATGCCCACGGACGCGGTGCCGGCCAACGGCTTGAGCAACCACAGATCGATGCGCCAGAAAATGCTGGCCAACAAGTGGTTGAGCATCAGTGGGTAGCTGGCGATCAGCATGACGCGCTGTAAGGCCCGGTCGATGCCGCCCAGTTGGAAGGGGATCTGACGGCGCAGAACGATCCACAGCCAAACCGACTGCGCCATGTTCATCACCAGGCTGACGGCGGCCAGGCCCACAAAGCCGGCGCTGAAGGGGGGTAATAACACCAGCGCGCCCAGCGCAACCTTGGCCGTGGCGATGGCGGTGGCAATGCCGGCCGGGTACTCCATCTTCTCGTAGGCCATGAAGACCGAACTGATGCTGTCGGCCACGCTGGCGAAAAAGAGGGCCAGGGCGAAGAGAGCCAGCGCCTGGGCTTCTTGCAGCGAGAGATTGCCGCCGCGCGCGTAGATGCCTGCCACCAGCGCCAGCACCGGCAGCGAGATCAGCCACAGCAGCGTGCGCAGCGCCAGCACGTTGGTCAGGTAGCGGCCGGCGTCTTCCTTGTTTTGCGCCACGTCGCGCGTCAGCAGCGTGCCCAGGCCGAAGCGCACCACCACCTCGAAGAAGCCGTAGATGGCAATCACGAAGGCATAGCTGCCCTCGCCCACCGGCCCCAGGATGCGCAGCCGCAGCATGGCAAAGGCAAAGTCGATGCCGCGGTTGAGCAGCGAGAGGATCATCTGCACACTGGTGTTCTTGGCGACGCGGCGCACCTCAGCGTTGGCGTCCTCTACCTCGCGATAGAAGCGGCCCCAGGCCCACCAGCCCATCAACAGCAGCAGCGTAATCACGGCTAGGAAGCTGGAGTAGACGCCAAGCTGCACCGAACGAGGCGAGTAGACGAAGCGCACGGTCCACTGCCCGTCGCTGGGAATGTAGACGGCGCGGAAGTTGCCGTTGGCGCGGAACACTGGCAATTCGGTCTCGATGGCGTTGCCGGTTGCGTCCACCCCTTCCCCCTCGACGCCGAAGGGACGCAGATAAGCTTTCCAGCCGGGGAACCAGGCGTCGGTCAGCACCAGCCAGCCGCGGTCGCTCAGGTTCAGATCGACGAAGACCTCGCGCGTGCCGTAGACGCTGATCGTCGCAGTGCGCAGGTCGGGCGAGGCTGGCGGCGGCAACTCATCAGGCGGCGCCTGGCCTGCGTAGCCGGCCGGCAAGCGCCTGAAGCCGCTGGCGGCCGCCCGCTGGGCGCGCTCGGCGTCTGCGCCTGGCTCCAGTGATCGCCCGCCCGGCTGCTCCTCCTCCAGAACCACCACGTTGCGCAGGTCCACCTCGCGGGTTCGGCTGATCACCGCCCCGATCGGCGCCAGCACCGCCTCCTGAGCCACGAAGGCACGCGGCAGGGCGTCGGCGTTGCGATAAATCCTCAATTCCTCGTCGTAGACCAATTCCCAGCCGGCAACATCCAGCGGCAGTTCCGTGGCCACATAGCGCACGCCCAACAGATCGGTCAGCGGATCGTCCAGGCTGGCCGGGTCATAGAAGGGGGAGATGCGGTTGTAGAGCAACTGGCCCTGCGGCTCGATGGCCTGCATGAACTCGACATACTGCTTGGTGATGATCGAGTCGTAGCCGCGCACATCCTGCAGGCCATGCAGCCAGGGAGTATTGGCGTTGAAGGTCTTGGTCGTGCCCTCCCCCTCGAAGCTCGTCATGCGCCAAGGCGCGCCGTCACGCAGGGCCTGATCGGCCTCCTGCTGTAAGAAAGCCACGCTGGGCGGCGTCACCTCCAGCAGATCAGGATCGACGGCCGGGTTGAAGCGGCCCAGCACAAGAAAGAGGTCCAGCAGCAACAAGATTACAGCGGCGCCTGCCAGAAGGTTGCGACGCTGGAAGGAGGGAGAAAGAGATGGGCGGGAGGCGGCCAGGAGCCAGAGGCCGGCCAGCAGGGCGAAGGCGCCGAAGTGCAACACGTTGCGCCATTGATAGCCCCAGAAGTCCGCGCCGCCTGCAAATACCATGCGCGCCAGGTCGGACGAATCGACGATCCGTTGGCTCAGGGCATGAAACGGCCCCGGCGCGGCCAGGCTCAACAGCGCAGCCGCGAGGGCCAGGAAGCCGATGAGCAATGAAGTGAAGGCTGTGAGCAGCAACAGCCGGCTTCTGGCGTTTGGCTGCTCACTAACCTGAATGTGGCCGCTCGGGCCAGTCTCCTGACCGAGTCCGCTGTTTTCATCAACGGTTGTGCGTCCGGCGCGTGTGGGTCTGTTTCCGGTTGACTGATGACTGGCGACTGGCAACTGTCTGCTGCTCACTGCGCCGAGCAGGTATTGCAGCCCAAAGCCGGCCAGCCCGGCCATAGCCAGCGTGTACGGAAAAACCCAACGAAAGGCCGAATGCAACTGCTTGTAGCCTGGCACGCCATAGAACAACAGCGCGTACAGCGGTGTGCCGAAGGCAAACAACAGACTAATCACCGCCAGCGCCAACAGCAACGCAACCAAGCGCCGATCAACCGTCCCCTTCCCTTCCTTCCCTCTTCCTCCTCCCACCGCCGCTACCACCCCCGCCGCCGCCAGCAGCAGCGTCATAATGCCCAGGTAGTTGCCGCCCTCCACGTAGTTCTTGATGCCCCAGAAGACGTCGCGCACCGGTTCGCCCAGAGCGTTGGGGCCGGCCTCGCGCCAGGCGCGCAGGGCGGGGTCCCACCAGCCATGATCGCTGGGATTGCCAAAGAAGTCGGGCAGCAAAAAGGTGATGATCTGGCGGCTGGGCCAGGCCCAACCCACTACCTCATCAAAGCTGGCCGATCCCTGGCGGAAGCTGGTGCTGACCAGCTCGTAGAGCGGGATCAACTGCACCGAGCCCAGAGCCAGGCCCACGACTACCATGGCCAGCAGCCATCCGGCCAACAGCAGCGGCCGCGTCAACCGGCCCAGTCGCTTCCAGACCATCAACAAACGCGCCAGCGAATAGAAACCGGCCACCAGCAGGGTAATGACAGTGATTTCCGGATGGCCGGCCAGGGTCTGCACGCCCAGCACAATCGCGCCGCCGACGACATAGGGAATCGGCGAATAGGCGACGTCCCCCTTTTCCTCCTGCTTGCGCACAATAGTCTCGATGCAAGCCAGCAGCAGCGGCAGCCAGGCTGCAGCCGCGATGATCATGGTAAATACAACGCTGACCACCATGAAACCGCTGAAGGCGTAGGCCAGACCCGCGAACAGGCTGGCCGCGCGCCCCAACCGCAGCGTGCGGGCAAACAGAAACATGGCCCAGCCGGTCAGGGCGAACTGTAGCCAGGTGAAAACGCCATAGGCCAGCGACAGCGGCAGGACGTAGAAGACCAGCGACAGGGGATAGAGGGCGGAGTGCTGCCCCGCAGCAAAAAAAGGCACGCCGCTGAAAATATAAGGGTTCCACAGCGGCAACTCCCCCTGCGCCAGAGTCTCGCGCAGGAAGGTCTTCCAGACCTGATTCTGCAGCGCCAGGTCATTGAGCAGCTCGTTGTGGGGTACGGTCGCGCCCATCTGCTCGGCCAACGAGGCCCAGGGCTGGAACTGGAAGAGGTTGTCGGCGGGCAGCAGGGTCTTGCCCCCGATCACCACCGGTGCAAACCACAGCAGCGGCGCCAGGATCAAAATCAACCCCACCAGAAGGTTAGGATGGTTGAGGAATCGTCTCATAAGCCAGGATCAACAGGAGCGCCGGTGAGGCACGCCCTGCTGCAACTCAACGCACGGGCTCGGCGCTCACGAGGTCGGATCGCTGCCCTGAGCGAGCAACGCTTCTTTCGCCACAGGCGCAGGGCGCATGCGGCCATCGTGCGCCAGGTGGCGATGGCGCCAGCGCAGCGCCACCGTGCGCCACGTGGCCTCGAACTTCACCCCCGCCGTCATCTTGGAACGTCCCACCCGCCGCTCCTCGAAAAAGATCGGAATCTCGATGATGCGATAGTTGAGCCGCTCGGCCATGTAGCTCATCTCGACCTGAAAGACGTAGCCGTTGGAGCGCACTCGCTCCAGCCCAATGCCTTGCAGCGTCGCACGGCGCCAACAGCGGAAACCGGCGGTGACATCCTGCACCTGTGTGCCCAGGAAAAGCTGCGCCCAGACCTTGTTGGCCCACCAACTGAGGAAGCGGCGCCACCAGCTCCAGTCGCTGTCCAACCCGCCCCCTTCCACATAGCGCGAGCCGATCACCAGATCGGCGTTCTGGCTGGCCTCCAACAGCCGCGGCACATCGGCCGGGCTGTGGGAGAAATCGGCATCCATCTGCACGATGTACTGAGCGCCCAGTTGCAGTGCGCGCCGAAAGCCATCGAGATAGGCGCGGCCCAGGCCGCGCGCCTCGGTGCGGTGCAGCACATGCACCCGGCCGGGATGGCGGGCAGCCAGCCGGTCGGCCGCCACGCCGGTGCCGTCGGGCGACGAATCGTCCACCACGATCACCTGAAGGTTGGCGATCGGCAACGCCAACAGCGCAGCGGTCAGGGCGGGCAGGTTGTCAGCTTCGTTATAGGTCGGCAATACGACACAAACAAGGGAATCTGTTGCCCGGTCGATGACCGGGTCGATGGGCAGCGTTTCGATGGCTAGGGTCATGGCGTTAAGATTATACTACGTATGGAGGCATGTGGTCAATGCTGGCCAGCACGGTCAGCGCGCGGCGGTCGTCGTCTGTTGCCAAAGCAGATTGATGGTTGTATAATAGATTTTGTCTTGCTGACCCGCGATCCGGGTGGGTGCCGTCCCGATGGTGCAGCCTGCTCGGGGACAACCAATGCTCCGGTACGATTTCCGCATCATGTCGACGCATATCCTCTTTGTTGGCCGACAGCCCGATATCTATGCTCCGCTGTGGCGGCATCTGTTGCTGAGCAACACCCAGGTGTCGTTTGCCGCCAGCCAGACGCGCGCGCTGCGCGAGTTGGACACAACACCAGCGGATGTGATCGTGCTGGATGCGGCGTCGCTGCGCACATCGCCAGAGCCATTGACCCGCGCGCTGCGCCAGCGTGCGCCCTCCGCACGTATCGTGCTGATTGCCGACAACGACGTGTCCACGGGCTACAGCTACGACTACCTGCTGCCCAGCCCGGCCACCTGGCACCGGGTGCTGAAGATGATCGAGGAAGCGCTGGCCAGCGAACGCCGTCAGGTGCTGGTCAAGGGGCCATTCGTGCTGGATCTGGTGGAGCGCACCATTGTGGGACCGGCCGGCGAGGCGCGGCTGACCAGCAAACTTTTCGGACTGCTGGCGCTGTTGATGCGCAACGCAGGCCACTACATCGGCCGACACCAGATCATGCAGGAGATTTGGAACACGTCCTATCTGGAAGACACGCGCACCTTGGACGTACACGTCAGTTGGCTGCGCAGCCTGATCGAGCCGCAGCCCAAGCAGCCCGTCTATCTGCGCACCAAGCGCGGCGTTGGCTACATCTTCCTGCCCAACGGCGCAGATGACAGCCTGCCCGCACCCAGCGAGCGCACCCCGCCCGCGGCCGCAGACGACTGAACGAGATCCACAAAAATCAGGGGCCTGGGACGCGTCGGTCCATTTACTCCCGATCGAATCATGCATGGCAAGCGATCAATGCCGCCGGTCGCGTGCAATACAAAAGGGAACTGGCATGCCAGTTCCCTTGAGGTTCGCGCCGGATCGGCCCGGTTTCAGCCGGACCGGCTTCCCTGCCCTAGAGTGCAGCTTCTTTCGCCTGGTTGAGTTGGCGCATCAGCCGCGACTTGCGTCGGGAAGCATTGTTCTTGTGAATTACGCCCTTGGCGGCAGCCTTGTCCAACGCCGAAACGGCCTCGAAGACGGCTGCCTCAGCGGCGGCCATATCCTTGCCGGCGATGCCGACGCGTGCCTTTTTGATGGAAGTGCGGGTGCCGCCCCGCACGATGCGATTTCGCTGGCGTCGTTTTTCTGAGCTGCGAATACGCTTCAAAGCAGACTTGTGGTTAGCCACGCAACGTCCTCCGTGTGTTAATCAACAATCCAAGATATTTGCGACAAGCTCCGGCTTTGTCTTTGCTACATCGGCTGCACAATCGTGAGAGGACGAGGGTTCGTTCGACGGGCCAGGTCTCGCAAACCCATGTGCAAGCCAACAGCCCAAGATTATACATGACTTGCCGCGCGCTGTCCAATTCACAGACCCAGCTCGCAAGCAACCCCCTCATCCCCTCCCCCACCGCCGCCACCACATCCTGCGCAGCAAACGTTCTACCCCCGGCCACAGCCAGCGCGCCTCCCGCTCCGCCTCGGCCTGGCGGGGGCTGTATTGCGCCGCCTCGAAGCTGTGCACGAAGCGCTGCACACCCTCGGCAGCCGCCTCATCCACCATGGCCACCTGGCCGCTGAGCTTGCGTCCGTACTCGCCGGGGCTGTCGCCAGGCCGGGCCGGCTGGCCCAGCCGCCGCCCCCAGCGTCCCAGCCGCCCATAGAGCGCAGCTAACTCTGGCGGCGGCCGGCGGCGGCGCCACAGCCAGCTCACCAGAACCAGTACCAGGGCCCCGACCACGGCCCCCAGCCAGCCCAGCCGCCGCCGCACAATCTCATCCTCGCGCATGGTCTGTAAGTCGGCCTGCACCTGAGTCGCGTCGATCTCTGCGTAGCCCAGCGCCTCGCCCGGCAGCGGGATGCGCTGCGGCTGCGGCTGCGCTGCCGTTGGCTCAAAGCGCAGCCAGCCCACCCCTGGGAAGTATAGCTCAGGCCATGAATGGGCGTTCTGTTCGCGCACCACGAAGGCGCGGCTGGCCTGGTCATAGTCGCCGGTGGCATAGCCCACGGCCAGGCGAGCAGGGATGCCCAGGCTGCGGGCCATCACTACCATCGCGCTGGCGTAGTAGTCGCAGTAGCCGGCCTGCACGTCGAACAGGAAGTAATCGACCACGTCGCGGTCAGCAGGCGGCGCCCCGACCGCCAGGTCGTAAGGAAACTGGCGTAGGAATGCCTCCAGCGCCAGCGCCTGGTCGTAGGGGGTCCCGGCCCCCTGCGTCACCTGCTCGGCCAGCAGGCCCACTCGCTGCGGCAGATCGGGCAAAGCCAGATAGAGCGCGGCCACGTCGGGCGGATAGTCTGCGCCGGCTGCGGCCAGCACGCTTTCGTCGGCTGCAGGCAGCAACGACAACACCTGGTAGCTGCGGCCCGAGGCCAGCATGGCGGCCATGGCGTCGGCCGGATTGTCCACGGCGCTGCGCAGCAGCAACTGGTAGGGCCGGTTGGCGGCCAATGGCTCGCCGGCCGCGTACAAGGCCCGGTCGCCGCCCCGCTCCAGACTGACCCACTGTCTGACGGGCCGGCGCCAAGGCAGCGCTTCGTCGCCCCACGGCTCGCCCGCGGCGAAGTCCTCAGCCGCCAGCGGGCTGTTGCGCCAGCCGCGGCCGTCGTAGCTATCGAAAGTCAACGCCCGCCAGTTGTGCTGCATGGCGGCATGGGGCTGCTGGCCAAAGGCCAGCCCGGCCAGTTCGTCGGTGCTTACCCGCATCACCACCTCCTGCCCCAGTTCCGGCCCGTCAGTCAGCAGATGAGCGCGCGGCATGGCGCCTGCGCGTCCGCCTGTGGCCAGCAGCGAGCCGGGGGCGCGCCGCAGCCCTGGAAAGAGCTGCTGGCCAGCGCGCTCGACGCGGTTGATGGGCGCTGAAACCTGCCCGGCGAACCAGTCCGCTGCGGGCTGAAGCGTCACGCGCGGCATCCACGATCCGGCCAACATGACCAGCAGCGCCATCCCGCCTGCGGCCAACACAATGTCCAACTGCACGTCGACCGAGTAGTCCATGCCCAGCCGTTTCCAGCGCTGCTCCAATGTCCAGCGCTGCATCAGCACCCCCACCAACGTCAACCCGGCCAGGAAAAAGGGCAGCCAGAGCCGTCCGTCCCAAAATAGAAACGCGTTGCTGGCCAACAATACGCCCGCCGGCAGCAGGGCCGTCAACGTCTGCTGCCGGGCATAGAGCCACCAGGCCGCCCAGGCCGCCGCAGCCCAGGCAACCATGCCCAGCAGCCAACGAAAGACTGCATCCGCGTCCGCGTGGCTGGCCCGGCCGGCTGTGCGCACATCGCTCACCCATTGGGCCAGCCGCTGCGCCATTTCGACCAGCCCCAGCCCGGCGCGCGCCAACGGAATGAGCAACGCAGGTGTGTCCGCTGCAACCTGCGGCGCCTCCCGCCACCCCACCAACCCTGTCACCACCAATAGGCCCAGAAGAGCCAACAGTGCAGCAGCCGCCAAACCGTGCAGGTTGCGCTGGGGTGCGCTCCCAGCGCTGACTGGGTCAGGCCGGGCCGCGCGACTGAGCCAGAAGCTGACGGTGTAGCCCACCATCATTACAGCACTGAGCAACAGGCCCAGGTGGGGCACCCAGCCGGCTGCGCCAGCGCCCACCGCGACCAACAGCACAGTTGCCAGGGCCAGCAGCCACAACAGCCAGCCCTCGGCCGGCCGCCAACGATACAGCAGGCGCGCAATCGTCTCCATGGCTACAACACCTCCTGCACATCGACGGCGATAACGCGGCCGAAAGCCGACAGCGTGCGCAACTCGGTGCGGGTGCGGGTGATCTCGACCACAGGGCGGAAGACGAAGCTGCGGTCGATCAAATGGCTGGCCACACCATGCTGGGTCAGCAGGCTGCGCAGTCCGGCCAGCATGCCGGACCGTTCCTCCCGTTGCGGATCTTCGGGGGACAGAAAGCTCGCCGCGTCCAACAGCAGCGCGGCCGGCGCATTGCCCTGCCCGGCCAGATGCAACAGCTCGCCGCTCCAGGCCGGGTCGGTGGAAGGCGTAACAGCTACGATGGTGCGGCCGCGGCCGCTGACCGGTCTCAGGTCGCTCAGCAGACGGGCCAGGCTGTAGCCGGGCGTGGCCTCCGCCTGGGCCAACGCCTCCAGAATGCGCCAGAGCTGAAGCTGGCCGCTCTGGGGCGGCACCTGAAAGCCGGGCGCCGCCAGCCCGACGCGGCGGTTTTCAGCCAGCATTTGCGTGGCCAGCGAGGCGACCAGGGTGATGGCATACTCCAACGTGCTCTGTGCGCCCTCGCCCGCCTGCACAGATGCGTCCAGGTCGAGCACGATCCACAGGTCGCCGGAAGGCTCGATGTCGAACTGCTTGACCATGAACTCGCCCTGGCGGGCGGTCTGGCGCCAATGGATGGCGCGCAGCGGGTCGCCGGGCGCATAGGGGCGCACAGTGGCAACCGTAGCGGTGGTCTGATTGCTGCGGCGCTGGGTGCGGGCGGGACCAGGGGCGACGCCGCGCGGCAGGCGCAGGTCGGGCAACAACATGGCGCGCGGATAGACCAGGATCGAACGCACGTCGGGATATTCAATCTGCGTCTCGAAGATGCCCAGAGGGTCGCCGCTGCGCAGTTCCCAGGGGCCCAGCGTGAAGACGCCGCGGCGTTGGCAGCGCCCCTCGGTGCGGTAGCTCTGGCGGCCGTTGACCTCCACGTAGGCCACCCAATCGGGCTGATAGCCGGGCAGGTTGGAGTGGTCCAGCACCTCCACCCACAGCGCGGGCATGCCAGAGTGGTTCTCGACGGTGAACAGCTCGCTTAGCGTGTCGCCGGCCAGCACCCAGGCGCCGCGCAGGGAACGCTGCGCCTCCAGCCCATCCCGCAGGGCCCGCGCCCATAGGTAACACAGCAGCAGCAGCGCGCCCAGGCCCAACATGATCCCCACCCAGATGCGCGCGGGGTTGAAGACCTGGTTGATCAACAGCAGGCCCAGCACGACAAGAGGCAGCCGGCTGCGCAGGCGGATGCTACGCCGGATGCCAGCAGGACGCGGCGCCTGGCCGGTAGCCCAGGCAGGATAGTCGTGGTCCATAGCACGCGCAGTCTAGCACAACTTGGTCAAACGCGTTAGTACCGCCGCTTGTGTTTCTCACCTCATGCTGTTGACAGGAAGCTGCAAAGCGATTATCATTTTCCCATTGTCCTACCATCCGTCCCCAATGAGAGAATCATCTATGCTAACCCCTCCCTTCCCTGAAATCGACGATCTGTTGCACATGATGGGCGAGGCTGGCCGGCGCCTGGCCGAAATCGAGGCCAGCGAAGGCGCAGCCGGCAATATCTCGGTCTGCCTGCGTTGGCCGGTGGAGCCGCGCAGCCGTTTCCCCCTGATGGAGGAGATCGAGCTGCCGCAGCGCGTGCCAGAGCTGGCCGGCGCGACCTTTCTGGTCACGGGGTCCGGCCGGCGCCTGCGCGAGCTGCCTGACGTGCCCACGGCGCACATCGCCTGCATCGTGGTGGACGACGGCGGCCGCACCGGCCGGCTCTACACCTCCTACCATCGGCGTTTTGAGCGGGTGACCAGCGAGTTCAACTCGCACCTGGCCGTCCACTACGACCAGATGGCAGCCAGCGGCGCCAACTTCCACGCCGTGATCCACGCCCAGCCCATGCACATCACCTACCTGAGCCATGTGCCGCGCTACCAGGACGAGCGCACCCTCAACACGCGCCTGCTGCGCTGGCAGCCGGAGACCATCGTCAACCTGCCGGAGGGCATCGGCTTCATCCCCTTCGCCGTGCCCGGCTCGGCCGAGCTGATGGCCGGCAACGTGGCCGCGCTGCGCCGCCATCGCATCGTGATCTGGGCCAAGCATGGCGTGATGGCCCGCTCCGACGTCTCGGTCAAACGCGCCGCCGACCGTGTCGAGTACGCCGAGACCGCGGCTAAGTACGAGTATTTCAACCTCCAGGTGGGCGAGATCGGCGAGGGACTGAGTCCCGACGAGATCCGCGCCATCTGCTCGAACTTTGGGGTGCAGCAGGTAATATTTTAGTTAGCGACCATTTTTTGCAGAAAGCAGACTTCATCATGCCAAAGATTACCTTTATCGGGGCTGGCAGCACGGTCTTTGCCCGCAACCTGCTCGGCGACATCCTGAGCTACCCTGAGCTGGCCGGCTCGACCATCAGCCTGCACGATATCGACCCGGAACGGTTGCGCACCACTCAGGTGGTGACCGAACGGCTGGCGGCAGGGCTGGGCGCACACCCGACCATCGAAGCCACCCTGGACCGCCGTGCAGCCTTAGCTGGCGCCGACTATACCATCTCTATGTTCCAAATCGCTGGCTACCGGCCCGGCACGGTGGTCGACTTCGAGATCCCCAAGAAATATGGCCTGCGCCAGACCATCGCCGATACGCTGGGCATCGGCGGCATCATGCGCGGTCTGCGCACCATCCCCGTATTTCTGGACATGTGCCGTGACATGGAGGAACTGTGTCCGGACGCCACGCTGCTGCAATACGTCAACCCCATGGCCATCAACACCTGGGCCATCAGCCGGGCCAGCAGCATTAAAACCGTGGGGCTGTGCCACAGCGTCCAAGGTACAGCTACGCAACTGGCCGACGACATAGGCGTGCCCATCGACGAGATCAGCTACCTGTGTGCAGGCATCAATCACATGGCCTTCTATCTGCGCTTCGAGCGCAACGGCGAGGATTTGTATCCGCTGATCCACCAGGTGCTGGACGAGGGCCGTGTGCCCGCCTGGAACCGGGTACGCTATGAAGTGTTCAAGCGGCTGGGCTACTTCGTCACCGAGTCCAGCGAACACTTCAGCGAGTACGTGCCCTGGTTCATCAAACGCGACCGGCCGGACCTCATCGAGCGTTTCAACATCCCGCTGGACGAGTACATCCGCCGCTGTGAGGTGCAACTGGCCGGCTGGGAAGCGGTCAAGGACGCCATCGAGGCCGGCCCCGAATTTGTCGTCGACCCAGCCGGCCTAGAGGCAAAGCTGCGCGCGGCCGGCGCCAGCGACTGGGACGTGGCCTGGGGCATCAACCTGGCCACCAATTTCGACGCTTTCAAGCGCTCGCACGAGTACGGCAGCCAGATCATCCACAGCCTGGAGACCGGTCAGCCGCGGGTGATCTACGGCAACTTAGCCAACCACGGCCTGATCGACAACCTGCCGGCCGGTTGCTGCGTCGAGGTGCCCTGTCTGGTCGACAGGAACGGCATCCAGCCCACCCGCATCGGCAGCCTGCCGCCGCACCTGGCCGCGCTGATGCAGACCAACATCAACGTCCAGGCGCTGACCGTCGAAGCTGCGCTGACCGGCAAGCGTGAACACATCTACCACGCGGCCATGCTGGACCCGCATACCGCCGCTGAACTTGACCTGGACCAGATCGTCGCGCTGGTGGACGAGCTGATCGAGGCGCACGGGGAGTGGCTGCCGGCGTACCGGTGACATGGATACCTTCGACCCTACAGAACATCCCCATCGGCGTTACAACGCCCTGACCGGCGACTGGATTCTGGTGTCGCCGCACCGCACTCAGCGGCCCTGGCAGGGACAGGTGGAGCGGCCGCCGCAGGAGACGCGGCCGGCCTATGATCCGACCTGCTACCTCTGCCCGCGCAACGAGCGGGCCGGCGGCAAGCGCAACCCCGACTACAACAGCACTTTCGTCTTCACCAACGATTTCTCGGCTTTGCTGCCCGACTCGCCGCCTGCGCCGGCCGGCGGCCATCCTCTGATGCAGAGCGAAAGCGAGCAGGGCGAGTGCCGGGTGATTTGCTTCTCGCCGCGCCACGACCTGACCTTGCCGGAGATGCCGGTCGAGGACATCCGCCACGTGGTCGACGTCTGGGCCGAACAGACAGTGGAGTTGGGCCAGCGCTACCGCTGGGTGCAGGTCTTCGAAAACAAGGGTGCGGTCATGGGCTGCTCCAACCCGCACCCGCACGGCCAGGTCTGGGCCGGCAGCGCGCTGCCTCACCAGCCCACCAAGGAGGATCGCCAGCAGCGGGCCTATTTCGAGCAACACGGCCGGCCCCTGCTGGTGGACTATGCAGAGTTGGAGTTGGCTCGGTCAGGAGGCCGGCCAGAGCGACTGGTGGTGGAGAACGACCACTGGCTGGCCGTCGTGCCCTACTGGGCGCTGTGGCCGTTCGAGATACTGCTGCTGCCGCGCCGCCACGTGCTGCGCCTGCCCGACCTCGATAACACGGAGCGCGACGCCCTGGCCGACATCCTCAAGCGCCTGCTTACTCGTTATGACAACCTATTCGAGACCTCCTTCCCTTACTCCATGGGCTGGCACGGCGCGCCGGCGGGACCGGACGCCACAGTTGCCAACTTTTCTGAAAGTTGGCAACTGTCTCAGGGCCACTGGCAGCTTCATGCCCACTTCTACCCGCCCCTGCTGCGCTCGGCCACGGTCAAGAAGTTCATGGTCGGCTACGAGATGCTGGGCGAACCGCAGCGCGACCTGACGGCGGAGCAGGCGGCAGCAAGGCTGCGTGACCAGTCGGAAGTCCATTACAAGGCCAGGTAGATCGGTAGACTGGGAAATTGGAAGAGTGGTCGGTTTGTGCCGTCATGGACGAATCTGGTCGTCAGCACGGACTCTGACCAATCTACCAACTTGACTCCGAAGGAGTCCCCATGAATATTCTCGTCAGCGGCGGCGCGGGCTACATTCAGTCCCTCCGCTTCCCAAGGAGCAGCCATGTCTCTACAAACGCATGTCACCCAAGCCTTCCAAATCCATTTCGGCGCTGCGCCGGCCTTCGTCGTGCGCGCGCCCGGCCGCGTCAACCTGATCGGCGAGCACACCGACTACAACGACGGCTTTGTGCTGCCGATGGCCATCGACCACGCGGTGTGGATCGCCCTGCGGCTACGCCAGGATGGCCAGGTACACGTCCACTCGCTGGACCTGGACCGCTCGACGACGTTCGATCTTGCGGCGCTGCGCTATCAGGATGAAGGCTGGGCCGAGTACGTCAAAGGCGTGGCCTGGGCGCTGCAAGAGGCCGGCTATGCATTGATCGGCTGGGAGGGCGTGCTGGCAGGCGATGTGCCGCGCGGCGCGGGACTTTCGTCATCGGCCGCTGTGGAGCTGGCCACGGCCCGCGCCTTCCAGGTGGTCTCGGGCTTTCCCTGGGATCCCCCCGCCATGGCCAGGCTCGGCCAGAAAGCCGAGAACCAGTGGGTAGGCATGAACTGCGGCATCATGGACCAGATGATCTCAGCCGCGGGCGAGGCCGGTCATGCCCTGCTGATCGACTGCCGCAACCTGGAGACAACGTCCGTGCCCCTGCCGCCTGACACCGTGGTGGTCATCCTGGATACGGCTACCCGCCGCGGCCTGGTGGACTCGGCCTACAACGAGCGCCGCGCCCAGTGCGAGGCCGCCGCTCGCTACTTCGGCTTGCCCGCGCTGCGCGACGTGAGCATGGAGCGCTTTGTGGCTGATGCCGGTGGGCTAGATGAGGTCACCATGCGCCGCGCCCGTCACGTGATCAGCGAGAATGCGCGCACCGTGGCTGCGGCTGAAGCCATGCAGCGCGGCGACGCAGTCGGGTTAGGCCGGCTAATGGACGCCAGCCACGTCAGTATGCGCGACGACTTTGAAATCTCAGGCCCCGCGCTCAATATCATGGTGGCATGCGCACAGGAGGAGCCAGGCTGCTTCGGCGCGCGCATGACCGGCGGTGGATTTGCCGGCTGTGCGGTGGCGTTGGTGCAGGCCAGTATGGCCGAGGAATTCGCCGCCAACGTCGCTGCCCGCTATCAGGCACGCGCTGACCTGACGCCAGCCGTCTACGTGTGCGAGGCCAGCGAGGGAGCGTCGATCGTTCTATAAGGCCGCTGCCTGGTACTCCCGCGCCGTCTCTACGAAAGCGCCGATGTTTTCCAGCGGCGCGAAGTCAATATCGTAGGCGGGCGCCAGCAGCAGCCCAGACGGACCAAGCTGCTCGATGCGCTGCCGCACCTCGGCTCTTATCTGGTCAGGCGTGCCCACGTCCCAGGCGCTGGCCGTGCCGACGGCCCCCCACAGCGCCAGTCGGTCGCCGAACTCGGCCTTGATTGCGCCAGCATCCATGCAGTCGGGCTGCACAGGATTGATGACATTGACGCCGATCTCCACCAGGTCGGGGATCAGCCGGGTGAAATTGCCGTCGCTGTGGTAGAAGATCAGCAGGTCGGGGCTGGCCTCGCGGGCCAGTTCGATGATGTTACGCAGGCGCGGCTGGAAGAACTCGCGCCACATGGCCGGGCTGATGAGCAGGCCGGTGGGCATGGCCACGTCGTCGTCCAGCAGCAGCACGTCGACGCCGGCTTGGGCCAGCACCAGCGCGTTGTGGATGGTGACGGCGGTAAGCTGGTCCAGCAGGTAGTTAGCCAGGGCCGGCCGCTGCTTCAGGTCCAGCAGGAACTGCTCGAAGCCGCGCATCCGGTAGGCCGACTCGAACAACTCGCCGCCCAGATGCGGCGGCGAGCCAGCCACGGCCAGCCCCGCCTCGTGCCAGCGCTGCACCTGCTCCACCAGGCCCGCGTAGCGTTGGGGGTTAGTCAGGTCAGGAAAGACGGCCTCAGCCAACTCGGCCACGCTGCGCGCCTCGCTCAGCCGGCCCCCAGGTGTCTCCGGGTGATAGTCCCACTCGTGATAGATGCGCAGTTGCGCCGTCGATCCCACGTGAACATCGGGCGGCAGGCGGCGCAGGTAGCGTAGAAAGTCGTCCTGGCCGGCCGGCGGGCTGAACTCGGCGTAGCGCACGTCTGAGCCGAAGTGCTCGTCGGCGTCGGGGATGCCAGGCAGCGACTGGCTGAAAAAGCCCAGCGACACAGGAATGCGGTCGGGGCGTTGGCAAGTCAGAGCCAGGCGGACGCGCTCACGCGAAGTCATTTCGGGCATCGTTGACCCCCCACCAGACGTGGTGTGTGTCAGGGCTGATTCTGGAGTATTTTGGGCACATGCCAGGAGGTGTCGTTGCGCTGCAAACCGAGCGATAGCCAATGTTCAAACTCGCGACGCCACTGACGGAACAACGCCTTGCCATGCAGGGGTTGCCCGTCTTTGAGGGCCTCCAGAACTGTGAGATGCTTAGCAGCCAGCATGCGATCCCATTCGGCCCGCGTGAAACTCTGGACCTGAATCGGTGCAAAATGGGGACGCAGATGGATAAGGCGCAGAAAGCGTTCTCGCGCAGAGATCGGAAGGTCGCCGCCGATGACAATGATATCGATGTCGCTGTGGGACGTTTGGGTACTGCGCGCAACAGAGCCAAAGAGAATGATGCAGTCCGGTCTATACATTGCAGCGACTGCTTGAGCGTATTGCTCAGCCCACGTCGGAAACTTCTGTGTCGCCAGATACTGCTCCAGCATCATGAATACCTCTATTCACGAACGCCAATACTGCCCGAGCTTGTTCAAGAGCGAGTTCTGCTGTTTGTATGTCATACTCAGGCATTAGCTCAGGTTGGGCATCAGGATAACGAGGACGCATGTAATGCTCGTCAAGCGCCTCGACTTCATTAACCGGCGCATCTTCAACCTCTATTCCCAACACGGCACAGGCCTGGTCCAAAAGCGAAGGAATGCTATGGCCCCACGGTCGTTCTCCGACGGAATAGAGCACTGCCTTCAGCCCCTTCTCCGCAGCTTGCTGGCAAAAAAAGGCAGAAGGGCCATAGCGCTCCGCTTCCAAAAGGATGGCAGCTGTCACTACGTCGTCATTGGCTTGCTTGAGCCAGCGATATGCGTCCATTTGTGTCATACTCATCGGACAGCGGTTAAGAGATCATCGAGTCAGAATGGGATTGTGAATCAAAGACGATTATAGCGCAGCAAAGGGCCTTTGGCAAGGGTTCGGTTATTCTTCAGCGCACCAGGTAGATGATCGACACAGTCACGCCGATGCTGACCACGACGCGGCGCAGCGTCTCCGGCTTGATGCGGCTGGCCAGGCGACCGCCGATGACGCCGCCCAGCAGCGCCCCCACGGCCATCACCAGAGCCACCGACCAGACAACGCGGCCGGAGAAGAGGAAGAAGATGGCCGCGGCCACGTTGACGCTGAAGGCGATGGCTTGCTTGAGACCGTTAAGGCGGGTCAATGTGTCGTCGATCACCAGCGCCAGCACGGCCAGCACGATCACGCTCAGCCCGGCGCCGAAGTAGCCGCCGTAGATCGCGGCCAGAAAGACGGGGAAGACCACCCAGAACTCAGGCAGCGTGGCATGGCCGGCTCGTTGGGCGCGCGCCACGACCCAACTGCGCAGCCGGTTCTGAAAGCCCAGCAGGGCCGAGGCCAGCAGGATCAGAAAAGGCACCAGCGCCTCGAACAGCTTCTCGCTGGTGTTGACCAGCAACAGCCCACCCACAACGCCGCCGATGGCGCCGGTCGGCACCAACAGCCAGAGGCGGCGGCGCTGGCCCACCAGATCGCGGGCCTGAGCCATAGTCGCGCCCAGGTAGCCGGGCGTCAACGCCACAGTGTTGGTGATGCTGGCCGCTACAGGCGGAATACCCACGAAGATCAGCGCGGGAAACGAGATCAGCGTACCGCCGCCGGCAATTGCGTTGACCGCGCCGGCCGCGACCGCGGCGAGAGCAATGAGGAGGATGTCGAGCAGAGAGAGGGGGTCAGTCATGTCGTTCCCACGTCTCCACAAACCGGATCCCCAGTTCCTCCAGTTCCTCCAGCACCGGCCCGTAGATCTCCGGCACTACCGGCACCTGCACGCCGGTCAGGTCAATCTCGCCGTGCAGGATCAGCTTGACCGCGATAGCCGCGGGCAGGCCGACGGTGCGGGCCATGCTGGTGGCGCCGTGGGGGAGGCCGAAATCGACCATGGTGGAGACGATGCGCTCGCTGCCGTCGGGGTAGGCCGCATCGAACTGGTGCTGCAGGATCAGCATGTCCCGTTCGCCCGGTGCGTACTGCATCTTGTCCAGCATACGGGCGGTCAGGATGTCAATTGGACTATGCTGGCCAGCCGGCAGCGGCTCGTCGCCTAAGAAGCCCAGCCAAGCCAGGTTGTCGATCACCGGCGAGTCCAGCGACAGGTCGAGGTAGGCCGCCAACGCGGCGCGCAGGTTGTGGCTGTCGCTGCCGATCAAGCGGGCGGTAAGCTGGGCGAAGGTCGCCCCCTCCAGTTCGTCCAGCGGCGTCTCCTCCAGCAGGCCCAGCTCGGCGATCTTGCGCAGAGTCTGGCACCAGCCAGGGTAACGCAAAGTGCCGCGGAAGAAGGTCTGCGGGTTCTCAATGCCGTAGGTCTGCATGTAGGGCAGGCTGTCGCGGTTGGGGTAGCCGTCGAAGTCCATCGCCTGCCCCTCGACCGACACCGGCACGGTCCAGTAGTGCTCGAACAGCTCGCCGCCAGGAATGACTACGTCCTGGCCGTCCCACAAGTAGTGCGCCGGGTTCTTGCCGGCCAACAGCACACCGCGCGGGCTCCAGGAGAACTTGTAGCCGAAGGGGTTGGTGTTCGCCTCGGGCGCGGGCAGGCCGCCGCACCAGGAGACGAACTTCGTCACCCGGCCCCCCCGGGCCTGCACGCCGTGGACGATGCGCATGGCGGTCATGTGGTCGATGCCGGGGTCCACGCCGATCTCGTTGAGCAGGATCACCCCGGCCGCACGCGCCGCGCCGTCGAGCTGCGCCATTGCCTCCTTGACGTAGGAGGTGGTGACCATGTGGGTGCGGTGCTTGATGCACAGCCGGGCCACAGTCGGGTGGTAGGCGTAGGGCAGCAGACTGACGGCCAGGTCGGCCTCGGCGAGGAGCGTCTCCAGCGCGCTCTCGTCGTCCGAGTTAACCTGCACCGCCCGGCCGCGCGGGTGATCCTTGACCAGCGCCTCGGCCTTGCTCAGCGTGCGGCTGGCCACGGTGACGTGGAAATCAGGCACATCCAACAGATAATCCACATGCGCGCCGGCCACCATGCCGGCGCCGAAAACGACAATGTTTTTCATGGGGGTGTCTCCTCGATCAGATAGAGGACTGGCAGTGCTATGCGGAAGGCAGATGCTGCTGCAAGTAGTGGTAAGTTGGGGTCAACTCGCCGCGGTGGGCGATGACCGCGCGCTTGATCTCAGCGGGCAGGGCCAGATCGGCGAAAGGAACGGTGTAGTCGGCGCTGGCCAGGGCCGGCACGTAGGGCAGCAACACCTGGCTGAAGTAATCGGAGGCGTCGCGCGGCAGCTCGCTGGGCAGGATGTCCACGGCCATCACCACCACGCCCTCGCCTGCCACGCCGTCGCCGATCTCGCCGGTCATCGGGTTGTAAACGAAGTTGGGATCGCCCGGCTCGGTGGCCTTGACCGTACACTCGACCGCGCCGTCGATGTCGCAACTGATGTCGCCGATCACCCGCAGCTTGGGCTGACCGGCTGCGAAGGCCGAGCGCAGGTAGTCCTTGGTCGCCAGCCGCGGGTAGCGTGGATCCCAGTAGATGGCGTTGACCAGCAGGCTCAAGTGGGGCAGGTACTGCTCGAAGTCTGAACGATACGCCTGCGGCGTGCTGTAATAATGCTGCAAGTCGAAGGCTGCACCGTCGTCCAGCGGCGCAGCCAGGTGTTCCTCACGAAACGTCGTGGCGTAGATCGCGTTATTCGAGGTGCGCAGCGTATCGAGACCTCCGAGTTCTTCTGGCTCGACCCGCTGCACCGGCAATAAATCCAGGATTTCCCACACGCCGCGGGCCACGTTGCCGTAGCCGGCTACGCCGATGGTCAGCGGGGCGATCTGTGCGGGCAGGCCGTCGCGCCGGATGGCCTCGCCGACCTGCTGCACCGCGGCCTTGGCCTCGGCGATGTCGTGGTAGTCGTAGGCGCGACGTAAGGTGGTGAAGGGGTTGGCAATGCCCTGCCAGGCCAGCCGCTGCCCCAGCGCCCACAGCGTCTCCAACATACCGGCCACGCCCGCGTGCCAGCCGAAGAAGATCAGCCGCCGGCCCGCTTCGTCTGTCACCTTTTCGTAGTCGATCAGCGTGCAACCCAGGTCCAGCATGCGCTGCAACATGGGCATATTGAAAGGCTGGCCCTTGATCACGTGGGCGAAGAAGACATAGGCCTGGCCCGGCAAGAAGGCGGACTTGGGGATTTCCTTGATGCCCAGGACCACGGGGCAGCCGACCAGGTCCTCCTGCACTTGCGCGCCGGCCGCCTGGAATTCGGCTGCGCTGAATGCGCGCTGCGGCGAGGGTTGAACGACCACCTGGATGCCGTGCTGCTGACGCAGTTCCGCAGCCACGGCGGGGGTGATAGGGGTGCGGCGCTCCCAATCGCTCTTATCCTCGCGACGCACGCCGATACAACGCTGCATAGGGACGCTCCTTCTGGCACACTGGCTGGTAGTGACGACTTTAGTCGTTTCTGCGGCCGTCGAACGACTAAAGTCGTCACTACCAGCCCGAGCTCATGACATCTGTTGACCGTAGTATACACCGACACAGACCCAAATGAAAACGAATGGAAGCACATCATGCAGAAAACCCTGCGCTTACGTTAAGGGTGAGTGTAACCCAGTCGAACAAAGCTGTGGGATACAACGGTTGCTCAGCGGTGAAGGCGTCCAGAGGCAGCCAGACGGCCACGAAGTCCTGTCCGTCTGCCTCCTGGCCGTCGATGACCGCGCGGTCGTAGAAAGTCGGATCGACGAAGTCGGCGCGGTAGATGAAGACGATTTCGTGGCCAACATCGCCTTTGTAGTCGAAAAGGTTTTCGATGCAGCCTAGCAGGTGCACGTTGGTCAGTTCAGCGCCGATCTCCTCCAGCACCTCGCGCTGCACCGCGTCGATGCTGCGCTCGCCAAACTCGATTGCGCCGCCCACCGGCCGGTAGAAGATCGGATTTTGCGAGCCATCCAGGTGCCGGCGCACCAGCACCCGCTCTCCGTTCAACATGACGCACAAAGCCACGGCGCGAATCCGCTGATTGCTCAAAATCGGCTCCTTTTGCGTATAACGAGCGATACTGTGGGATAGCTGTGGGATAGTGTGGGAAATGTGGGATGGCAGACGTGGTAGAGTGGGAAATGGGTCAAGTAGTCGGACGTTGTTAGATTATACGAAAAAGGACGGTGTGTGCCAGAGACTTCGCCACGGTCGACACCTTACCAATTTCCCAATCGACCACCCTACTTCATAATGTAATACGTCGCCCGCTTCTCGCCGATCTTCATCAGCAGGCCGCGATCGACCAGATCGGCCAGGTCGCGGCGGATGGTCTCCGGGCTGACGTCCGGGCACAACGTCTGGAACGCGCTGTTGGTGATGCGTCCCTGTTGAGCAATGAAAGACATGGCCTGCTCCTGGCGCGGATTGAGCAGCTCGTTGCCCCAGCGCTGCGCAGCCGGCGACGCGCTAACCAGGTCGTGGCCGTGGCTGAGCAGCGTCACGCGGAAGCCGGCCGCGGTCTCCTCGAAACGCGGGGCCGGCAGGCCAGCCTCCTGCATAGCAGCAATCATGCGGTCGATGCCATAGCCCAGGCGCTCGATGAAACCCAGGTCGCTCAACACCTGCACGATCACCTCGTTGCGGCTGAAACGCTCGTAAAGGATGTTGTCCAGTGTGACGTGGCCGGGCAGCCGGCCGGGGCTGTAGACCTCCATACGGTCACTGAACATCAGCAGGCGAATGCTGTCGCCGCGCAGACTGTAGTCGCGGTGGGCCACGGCATTGACCACCGCCTCGCGCGCCACGGCCAAGGGATACTCGGTCACTTCCTCGCGCGTGAAGCCGCGAATGCGCATCCCGCGGCGCATGTTGGCCACAAGAAAGGCCTCGGCGCGCAGGATTTGGTCGCCCAGTGCGCCGCGGATGTCCTCGCGCACGAACTCGTCGCTCATGGTCGTGCCCGCGTAGCGCACGGCGATGATCTCGGCTGAGGGCAGGTACTGCTGCGGGTTGCGACCAAAGAGCAGCATGCCCGCGTGGGTGGGCGCCAATTCCCCCTGGGGCGTAGCCTTGAGACAGCCGCGCGTCAGCAATGCGGCCGACGGCGACGGGACCGTCAGCCCGGACAGCCGCTCCAGGTAGCGCAGCACAGCAGCCTCGTCCAACTCAGCCTGACTGGCGCCTGGCGCCACCGTCGCCTCGAAGTGCCCCTCGCCGCGCGCGATCAGCAGCGTGCGCAGTTCAGACGTGCTCATCACGCGGTTTTCCCGGCCCGCGCGCAGCAGGTATTGGCCCTTGATGCTGTAGACCTGCGACAGACCCGGCGGCACATGCACCACGCACAGCTCACGACCGTCCAGCGCCACAATCTCGGGCAGCGGCAGCACCAACGGCGGCTCGGCCATCAGCGCGGCGGTCAAAGCCTGATCACGGGCGTCGGTCGGGGCGTTCAAACCAGACGCTTGCCCGCTGGCGTTGACGCCCAGCACCAACGCGCCCCCGTGGGCGTTGGCCAGCGCCACGAGGGTCTCGCCTACCTTGCGCGGGTTGGCCGACTCAGGCAGCAGAGCCACCGCTGTGCTGCTGCCGCCGGCGATCCAGTGGGCGAGCTGCTCTGCTGAGGTGCGGTAAGGCGAGGCGGCGAGAAAGTCCATGTCTCACTCAATCCTTTCATTCAGCCGAGGCGATGCGCCAGCGGCTGGTCTTTTCCTCTGCGGTGGGCTTCAGTTCGACCATGTTCCATCGGATAGTCTGCTCGCCGGACGTGGTCTGCAACACCGTCTGCACCGTCATCTGCGCAACGAAATCACCCCGTCCGACCGGTGTGGCTGTGCCGGAATACTGCACGTGAGTCACGCGCGGCGTTCTGTCAGATACCAACGCTGTCAATGCTACGTTGTCCAGAGCCAGATCTGCGCTTTGCCCGCCCAAGAGCCAGGCCATTACCACGGCCTCGGGATAGGTTGGCTCTTCAGGCACGGCTGGCTCGACATTGGCGGCCAATGGGCAGAAGACGATGCCCGGCGGTTCGGCGCTGAAGCGATTCTCGCTGCTCTGACGCGTGTGCTGCACCCGCTCGCACAGCCGGCTGCGGTCGTTGAGTCGGTTGAAGGTAATCACTTGCTGCACCAGCGCGCTTTCGGCCCGGTCGGTCGGCAAGGTCAGCACCCCTCCGTTGCCGACGAAATTGGACACGCCGTAGCCGCCGCCTACACCCAACCAACGAAAGAGCGACAGACGAGTCGGGATATCGCCAGCGCTGAGACCGATCACCATGAGTTCATCCGCCCATGTGGTCGTGCTGCGGGGGTCGATCCGCACTGCCTCCCAACTGATCGTCTTTTCGCCCAGATAGCCCTGCCCCTTGCCCTCCCGCCAGTCAGGCAGCAGGCGATACGGCACGAAGAAGGCTGCGGGTTGATTGGGATCGACATTCTGCTGGGCGTCATAGATGATACCGCCGATAGGGCCCATCTTGTCTCCCTGGCTGTCGTAGTGAAAGAAATAGAGCCACTCCTCGGCATCATCTCCGTCAATGTTGATTTTCTGGAAACCTTGGACATTGTCACCCTCGGTCAGCGGCTTCCAGTCGTCGGGCAGATAGCTGCTCAGCAATTCAGAAGTCTGCGTCCCCTCCTGGTTGCGATTGCAGGCAGCCAGGGTAAGCGCTGCCAACACCAGCAGAACGCCGAGCAACCAACGGCCAGATGCAGCTCGAAACGATAACGCCAGGGGACGTGTCATGGAGCAACCTCCTTCGAGAGCGGCGGGCCGGCCGTTGGCGCGGTCGGCGGGGTTTGAGCTACCTGCCAACCGGGCGCAGGCGGCTCAGCCTCGTAGGCCCAGTCGCCCAGGGGCAGTGAGCCGGGGTGAAGCGCCAGCCAGGCCTCGCGGCCCTCGCCTGCAATGAACAGCGAACCGGCCAGACAGATCACCGCGCCCGGCTCGGCTTGCCCCAGCGCCAGGGCCAGCGCCTCAGGCGTCGTGGGGGCGATCTCGACGCGGCTGGCCGGCAGATAGCGGGCTGCGACCGGCACCAATTCGGCCGGATCGGCGGCGCGCGGATGGCGGGAGCGGGTCAGCAACACCGTCTCCGCGCCCGGCAACAGTTCGGCCAGGATACCCGCCGCATCCTTGTCGTTGGAGACGCCGACAATCAAATGCAGGGGCCGGCCGGGGAAATAACGGACCAGAGCGCGGCGCAGCAGCCGGGCCGAAACGTCGTTGTGGGCTGAATCCAACACCAGCGTCTTGGTAGCCTCGTGTTGCATGTCCGGGCCGGCCTGCGCGCTGTCCCTTTTTTCAACCGTTAGCACCTCCAGCCGGCCGGGCCAGACGACCTGGGCCAAGCCGCGGCGCAGGCTATCGGCAGTGATCGGCGCGCCCTGCCAGGCCAACTCCGCGCAGGCGGCGATGGCGGTCGTGGCATTACCAAGTTGATGCGCGCCCAGCAACGGGGTATGCAGGGCGACGAGTTCATCTGGCGCCCACGGGCTGGTCGCGGCCGCCACGTCAAAAGTCTGGCCGGCCACAGCGTCGACGATGGAGCGCCAGGTCCAGTCGCGGCCAGCCAGAACCAGGCGCGATCCCTGGCGGACGGCGACTTCCTGGATGGCGTCCAGAGCTTCGTCATGCTGCGGCGCCACCACCACCGGCACGCCCGGCTTGACGATGCCGGCCTTCTCACGGGCGATCAGGTCAAGCGTATCGCCCAGCAGCGCCGTATGCTCCAGGCTGATGGGGGTGATGACACTGACGGCCGGAGTGACGACGTTGGTGGCATCCAGCCGGCCGCCCAGCCCGACTTCCAGCACGACCCAGTCCACCCGCTGCTGGGCGAAGTGCAGCAGCGCCAGCACAGTGATAATCTCGAAGGTGGTGATGCCTGGCACAGCCTCGATGGCGGGCTGGCACTGCGCCAACAACCGCACGACGTCCTGCTGGTGGATCAACTGACCGCCGACGCGGATGCGCTCGCGGAAGGTGTGCAGGTGGGGCGAAGTGTAGAAGCCAGTGCGCAGACCAGACGAGCGCAGAATGGACTCGACGTTGGCCGCAGTGGAACCTTTGCCCTTGCTGCCTGCCACGTGGACGTAGCGCAGGGACAGATGCGGATCGCCCAGCGCGCTCAACACGCGCCGCGTGCGCTCCAGGTCCCATGCGGTCTCGGTGTAGGGCACCGAGCGGCGGCGCTCGTAGTCCACGTAGTTAAAGATGTAGTCCAGGGCGGCCTGGTAGTCGGGCAGCAGGGTCAAAGTGGCTCTCCTCGAGGGCTTGTATGCAGGTACAATACAATTTTACTCCAGGACAGTAAAAACGTGAAACGGGGGCGTGAAACGTTGCATACCCGATCTGCTTGTCAAAAGCACCCTCTCAATGGTATAAAAGGCTCATGTCCACCCCCCGTTCCCATCTGCGCCGCCATCTACTGGCGCTGTTGTTTTACAGCCTGCTCAGCCTGGCGTTGACCTGGCCCCTGATCACCCAGTTCACCAGCCACGTCCCGGGAGACGGCATCGACGATCCCGCCCTGGCATGGAATCTTTGGTGGATCAAGCACAGCCTGGTCGATCAGCAGATCAACCCCTTCTTCAGCGGGTGGATGTTCTACCCGTTGGGCATCAACCTGGCCTTCTATACCCTGACCGTGCTGAACGGCCTGCTGTCCGTGCCGCTGCAGGTGGCGTTGGGCCTCGTGCCAGCGTCGAACCTGGTGCTGCTCTCCTCCTTCGTGCTGAGCGGGTATGGCGCCTATTTGCTGGCGTTGCAGGTGGTGGGAAGGGGAGAAAGGGAGAAAGGACAAGAGGGAGGGAGGGAGAGTTCACCGTCCATCGTTCATCATTCATGGCTCATCATTCATCTGGCTGCTTTCCTGGCCGGCTTGCTGTATGCCTTCTCCTCCAGCAAGATGTTCTATGCCGCGTTGGGGCAGTTTAACATTGCCAGTTCGCAGTGGATCCCCTTCACCATCCTCTACGTGGTGCGCAGCGGGCGGCCGGGAGCGCGGCTGCGCGAGCCGCTGCTGGCCGCGCTGTTTTTACTGCTACAAGCCTACGCCGAGCTGACCTATGCGTCGTTTTTGGCCATCTTCATCGGGTTGTTTGCAGGGTACCGCATGGCGCAAATCGGTGCAAAGGGATGGAAAGAAAGAACGGAAGCGAAGGAAAGCAGGGAAAAGGGAGGCGATGGGCTGCGCCTGGTGCGTAACCTGGCAGTGATGGCGCTGGTGTTTGTCATTGGCCTGACGCCGGTGCTGGCCAACATGCTGCCGGACATGCGGACTGAGGGCGATTTTTTGGTCGAGGGCGGCGGCTTTGCCGACATTTTCTCGGCCGACCTGGCCGGTTTTGCCCTGCCGACACAGTTGCACCCGCTGCTGGGCGGCGTGGTGCGCACCCTGTCCAACGCCTCAGCGCAGCAAGCGGATGGCAGGCAGTGGCAGGTGGACAAGGGTCAGCACCTGACGTTGGGCCTGGTGGGCCTGGCGCTGGCGCTGATTGGTTTTGTCGCCGGCCGGCGGCGCGGGTCCTGGCTGTGGATGCTATCGGCCGCGCTCTTCTTCTTGCTGGCGCTTGGGCCGTCGCTGCGCATGGCCGGCTCAGACACGGGACTGCCCGGTCCCTTCCGCATTCTGCAAGAATTGCCCTTCTTCAAAGGCAACCGCTATCCCAGCCGCTTCAGCGTGATGCTCTTGATTTCTGTGGCGCCGTTGGCGGCGCTGGGCGCACAGACGCTGCTGATACGGCTGGCCACAGTCTGGCAGCGCCGCCACGACGCGCGCGGCGTACAACGCCGGTTGGGCGCAGTCACGGCGTTACTGGCTGGTCTGCTGATCTTCGAGAACCTGTCGATCGCCCTGCCAACGGCCGACATGCACACCCCGGCTATCTACGACGTGATTGCGGCCGAGCCGGCCGGCAGCGCGGTGCTGGATCTGCCGCTGGGCTGGCGCAATGGCTTCAACGTCTTCGGCAAGCAGGACCTGATCATCATGTCGCAGCAATGGTGGCAGACCGGCCACGGTCAACCCATCCTGGGCGGCAATACCTCGCGCAACCCGGAGCATCAATTCCGCTACTTCCTGGAGGCGCCGTTGATCGGCCCGCTGACCGTGCTGGCCAACGCCACCGATGCCAACCCGCACATCCAACAGCAGATGGCCGATGGCTTGGCCGCGCTGCGCAATGGCGATCCGTCGCTGGGCGGCAACCAGGTGCTGCTGGCCGCGGCGGCCGAGGGACCGGCCGTGCTCGAGGCGTTGGACATCGGCTACGCGGTAATTCACACCGACCGCGTGCCGCCCGAGTTCGTGACATTTGTCGAGCGCTATCTGCCCGTAAGTTTCGTGGCCAAAGATGGACCGCACCGTCTCTATCGCGTTGGGATGGCCCCGTCGCCCGCCGATGCGACCGTCTGGCCGGGCCAGGACGCCCTGAGTCGCGGCGAAGGTTGGGGCGGGCTGGGCCAGGCGCAGATCGAGCAGACGCTGCCGGACGAGACGCCAGCCCTGTGGGCGCAGCGCCGCGAGACCCGCCTGCTGCTGCCGCCGGTGCAGCCGGGCGCACAGCGCATGACCGTGCGTGCGGCCGCGGCCGGCCCAGGCCAGACGCTCTCTATGCGCGTCAACGGCGTGGACACCCCGGCTCAGCCCTTGCCCGAAAGCTGGAGCGAACTGAGCTTCGACCTGCCGGCCGGCGCGCTGGGCGAGGGCGTCAACGACGTGCAACTGCGCTTCGGCCAGACCTACCCGGTAGAGACGCTGGGATCGCCCGCGGGCCTGCTGGTGGAAAGCGCCGGGCTGGAGGCAGGCAACTACGCCCACATCTGGCTCAACGGCGCTGACATTGCGCCCAACGCGCGCGGCTACAACGTAGCCATCATCGACGGAGCGACCTGGCAGCCGCGCGCCACAGGCGCCTTCGACACCCACGCCGACCCTGCCGCCTCGGCCGCGCTGGCTAAGTTCCTGCGCCAGATGGACGACGACAGCGTGCTGGCGGTGGCGGTCAGGGACACGGCCAGCGACCAACTGAGCGATGAAGCTGCGCAAGCCCTGGCCGCGCTGGGTCTGAGCAACCTGCAGGGCCGCTTCCGCTGGGGCCAGGCCGCCATCGTGCTGGGCGCTAACGTAGGCGGCGGGGAGCGCCAGGTTGTCGAGCAACTCGATGGCCTGCAGGCCGCCAGCGCCGGCTACGGTCCCGGCTGGCGCGAGCCGCAAGCCGCCGCCCAGGTCCAATGGCTGCGCGCCCACACTCCGTAATCACCCAATCACCCAGGCACCCAATGAACCACTCCCCCATCCCCCTCGTCGACCTCAAAGCCCAGTATGCCGCCTTGCGCCCCGAAATCGACGCGGCTATCGCGCGTGTGATCGCCAACACCAGCTTCATCATGGGGCCGGAAGTACGGGCCTTTGAGGAGGCGTTCGCGGCTTACTGCCAGACTCGCTACGCGGTTGGCGTCTCATCCGGCACGGCCGCCATCGAGCTGACCCTGCGCGCGCTGGGCGTCGGTCCGGGCGACGAGGTGATCACGACGCCGTTCACCTTCATCGCCACTGCCGAGGCCATTTCGGCCGCCGGCGCGACGCCAGTCTTCGCCGACATCGATCCGGCCACCTACAACCTGGACCCGGCCGCAGTCGAGGCGGCCATCACCCCGCGTACCCGCGCGCTGTTGCCGGTACATCTCTACGGCCAGCCGGCCGATATATGGCAGCCAGCACGAAGGCCAGGATCTCCAGGACCATCAGGGCAAGGATAAAGCGGGGCGG
>JAAEKA010000298.1 GCA_014155705.1 Anaerolineae bacterium clx_CAG2 | reverse complement strand
ATCGTGCGCGCTGCGCGGGCTGGCATCTGCTGCCACGCCGTAACGTTGCGCATGAAGCCCGCGTCGCCTCGCAGAGCCTGAATGGCGGTCTCGATGGACATAGGGGGGATTATAGCATGGAGGGTGACATTGCGCCGCTGCCAGAGATGATCCCCGTGATCAAGCAGTACGGCGCCCGCCTGATGGTGGACGATGCCCATGCGACGGGGGTGCTGGGCGGCGGCCGGGGGACGGCGGCGCACTTCGGCGTCACCGACGATGTGGACCTGATCATGTCCACGTTCAGCAAGTCTTTTGCCAGCCTGGGCGGCTTCATCGCTGGCGACGCGGACGTGATTAGCTTCATCAAGCATACCGGCCGCTCGATGATCTTCAGCGCCAGCATTCCGCCCAGCAACGCGGCCGCGGCCTTGGCTGCGCTGGATGTGATGCGCACAGAGCCGGAACGGGTGCAGCGGGTCAACGACAACGCAGCTTACATGCGACAGGAGCTACATCGCCTGGGCTTCGACACCGGCAACAGTTGCACGCCTGTGGTGCCAATCATCATCGGCGATGACCAACTCTGCTTCGTGGTCTGGCGACATCTCTTCGACGCCGGCCTGTTTGTCAACCCTGTGATCAGCCCCGGTGTACCGGTGGGGCGGGCGTTGTTGCGTACCAGCTATATGGCTACCCACACCAAAGAGCACATGGATCGCGCCTTGACGATCTACGAGCAGGTGGGCAAGGAATTTGGTTTGATCTGAGCAACTTCGCCAGTCGCTGAAGAACAAAAAGCCGGTACAACGTGCTCTCTGTCGAGAGTGCGTCGAGCCGGCTTTTCTGTCATCTGGAAGGTTGGTGTGACTCGCAGAAAAGGCGCTGGATCAGCGATAGCGCTGGTCCAGGCGCTGCAACGCGCTTTCAGCCTCAGCACGCACGTCGGGATCATCGTCACGCACAGAGATAGCGACCAGTGCAGGCCGGACACGCGGCGAGTCGATCTCTGACAAGGCCCAGACCGCCGACTGACGCACGCTGGGAGCGTCGTCCTGTTGGGCGGCGCGCAGCAGCCCGTTGAGAGCAAGCGGGGAACTCAGATAGCCCAACAGCTCGGCAGCATGGCGTCGAGCAGGGACCTGGGGCACACGCAGCGTACTCACTAGCGTATCAATCGCCTGCTCACCGCCGTACAGCAGGCCGATCTGCGCTGCATTGCGGCGGGCGGTCAATGGCTCGTCCACCAGAGCGCCGGCCAGTGTTTGGGTAGCCTGCTGGGTGCCGATGCCGCCCAGAGCCGTGGCCGCCAGCCGTGGCGTGTCAGAGGCTAGGAAAATGTCGATCAAACGCGGCACGGCCGCTGCTGTGCCCACTGCTGCCAGTTGTTGGGCGGCGCGTTCGGCTGCCAGCATATCCTCGCCGGTCAGCATGTCCAGCAACTGGTCGATATCAGGGGGCGGGGTTGCACTTTGGCCAGCCACAGGGGAGAGCGGCAGCGCCGCCAGAGCAAGCCAGGCAGCGCACAGGATGGCAATGGCGCGGGTCAGGATAGAAGGGGCGTGTGTCATGATGGCGGGTGGTCGTCTTAGTTTTAGCGGGCGCGTAAGGGTAGAAAAGTGGCTCAGGGCCGCATAGGGGATCGGGCACAATTGCGGGACCTGGTGAAAGTCGCCGCACCTGTCAGATCATCAGCTATTATAGCCCAGGTACGAGTCAGTGTGAAATAACCGCCCACGCAGACAAGCCAAAAAGGTAACTGCTCAGCCGGTCGGTCACAAACCGGGTTTTTTCTCGTGCGGGCATGACCCTTGAGCTCGCAGACACGATCCTTGACGCCATGATAGCAGTTGTAGAAAAAGTATGTGCGCTCCGGTCAGCCCGTCCGGAGCGCACATGGGGAGAGGAGGGGAAGGAAATACAACGCAAGACACCCCATAGACGAGGAGGTCCAGCAAAAGGTTCCCGAAGCGTTGACAATTTTGCGTGGATTGGTTAAGATAGGCTCATGCAAACCCTTCAACTCCGCCAGCGCGACTATCTGCTGCGTATCAGCCGGGCCATGACCTCGCGGTTGGATCTGCCATCGCTGCTGCGTCTGATCCTTAACAGCGCTGTGGAGATGGTCGGGGGCGAGGTGGGTCTGCTGGTGCTGCGCCAGGTCGACGGACGGCTGGCGCCCCAGGCCATCTATGGTCTGCAACCGGCCAAGGCTGCACAGGTTGCTTCCTTGTTGCGCGAGGGCAGCGACTTGGCCGGCCTGGGTGACGGCAGTTGGAGCCTGCCCGAGCTGTCGATGACCCTGCTATCGGCGGCTGCAGGCATCCCCTTGCGCCAGGTGGTGCGAATGCCGCTGCGCATCGAGGACGAGTTGGTGGGCGCGATCTATGTTTTTCGTAGCGGCGGCGCAGCCTTCGGCGCCAACGAGCGCCAGGTCTTGCAGAGCTTTGCTGACCAGGCCGCCATTGCGGTGCGCAATGCCCGCCTCTATGAGCAGGTCACGGCTGAAAAGCGCCGTCTGGATGCCATCATCGAAAACAGCGCCAATGGCGTGATGATCCTCTCTCCCGATCGCCGCGTTCAGGTCATGAATCGGGCGTTGTCAGCCCTGACCGGCTGGCCGGCTGAGGAGGCCACAGGGGAGCCGTGCTGGAAAGTCTTGCCGCTGGAGAATGCCGTAGGTCCTAACCTGTGCGCAGCCGAGGGCCTGCCCGGCCTGTTGAGCGAGGGCGATCCAACCGCCCCGTCCCAAGCTGAAACATCCCTCTACGTTGAGGGCGACCTGTTTCGGGCGGGCGGTTCGCGGCTTACACTAGGTGTGACTTACACCCCTCTCTACGACGCCGAAGGCCGCTTGCTGAGCATCATCGTCAACGTGGTGGACATCACTCGCTTCCGCGAGGCGGAGCAGATGAAGTCTACCTTCGTCAGCGTGATCTCGCACGAATTGAAAACGCCAGTGGCGCTGATCAAGGGCTATGCGGGCACTCTGCGCCGGACTGACGTCGCCTGGGACCCGGAAACGCTGGCCGACGGTCTGGCCGTGATCGAGGAGGAGGCTGATCGGCTCAACGCCCTGATCGATAATCTGTTGGACGCCAGCCGCATTCAGGCGGGCGTCTTCAAACTGGAACTGAACGACGTAGATTTGCCCCGGCTGGTTATGAAGGTTGTAGATCGTTTTCGCCTGCAGACCGACAGCCATCAGTTTGAATGGGACTTCCCTGTCGATCTGCCTTCAGTCCTGGCCGACGAGGCGCGCATCCGCCAGGTTCTGGATAATCTGGTTAGCAACGCCATCAAGTACTCACCACAGGGCGGGCCGATTCGCATCGGAGGCTGGCAGGATGGTTCAGAGGTCACAATTTACGTGGCCGACCAGGGCATCGGCATCCCGGCCGACGAGCAGGGCCGGCTCTTCGACAGTTTCTACCGCGTCGATTCCGGTCTGCGCCGCCAGACCAAAGGGACCGGCTTGGGCCTTTATCTGTGCAAGGCCATCGTCGAGGCCCACGATGGCCGCATCTGGGTGCGCAGTGAGCCGGGACGAGGATCGACGTTTTTCTTCGCACTGCCGCAGGTGACTGAGGAGAACTGAGAGGAGCCTGGAGGAACTGGCGGAGCGCCCTGAGTTCTCCAGGTTCCTCTGGTTTCCCTGATTCCTATGAATTCTCATGACCAAACACATCCTTATCGTCGATGACGAACCACGCATGAGGCGCTTTGTGCGCATGAATCTTGAGCTGGAAGACTTGCGCGTTAGCGAAGCCAGCGATGGGTTGGAGGCTATCCGCAAGGTGCGGGAGGAGATGCCCGACCTGGTAGTGCTGGACGTGGAGATGCCCAATCTGGACGGTTTCGAGACTCTGGCCGAGATCCGCCGCGCCTCTCCCGTGCCGGTAATCATACTGACCGTGCGCGGCGAAGAGGATGAGCGCATCAAGGGGCTGGATCTGGGCGCTGACGACTACGTGACCAAGCCCTTCAGTGCGCGCGAGTTGGTTAGTCGCATCAACGCAGTGTTGCGCCGTGTCCAGCTCAGCTCCCCCGTCGAACGCACCAGCCGCATCGATGTGGACGAGCGCTTGAGCGTAGATTTTGACCGCCGCGAGGTGCTGATCAATGGCGAACCGGTCAAGATGCGGCCGACCGAGTACCGCCTGTTGCACTATTTTTTACAGAACC
Organism: Anaerolineae bacterium clx_CAG2; assembly: GCA_014155705.1. Taxonomy (GTDB): domain Bacteria; phylum Chloroflexota; class Anaerolineae; order JAAEKA01; family JAAEKA01; genus JAAEKA01. Next base: position 27,373 of record JAAEKA010000298.1, on the reverse strand, counting down.
CTGGCCGCATGTTGAGCCACGAGCAGTTGTTGTCCAACGTCTGGGGGCCTGAGTACGTGGACGACAACCAGCTTCTGCGTCTTTACGTCACCTATCTGCGCCAAAAGATCGAGCCTGACCCGTCCAACCCACGCTACATCTTCAACGAACGCGGGGTAGGGTATCGCTTCATGGACTTCAAGCGCTAGGAAACGCGCCCCTTCGGCTCGCTCAGAAACCTGGCAAACTGCGTCATTCTAAAGCTGGGCGAAGGACCCCGCCAGGTCATTGTTCGAGTCCGAAGGCCACTGGCGGCTTGTGGGACTCAGCCTGATGTCCATGCAGGCCAATGAGAAGTCTTGTGGGCAGTGTCGCAGCCCTTGCCTCGCCACAGTCCGTGTGGTAGAATGGCATGGATCGGTCGGGCCGCGGCCCGACCGGCTTATTGTCCATGAACGACCTGCTCCGCTCACCCCTTGGGCCCGCCATCGTCTTGCTGGTCGCCAGCGCCTTGCTGCGCGTGGTTGCCAGCCCGCGCCGTGCGTGGATTCTGGCTCTGCTGACGCTCGCACCCCTAACCGCCAGCTTCGTCCTGCTGATGAATCTACGCAGCAGCGGGGTAGCCGTGCGCGAACTGACCTGGTGGCCGCTGGTCACGCCGCCCCTGCGCGTGCTGTGGGCGCTGGACGGCTGGAACTGGCTGGCGCTGGCCTTGCTGCTTGTCGTTGGCGGCAGCGCGGTCTTGCTCACCTGGCAGTTGCCGGGCAAGCGCTCCGGCGCCTACCATGGCATGAGTTTTGCGCTGCTGGGCGCAGCAGCACTGACGTTGGTCTCCGATAATTTGCTGGCTCTCAGCGGCGCCTGGGTGGCCACTGACATTCTGTTGGTGGCGCGCGCGCGCGGCAGCCGCGCCCAGGGCAACACAGCGCCTGTCTGGCTGGAAGTGGCCGGCAGTCTGCTGATGCTGATGGCCATTGGAATCAGCAGCATTGGCGTCGCCTCCAGCACGCTGGCCACTGCCCGTCTGCCCGCTGAGGCCATGGCTTTGCTGTTGGTGGTCGCTGCGCTGCGTATGGCGGCTTACCCGCTGCACCTGTGGCTGGCGCCGTCCGGATCTGGACGCGACCGCGGCACGCAACTTTTGATCAACGGACTGGGACTGGTGACAGGCGGTTGGCTGCTGGGCCGTGTTTTTGTGCTTGGCGCGGGCGTTTGGTTCTCTAACCCACTCTGGCTTCCCCTCCTGGTCTTACTGACTCTGGTTGCCGGCCTGGCTGCCTGGACCAGCCGCGAGCGAGATCGCCTGGCTCTGCTCAGCAGCGGGCGCGCCACGTGGCTGTGGGTAGTGCTCGCGCTGGCGCCCATCGCGTCCGCACGCGATGCGTTAGGTTGGGCCATGACCGGCGTTGTTCTGGGGTTGGCGCTGCTGGCCGTCGGTCAGGCGATCAATGAAGAATGGCGCTGGCGTGTGCCCATCGTTTTGTCAGCGCTTACCCTGGCCGGCATTCCGCTGACTGCGGGCATGCCGGCTCGCGCGCTCATCCAAACGCCGCATTTCGCCCTGCTGCTCTTGCTCGTTGTAGCCGATGGCCTAGCTGTGGCCACGGTGCTGGCAAGTTGGAGAACAGCGCTGCTGCCTGCGCCGGCCGGTCAGCCAGCGAGCCAACTGCGGGGTATGCCCATCAACTGGCCGGTGGTGCGGCTGTTGACTGCTTTAGGGTTAGTGGTAGTTCCCAACCTGCTGTGGGGCCTCCAGCCAACGCGGCTGGCTGTGTTGGCCAACTTCGGCAGCATCCTTACTCTGGGCGACCTGCTCAAAGCGTTGGGCCTTCTACAATTCCTGGCCATTATTGCCGCCCTGACTCTGGGTCTTGGCTTTTTTCAGTTGGCCCAACAGCCCGATTCGCTGTTCAAGCGATGGCAGAAGCGGCTGGCTAAGGCCGCTGGGCTGGGTTGGATTCTGGCAGGACTGGGCTGGCTGATGCAATGGATCGAACTGGGCTGGCGTAATGCCCTGTTGGTTGTCGAGGGAGAAGGTTACCTCGGCTGGGTCGCGTTGGTGCTGCTGCTGGCCGTGCTGGTTGTGCAACTGTAGACTGGCGCCGTCTGGATAATCTGAGATGCAACCTCTTCCCCCCTTTCCCAGCCTGGAAGCCCTGTTTCAGCAGACCGATCGGCTGGCCGGTACCCCGTTGCTGCTGGCTATCACCGTGAGCGTGATCGTCGTCGTGGCCGCGCGTGACTGGCGTCTGGCGCTGGCCGCGCTGATGGTTGCTTACACCGGCCTGGCGCTGCTGACCGCCAGCCTGCTGCCGCCGCAGTGGGCCTTGTTGCGGGTCGTCGTCGGGGGCCTGGCGGCGGTCATCTGGTATCTCTCGGCGCAGCAGGCCGGCTGGGGTGGCAGTTTCCTGCCCTTCCAGCACAGCCAGGGGGTGGAAGCTCGTCCGCTGGCGTCCACCACGCTTTTTCGTGCGTTGGTTGTCTTGGCCCTGGCTGTGCTGATCCTGACGCTGCGCCCCAGGCTTCCCTTGCCAGCGCTGCCTACAGACGTGCGTTTTGTCGTGATTTGGTTAGGGGCGTTTGGGCTGCTGGGGCTGGCGCTGGGAGACGAAGCCTTGCAGACCGGTGTGGCGCTGCTGCTTTGGTTGGCAGCCACACAGTTGATGCTGGCAGCCCTGCAACAGGACGCCTGGCTGATCTGGCTGCTAAGCACGGTCGAGTTGCTCGTAGCGTTGGCTACTGGCTACCTGATGATCGCCCGCGGCCCTCTGTGGAGCAACGAACAGGAGGGCAGCGACTGATGTCTGGCGTGGTGTTGGTGCTGACCCTGCCGCTGCTGGCCGCTCTGTTGGTGTATCTGTTGCGTCGTTGGCCGCTGCCCTCCAGCATCGTGGCCGGCGCTGCTGCGCTGACGTTGGGCTTGCTGTTGTGGCGCTGGCCCAATGCCGAGCCAGTGCTCTTTCTTGGCCGCGTCGTGCAGGTCAACGCGCCTGTAGTGCTGCTAGGCCAGAACTTTGCGATGCAACCCACGGTCCAATGGGTGTTGGGCTGGCTGGCCTTGGTGCTGGCCGTCACTTACCTGGGCGCCTGGCGGGTGTCGCAGGGTCGCACCTTCTATCCCTTTGGTCTGGTCCTGCTCAGTCTGTTCGGGGCGGTGTTGACTATCCAGCCAGCCTGGCTGGCGCCGATCTTGTTGGCGGGTGTGATGGCCGTTGCCGCCTTTGTGATTCAGGCCGGTCGCCGAGGCAGCACGCGCGGCGCACTGCGGGCACTGTGGCTGCCGGTGTTGGCCATTCCCCTCTTCCTGCTGGCCGCCTGGTTCGTGGAACAGGCGCCGCTGGACCCGGAGAGCAGCCAGGCGCTGCAACTGGCGGGCCAACTGGCCAGCGTTGGTCTGTTGCTGCTCTTGGCGCCCTGGCCGCTGCACGGCCCGTTCGTCAGCCTGGGCGAAGAGGCGCCTCCGCTGGTGGCGGCCTGGCTGTTAACCGCCCTGGCAGCAACGGCGATCACCCTGCTGCAGGCGTTGTTGGTGCAGTATGAGTGGCTGCAAGGCGCCAGCCTCTTCTACGCCCTGCCAACGCTGCGGCTGGCCGAGTTGCTGCTGTACGGGGGTATGGCCACCTGTCTGTGGTCCGGGCTGGCTGGGGCGGTGCAGACCAACATCAGCCGTCTGTGGAGCTATGCAGCGCTCTTCGCCTACGGCGCAGTGCTGATCTCGGTAGGGCTGGGCGCACGCGGTTCATGGGCGCTGGTTTGGCTGTTGTTGATCGCCCGCGGCGTCGCCATGATGGTATCGGCCTACGGACTGGCCGTTGTTCGCCAACGCGCGGGCAGCCGGAGCGACTTCGCCAGCATCCAGGGGCTGGGCACGCGCCTGCCCTGGACTTCGGCGGCCTTCTTGTTTGGGGTGCTCAGCCTGGCGGGCATGCCGTTGACGGCCGGCTTCGCCGGCCAATGGGCGTTGATGCAGGCGCTGGGCAGCCAGGACTGGCTGCAGGCGGTCATCGTGCTGGCCGGCGCGCTGGGTCTGGCCGCGGGGTTGATTCGCAGCCTGAGCGCGCTGTTGGGGCCTCTGGGCAACCTGCTGCTGGAGCGGGAAGAGCGCATCATGATCGCTTTGGCAGCGCTGGGCCTGGCAGCGATCCTGCTGCCGGCCCTCTACCCGGAGATTTGGCTCAACCCGCTCAGTGCGGCGGTGGCTGCTTTTGCTGGCTCGCCTGGGGGACCGTGACCGCAACTGGTAGTACATCTCACCATTTGCCGCCAGCCTCAAGAGCCGAGCCAAGTCTGATAGCTTTTGGAAGTAGCAATCTGCTATAGTGTGCATCGTAACAAACAGGCGACTCTATATCAGCGCTCCCGTACCTTTGAGGCCGTGGGGCGCTTTTGTGTAGCAACAAAGTCATGAGCGAAAGACCCACGTCCCGCTTGAGCGGTTTCTATAATCAGACACTTGGTGAGCGATTGGCTACCGCGGCCACATGGGCAGACCTGAGCGATGCCGACCTGGCTGCGCTGCGCGCTGGCCTTAGCGTTGAGCAGGCTGACCATATGGTGGAGAATGCCCTTGGGCTGTTTGCTTTGCCACTGGGCCTTGGCGCTAACTTTCTGGTCAATGGACGCAACTATCTGGTCCCGATGGCCGTCGAGGAACCCTCGGTGATCGCAGCCGTCAGCAACGCTGCCCGGCTGGCGCGCGCCGGCGGGGGTTTTCAAGCGGGCAGCAGCGAACCTGTCATGATTGGCCAGGTGCAGTTGCTGGACGTGCCCGATCCTCAACAGGCAGCTCAGGCCGTGCTGGCAGCGCAGCAAGAGCTGGCCGCGCTGATCGATCCGCTGCACCCATCGATCCTGCGGGCTGGCGGTGGATTGCGCGGCGTAGAGGTGCGCCATCTGCCCGACACCCCTGTAGGGCCGATGACGATCGTCCATTTGTTGCTGGACTGCCGCGATGCGATGGGCGCTAACGCAATCAATACCGCGGCCGAAGTTGCGGCGCCGTTGTTGGAATCGCTCACAGGTGGGCGGGCAAAGCTGCGCATTCTGAGCAATTTGAGCGACAGGCGGCTAGCCTGGGCTACGTGCCAGATCCCCGTGAGCGTTTTTGCCAATCGGGATATGGAGGGCATCGAGGTAGCGCGCGGCATTGTCGAGGCCAACGCCTTTGCCTGGGCCGATCCCTATCGCGCCGCCACTCATAACAAAGGCATCATGAACGGCATCGATCCAGTCGCAATCGCCACCGGCAACGACTGGCGGGCGCTGGAAGCTGGCGCCCACGCCTACGCAGCGCGCGACGGCCAGTATCGCGCTCTGACTGACTGGCGGGTGGTGGCAGGCGGCGACGAGCCGGCGCTGTTTGGGCGTATTGAACTGCCTCTGGCGGTTGGCATCGTGGGCGGAGCGACCAAGGTCCACCCCACGGCGCAAGTGGCGCTCAAGATCCTGGGAGTGGCCTCGGCCCGTGAGCTGTCCGAGCTGATGGCGGCCGTGGGGCTGGCGCAGAACCTGTCGGCCCTGCGCGCGCTGGCGGCTGAGGGCATTCAGCGCGGCCATATGGCGCTGCACGCCCGTCACGTGGCCTTGGCGGCCGGCGCGCCGGCCGAGTTAGCCGAACAGGTCGCTGCCCGGTTGATCGCCGACGGACAGATCCGGACGGCACGCGCGGCCGAGATCGTGGCAGAAATATGGAGAGAAAACGATGACTGAAGTCAAAGATAGTGTTTTGTTGCGGCCAAACCGCCCCGTGGGCATCGTGGGCTATGGAGCTTACGTGCCCATCTACCGTCTGCCGGCGCGCGAGGTGGCCCGCATCTGGAGCGGCCGCGATGCCGAGTTGCCGATCAAGGAGAAGGCGGTGGCCGGGCTGGACGAGGATACGGCCAGCATGTCCATCGAGGCCGCGCGCAACGCGTTGGCCCGCGCCCAGATCGACCCCAAGCGCATTCGCGCCGTGTGGGTGGGCAGTGAGTCGCACCCCTATGCGGTCAAGCCGACCTCCACCATTGTGGCCGAGGCGCTGGACATCGTGCCGTTGACCCAGGCGGCCGACTGGGAATTCGCCTGCAAGGCCGGCACCGAGGCTATGCAGGCCGCCATTGCTTTTGTGGGCTCTGGCATGGCGACCTATGCGTTGAGCATCGGCATGGACACGGCGCAGGGCCGGCCAGGCGACGCGCTGGAGTATACAGCCGCGGCCGGCGGCGCTGCGATCCTGATTGGCCCAGCCGAGGAGAGTCTGGCCACCATTGAAGCGTCGGTCTCCTATGTCACCGACACGCCTGACTTCTGGCGCCGCGCTCATGTGCATTATCCCAGCCACGGCCAGCGTTTTACCGGCGAACCTGCCTATTTCCATCACGTCACCCACGCTGCGCAGATCATGCTGGAGGAATTGGGCCGCAAGCCGGCTGACTACCGCTACGTGGTGCTGCACCAGCCCAACGTCAAGTTTCCCCAGCGTGCAGCCAAGCTGCTGGGTTTCAAACCGGAACAGGTTCAGGCTGGCCTGCTGGTAGGCCGCATCGGCAACACTTATGCCGGCTCTTCGCTGGTGGGCATGACGGCGGTGCTAGACGAGGCCCGGCCGGGCGACCAGGTGCTGGTGGTTTCGTTTGGCTCTGGCGCGGGCAGCGATGCATTTTCGCTGGAAGTGACCGAGCGCATCGAAGCCGCCCGCGGCCGCGCGCCTCAGACCCTGGACTATATCGCCCGTCGCGTCGAGATCGACTACGCCACCTACGCGCGCATGCGGGGCAAGCTGTTGATGAAGTAGGTTGGTGTATTGGGAAACTGGTAAATTGGGAAAAGTGTACCAATCCGCCAATCCACCAATCGACCCTGCAAGGACAAATAACATGAGACCTGTATACATCGCTGGCATTGGCCAGACACCGGTGGGCGAGCAGTGGGAGCGGTCGCTGCGCCACATCGCCCATGATGCGATTATTCCTGCCATGCGCGACGCCCAGATCGAGCGCGCTGACGCCCTCTATGTGGGCAATATGCTGTCAGGTGAGTTGGTGGGCCAGGAACATCTGGGCGCTCTGGTGGCCGACTTCGTGGGGCTGCGCGGCATCGAGGCCTACAAGGTCGAGGCGGCCTGTGGCTCCGGCGCGGCGGCGCTGCGCACCGGCTACATGGCAGTGGCTGGCGGACTGCACGACGTAGTCATCGTGGCTGGCGTTGAGAAAATGACCGACACTGTGGGCCGCGAGACAACGGCCGCACTGGCTATGGCGGCCGATCAGGAATACGAAGCAGCCGAGGGAGTGTCCTTTGTGGCGCTCAACGCTTTGCTGATGCGCCGCTACATGTACGAATACGACATTCCTCATGGCGCGTTTGGCTACTTCGCGGTCAATGCCCACCACAACGCGGCAGGCAATCCCAATGCTATGTTTCCCAACTCCATCACACTGGAGAGCTACCGCAAGGCGACCATGATCGCCGATCCTATCAACCTGCTGGACAGCTCACCTATCTGCGACGGAGCAGCCGCGTTGGTGCTGGTGTCGGAGGACTACGCGCGGTCGGTGGGCAATGGCCGCCGGCCGGTGCGCATTGCGGGTTCGGCCGTAGCCACCGACAGTCTGGCCATTCATGACCGGCGTGACCCATTGTGGCTGGATGCGGCTTTCATAAGCAGCCGCAAGGCTTATCAGCAGGCCGGCGTCTCCATTGACGACATCGACCTGTTCGAATTGCATGACGCCTTTACCATCATGGCTGCGCTGTCACTGGAGGCCAACGGTTTCGCCGAGCGGGGCCGTGGTGTGCGCCTGGCCGAGGAAGGGGAGATCACCATCGAGGGGCGCGTCCCCATCGCCACCATGGGCGGTCTCAAGGCGCGCGGTCATCCCGTTGGAGCCACCGGGGTCTATCAGGTGCTGGAGGCTACGTTGCAACTGCAAGGGCTGGCCGGGCCGAATCAGGTCGAAAACGCCAGCATCGCCATGACTCAGAACATCGGCGGCAGCGGCGCGACGATCCTGACCCATATCCTGGTGGGTGAATAGATGGCCGCCAGACTGCCGGCGCCGGCGCTTGGCGTTGCGTCAAGCGCCCGTCACCGGTGCAGAAAGGTGACCTGGCGTCCAAAATTGCCTGTCAAAAGCTATCAGCGTCCGATCTGGCGCTGCCGGAGTGCGATTTTGGTAGCTTTTGGCGCAGGAACTGTGATAAAATCCGCAACGTAGACCAAAAAACTTCCAGACGCTGCGACTTGATGCTGCCGTGTAAGCTCAAGCGCCCGGCGTCTTTGATTGTAAAACCAGAAGGAGCTTATTCAATATGTCAGTTGCAAGAACCTGGCGAACCCGTAAACAACGCTATGCCCTGGTGGGCGAGCGTTGCGACTATTGTCAAAATGCGATCTTCCCGCCGCGTGATGTCTGTCCTCACTGCGCCGAGCCTGCTCAGAAGGAATTCGCCCTCAGCGGTCGCGGCACGGTCTATTCCTACACCACGGTGTTTGACCCGCCCACGGGCTTCGATGCCTTTGCGCCCTATCCGGTGGCGCTGGTCAAGCTGGACGAAGGTCCCATGGTGACGGCCCAGCTCACCGACATCATGCCTGACCAGGTCAAGATCGGCATGCCGGTGGAGATGGTGACGCGCAAGCTGAACGAGCAGGGCGACGAGGGGATCATCGTCTATAGCTACAAGTTTCGCCCGCAGTTGCAACGGCAGGCTTTGGCGGCGTAGAGTCTGTTCTTCCCCAATCCCATCCGCTTATCAAAGGCAGCGTACTCACAGTACGCTGCCTTTCTTGTGCGGGTAACTTGAGCGCTCTGAGGACTGCCTGCGCCGGCTGCATGGGACGCGAGGTAGCGTTTGCGTGAATGTGGGCTGTTGCGCTATAATTAGACCGCATTGCTGCCAGTGTATGGCTGGTAGCTGCAAGAATTGCTGTCTCATCAGGGCATTTGGATTTCAAATCGAAGATTGGGGTAACCAGAAATTACCCGCAGCTCTCCGCGCTGCGAAGCAAAAAATTGGGGTCTCTATGGTCAATCTGCGATCGCTTGCGTTAGATCAGCTCATTCAGTGTTGTCATGCTACGACGGTGACTTACCTGCGTACGCACCAGGCCGGCGATGACAGCTACTGTCTGGAGTTGTTTCGCCGCGCCGTGCAGGATCACAACGAGACCGCCTGGGCCTTCATCTACACGGCCTACAGCACCGACGAGCTTCTCGGTGAGCATTACATCCTCAAATGGGTGCGGAGCTGGCTCAACGGCCGGCATGGCGCGGCGATCCGCAGCGCTTATACCGAGGATGAGATCGTCCAGGAGATATGGCTACGATTTTCCAGTTCTGAGGCGGCCAGGACCTTCAATTTCGAGAGCATGAGCCAGTTGATGAGCTATCTGCGTCGCCTGGTCAACAACTTTATAATGGACACCGCCAGACGACGGGCGCCTCAGGTCATCGATCCCTCCACAGAACAGGAAGCAGCTCACATCGAGCAGATGATGCGAACGGTGCCTGACCAGCGATCCAACGGTGTTGACAACCTGATGGCAGAACACGAGTCGCTAGAGGAACTGCTGCAGCAGATTGGCAATGAGATCATCACCAACGAGAGTGAATGGCTGGTGTTTCGCAACTACTTCCTGGAACGCTTGCCGCCTCGCAAGCTCTACGCGCTCTATCCGGGCGCGTTCGCCCCGGGCGAGGTCGAGGTCATACGAACGCGCCTGGTTCGGCGATTGCGCAAGTCTCCCTTCATCCTGCACCGCTACATCCAGCTTGTGGTGTTGGCCGACGATGAACGGTTGAGCCTCGTGCTCCAGCACGCGATCCTGGATGGGTGGCCCGATGAGCAATTGTTGCAACGCTACCCAACAGTCTTTCCCAACCTGTCTGATGTGCTGACGGCCAAAGTCCAGATCGTCAAAGCGCTTCACAGCAATCCTACACTGCTCCAGCTCCTCCATATCTGAATCTAATCTGGATTCTGTCGGCTCGATTACGCTCACAAGCACGTCAGAGGGAAATCGGCATCTGTCATCATCGAATGGTAGGTCAAGTATGATCTGGTTGTGATGCCTGCACTTTGCAGAAAGGAGCGATAGCATGTTCCAGTCATTTCACGGTCGCATCAAGTTGTCGGCTATCGTTGTCTTGATGCTGGCGTTGGGTCTTACGGCCACAGCGTTGGCAGGGGCTACTTTCGGCGCGCTAACAGGACCTATTCCTGTGGGTGTTACCCCTTCGGGCGACCTTACATACCAGTGGACAGTCGATGTCACCAGCATGTCAGCGCCCGATGAGATCGTCTGCCTGGAGTATACGACTGACATTGCGTCCGGTGATTTCTGTGATCCCTCTGGCGCAGCTTTTGGCGCTGTGGCGCCGTGTAGCTGCATCGGACCAGATTGCGCCAGCGGCGTTGGCGTCTGGTCCTGTGATGTGGATCTGCCTGCTGCAGCCGGTGAGGTGACCTGGGTGCTGGGAACATGGGCTGCTTCTGGCGGCAGTCTTTGTGGGAATGAGATTACCATTGCCGCATGCGCAGTTTCTCCGCTGGCGAATTGCACACAGGAGGCCTGGGTAGACGGTCCCTACGCCGAACAAGAGGGCGCAGCTATCCATATCACCTGGAATACAGCAGGGGACCACACCTTCCTTGGTTTCAACATCTATCGCAACACGTCTGCGGTCGGACCCGAGCAACAGATCAACACGACCTTGATCCCCACAGTTGCCCAAGGACAGGGTTGTACCTGTAACTGCTGGGGCGATTATCTGTGGTGTGATCAACAAAACCTGATCTCTGGCGTGACCTATTATTACTGGCTCGAAGCGCCGGACGATCAACGCAATGTGCTGGAATATTATGGCCCGGTCAGCGTTGAATATGTCGAGCCAGCAGCAGTGATGCTGGGTAGTATCAGTGCAGTACCGGCAACAGCCTCGCTGCCCTGGCTCTGGGTGGCGGCTGGAAGCTGCATGGCGCTGGCATTAAGCCGCCTGAAGCGACACAGTTGAGCGAGAGCATGATCGACCAGAGCTCATGAGTGAAAAAATTGCCTGAAAAACTTCGTGATGCATGACACAATTTCTGAGGATTCTCGTATAAGTATAGTGACGAGGCATGGCAATTTGATGACAACTGTGGTTTCAAACTCATGGCACGCGCCTGACCAAAGCCTGATTCTGCATGCACTTGGCCGGAGCGATGCTGAACTGGCGGAACACTTAGAGACGTGCGCAGCATGCCGGGCATTGGCGGACTCGTATGGCGCCGTGCTGGCAGCAACCCGCGAGACGCTTCATGTGGGATCCAGCCGGGTCAATTTGGTCTCTTGTGGCAACGAATGGTTGCTTGAGAGCGCGGAATGCCGCATTGGCGATTCGCCCCACACATTACTGGTAGCATTGAGCGCAGTCGACAGTATGCTGTATGGCCGCCTGACTGTGGACGAGACCTGCACCTGCTGGCATGATGCGCCCGTGCGGCTTTTCGGCCCCAATGGGCTGGTTGCCAGCGGCCGCGTCGACGCCGACGGCGCCTTTCAGTTTGGTATGCCTGACGGCGGTAATCGCTACAGCCTGGGCCTGGTTCTCACCCGCCACAACACGCCGGAGCTGCAAATCATTGGCAGCTTCCAGGTCTGATAAACGCCAACGGACCGGCGCTCGCCTGAGCAACCGGTCCGTTGGCGTTGTCGGGCACACTGTCTGCCCGTCACTCAATGAAAATCTCCACCAACTCCCCATCTTCCTTGTCCTGAACCTCGACCAATTTGCCGGTAGCTCCGGACTTCACCAGTTCAGAGAGTTGGGCCAGGTCAAATCCTTCCATCTCAGGGGCAAAGCGGGCGCCCATCTTGAGGCCGACATCCACCAGCCCCATAGGGATGGTCACGTTGACCTTGTTGCGCCCGGTGCGGGCATCGGTGACGCGCACGCGCAGCCACCGGCCGGCGCCGGTTGGTGCGCCAGGGGGCGGCGAAATCTGTGAGCGCCGTCGCTCCCCGGCGCCCAGCGCCTCCAACAGCCGAGACCCGTCTTCGGCTGAAATCTGCCCCTGCTCCACCATTTTCAGAATTCGTAGTCTTTCTTCGGTTGTTGTCATGGATGTACTATCTCCTGATCGCTGTCATGGGTGAGCGTAACGCATCCTGCGCTCTGCGTCCAGGGAAAAGCGCCCGTCAAGAGGCGCTGAGCTTGAAACGCATGGCCAGATGGTTGCGCAGTACGCGGAACCCGACGGCCTCCAGCGCCTGGACCAGCTCACGATGCTCGCCCTGGTGTTCCACGCGCACCGGCCAGCGTGGGTACTCCGACAGAAACGACAGGGCATAGTTGGCCAGCGCCTGCTCTAACTGCCCGCGGCTTCTGGGGTGTACAGCAAAGGACAAGCGGTGGATGCCTTGCCAACGGCGGGCGTCGATCGACAGCCATGCCGCCAGGCCATGCTCGCCCTGGATCACCCAGCGCCGCATCCGGTTGCGTCCCAAGATCTCCCAGATTTTCTCACCCATCCGGCTTTCGGCCAGTTGCATGAAATCATGGGAGCGCACGGGACGCCACCACTGAGCGAGATCGCTGCGGCAGGCAGCCTCCAGGGTGTAGCGGGCTTGCCATTCGTCGTGACGATAGGGACGCAGCCCTGCAGGCGGCTCCACGGGCGTCGCCTGCGAAGGCGTCTGGTCGAGTTGCATCAGCACATCTTCGGTCAGGCCCTCAAAGCCCAGGTGTTGATACAGCCCTTTGGCGATCGGGTTGTCCGACCGCACCTGCAAGACGGCCCAACTGCCGCGCCGGTCAGCGATGCGTTCCAGCGCTGCCACGACCAATGCTCGCCCGATGCCGCGGCCTTGATAGGCCTTGGTCACCGCCACATTGGCGATCTGCCAACGGGTGCCATAGGCGTCGAGCCGTTGGATCGTCACATTGCCCACCACCCGGTCGTCCTCGACCCACACAAAACCGCCCAGTACATCCTCCAGGTAGGGATCAGAGCGGGCCATCAGGCCGACCAGCGGTCCCATATGGGAGAGCATGCGCAGATCGCGCAGGGCTGCGATGCCGCCCGGCTCCAACTCGCCCGTGAACGCCTCCTCGATCAGGTCGGCTACCTGATTGAGATCCTTGCGGGGGTCCAGCGGGCGCAGGCCACGGTAGGAAGTGCGTTGGTCGATTGCTAGCTGAGCGCTCATTGTGCCATGCCATCGTTGCGAACAGGAATGGCGGTATGATGACACAGCTTAGGCGTTTTGGCAAGTCAACGCGGCTGGAACAGGCAGCATTAATCGCCCAGCGCGTCCAGCAACCTGGCTGCCTCCTCGGCATTGATCTTGCCCTGGGCCAGCAGATCCAGCACAGCCTTGCGCTCCGTAACCGGCTCCGGCCCGGCCGCGCCCTGGCTGGGCCTGGCGGGCGCGTCAGCCTGGATATCGACCCGCACACGGGTGGGTCCGCTCCAGGGCTGGGCGCTGCGGAAGTTGTCGGCCGCCTCGCGCGCTTCGGTCGCCACATCGGCCATGGCGCGCCTTATCTCGTCGACGATGGAGTCGACGTCGATCTCGGCCACGGTGCGGCGCACCTGTTCACCGATGGTCTGGCACATCTGGCCCAGGTCGGCGCTGAAGCGCACCCAGTCGTCGCCGCGGTCAAAGCGAAAACCCGTGTTGCTGTTGCCAGCAGATTGTTCACTGGTGTGAGTCATTGGTTCGTTTCTCCTGTTGTATCAAGTCATCCTAGCGATCGGTCTGCAACAATCCGATGGCTTCTTCGGCGCTGATCTTGCCGGCGGCCAGATCCTCTAGTACAGTTTGGCGCTGCTGAGCGCTGCGTTGGCGGGTTTCGGCCGGCGGCTCATCCAGTATCTCGAAGCCCATGGCGCGGATCAGATCGTTGAGTCGTCCGCGTACAGTGGGGTAGGACAGGCCCAGCTCATCGCCGACCCAGTTTAACTTGCCCTGGCAGCGCACGAAGTTCTCCAGGAAGTCGACTTGCTCACTGTTGAGCCGAGCAAAGCGAGTCGGCTCGAAGTTGCCTTCGAGCGCGCTGTCGCACGTCCGGCAGTGCAGCCGGGTGATGGTCATCTCTTGACCACAGATGGGGCATTTGCCTGAAAACTTATTCATGACACCTCCTGATAGACCGGTTCGACGACCGGAGCAGCAGCGATAACCTGATCCGCCTGGTCATGCCCGTTCTGTTCGATGTTGACAATGACGGGCAGAAAGTAGCTGACCAGGCCAACGCTTCCGCACAACAGGCCAGCTACCACGTACCAAACCTGCAGACCCACCAGATCACTCACCGGGCCGGCAATGGCCAAGCCGATGGGCGACGTGAGCGATATCAGACTGGCCATCAGCATGAAGACCCGGCCCTGCATGGCCGGCGCCACATTGGCCTGCATGATGGCGAATAGCGGACCATCGATCAGTGGAATTGCCAGACCCATGACCAGAGTCGCAGCTAATCCCAGGGCGAAGGCTGAACCCGGCGTCAGTCCCAGCGCCAGCAGACCACCCGATAGAACCAGCAGGCCGAACAGCAGCGTGTGAATACGTCGTCGAAAGCCGCCCCACACGCTCAACAGCAGGCCGCCCGTCACGATGCCCGCCCCCAGAACTGCCTGCATCAGGCTCAACTGGGCCGCGCCGCCGCTGAAATGCTGGTTGACCAGCAGCGGCATCAAGGAAAAGGCTGGCGTCAGCGCGATTTTGATCACCATGGCCGCCACGATCAGAGCCAGCAAGCCGGGCCAGGCTCCAATATACGTGACTGCCTGACGCACGTCTGCCCACAGGGACGGCTTAGGAGCGTCGGTTACGCCATAGTCAGCACGCGGCGGCTGGGGAATGGCTACGAACAACAGGGGCGTGATGGCCAGCAGCGCAGTACCTACATCCAGCATCATGACGCTGGAGAGGGGCAACAAGCTCATGGCCAGCGCGCCCAAGGGCGGCCCGACGATGTTGAGCGCGCCGTTGAGGGTCTGGTTCAATCCAGCCACCCGGGTCAGGTGCTGGCCGGGGACCATGAGCGATGTCGACGCTTGCATGGCGGGCCAGTGGAAGCTGCCGCCCACAGAGCGCACGAACATGATCAGGTAGACCTGCCAGACTTCGACCGCGCCGATCCAGAACATGTAAGCCAGCCACAGTGAGGCCAGGGCCACAACGCCGTCAGCGCAGATCATGACCAGCCGCCGATTCCAGCGATCGACCAGCGCGCCGGCAAATGGCCCAAACACGATCATGGGCAGCATGGCCACGAGGGTAGCCGTGGCCAGCACTGTGGCCGACCCGGTTCGCTCAGTCAGCCACCAGACCAGCGCGAACTGGACGATCTGGCTGCCTACCAGTGAGATCGCTTGGCCGGTCCAGATGCTGAAGAAGGGCAGTTTCCAGCGGGGACTAATGACTGGGTGTGTGTTCATAGAAGAATATTAACATCAATACTTCGTTTTGTCAATACTGAATTAAAGAATATTAACTTTGTGTAACTGTTTATTTAGGCAAAGGGCCAGTTCTGGTGTCGAAATATGTCCGTCTATCGCATGGTCAGCAAGAAAGACCAGCGCAATCCTGTAAGGACTGCGCTGGATGGTTAGTTGGGGGATAAGTGGACTGAGTGCGCTCACAGCAGAGGTATGTCGCTATGCCTGTCGTCGTCTGGCCGGCGTGAGGGCGCCGGATCGACGCTGATATAGAGCAGCAAGAGGACGATAATCAGGATGATGAGCAGAGTCACGGAGCACCTCCTGGGCTTTAGGGTGAGATCGACCGCACCAAATCGACGACCTTCTTGATCATATCGATAACCAAGGCCAGGGCAATCACGCCGAGGACAAACGGAGCCACCAGCGTTAGCGCCGATGTTATGGCTTCGGCCACTGAGAGGGCAGCGTTGTCCAGGCTGGCTATCTGGGGATCGACGGCAAACATCGATGGCCCAAAGATCATGGAGACCACGACATTGAGCCCCAGGAAGGCCAGTGACAGATCCAGCAGCCGGGTGAGCAACGTCCAGCGGCCCAGCGACAGGTGGGCGATATTCAGGCCCAGCGCCAGTATCCAGCACAGATTCAGCCAAGGCAGGTATTGCTCAAAGAAGATCGGGCTGAGAATCGGCAGGTAGCTGGCGCCATCCATCGCGCTGACCCAGAAACCGATACGCTGCGGATAGAAGTTGAAGAACAGCAGCAATGTGACCAGTGCGCAGATGCCAAACACTGCCTGCGCGCGCGGATATGCGTCCGACTTAGGCGTTTGCACTACAAGCGTTGCTCGATTCATCGATGTAGACATGATAACTGCCTCCTTGCTGCTCTTATCAGCAGCGTGTGATGCTTCTTTGTTCACGACTACACTCAGTATAAGCCTGTTTCCTTATGGCCGCATCAGACGAGTGGGGGATTCTGATCTGGCCTGTTGACCAGTTGAGCGCTGGCCGGCCGTCACATGCGCGGGTAGTGCTCGAAATTGTGCGCCTCGGCTGTGAGCGCGATAATGCATGAGGAGGACAGTGGTTCTCGCCATAGCGACTACCTGGCATGGCGGGTGTGCATTTTCTGACAGCCTGTTCAGCCAAGGAGATGGCCATCGTCGAAACGACTCACAGCCGCAGCACGCAGATATTCAGCGTGCGTGTGTTTGGTCGAGATCGTGTGAGAATTCTGGAGAGCGTCGCTTGCCGTAGGCTGGGGAATCTCAACGCGGGTTTGACGTAACTGCCATGCAACTGTACAATCAGTTATGACGCGCACCGTGCGATCTGTCTGCGTTATGCGACGAACTCGACTCATGCCAGACGCGCCGCTGGATGGCCAAGTCTCGTTCAGATGGAAGGGTCTTCCGCCATGTCCACAGCCCCCGGCAACGACATCGTGATCCGCCTCGATACGATCGAGCAGCTCTTCAACGCGCCCGACATCAACCCGTTCTCCGACGAGGAGGTGGACGTGCTGGGCGAGCCCGCGCTGCTGCGTGCGGTGCGCCGCCTGCAGGCGCATCGCATCCGCCACTGGGAGGGAGTGAAGTTGATCCTGGAACTACCCCCCGATCAGATGACTCCCGATCTGGAGACGCGCACGCAGGAGGCGTTGAGCCGTTATTGCGCGGCTAAGATCGAGGACAATCGCTTGCAGATTCGCCTCTCCCGTGTGCGCAGCCTGATTGGGCTGGGCATGGTGACGGTCATTTCGATCGTCGTCATCGGTCTGGCCTATCTGCTGTTCAACAGTCTGTTTGCCGGCGCACCGGACACCGTCAAGGGGATCGTCGCCGCCAGCGTAAGCGTGTTTGTGTGGGTGATTCTGTGGGATCCTATGGAGAGTCTGCTGTTCAATTGGGTGGAGCCGCGCCTGGAGAACAACATCCTGCGCAAGCTCCAGCGCGTCGATATCGTCATCCGGCCCAAGTCTTCGTCCAACGAGGCTCGCAGCCATGGCGCCTGAAGCTGCTATCACGCTTCAACTCAACAGCATCGACGAGCTGTTCACTGCGCCGGCGGCCAATCCCTTCTCCAGTCATGCGGTCGACATCCTGGGCGAGGCCGGGCTGGACATTGTGCAGAAACGCGCCTTGCAGCGCTGGCCGCGCCTGCCGCGCGCCGTTCATCTGACAGTCGAGTTGCCGGCCAGCCAGATCACCCCCGATCTGGCACGGGATGCACCTGCCGCTGCGCAGCGCTACTTTGCGCACAAGATCGAAGACAACCGCTTGCAGCGACAACTGACGATCCGGCGTTCCCTGCGCCAATTGCTGGGGGCTGGGGTCGGCATACTGCTGGCTCTGACCTTGATCGCGCTGCTCTTGACGGCTCCATTGGGCTGGTTACCAGACTTCCTGCGCGGTGTGCTGATTGTGCTGGCGCTCTACGCCTGTTCCGTGCTCAGCTTCGACGCGGTGTGGTCTGTGGCCTTCGACTGGGTGCCCTATGTGCAGGAAAACGCGGCCTACCGCGTGTTGGAAGCCAGCGAGATCACGATCGAGCCGACTACTACAGCCGAAGCAGGAATTGCGTTGGATTAGGCCAGCCCCAGCAGTCCAAGCAGCCAGTTGATGAGCCAAGTGACGACGCCGATGGCGGCGATGATCGGGCCGACGAAGCCGTTCGCCTGTAGCTACATGTCAGCCACTATCTTCTTCATGGGCTGGTACCGCAAACCAACGCCTTCGAAGCTCCATCCGTTGCGGATGCCGGTCGATCGGCGGTAGCCCATCGCCAGGTAGAATGGGACGGCGTAGAGCGTGGCTGCCAGTCGGATCACCGTTGATTGCTGGCGCAGGCACTCCGCTTCGAGGTGCTGTATCAGGCGTCGTCCGATCCCTTGCCGGTGGTGGTCGCCTCGGACGAAAAGGCTTTGCACTCTATCCTTGCGCCCTCGCAACACGCCGAGGATCTCGCCGTCATCCTCAGCGACGAAAACCATCGCGGCGCGCAGCGCCCCGGCAATGGCAGCACGATGCGCCTCGTCCGTCGAGCGCGCGTGCTGAAAGGGGCCGAGTAGCTTTAGCTTTTCCTCAGGCGACGCAAAGTCGAGGTTGAACGCACCGTAGGTGTCGGCGATGAGCCGGCCTACGGCGCCGGCATCCGACTCGCAGTACGCACGAATGCTGATCATCTTACCACCTGATTCTGTTGGCAACGACCAATCGACATGCCGACGTGAGTTACTTTCTGCGGGAGATGGCAATGGCAATCAGACCCAGCACCCCCAGCGCAATGGCGCCGGCAGTGGCAGAGTCGCCTTCGCCCAGCAGCAGCAGCAGAACAGCCACAGCGACGAGGATCAGACCAACGACCAGTTGGGACGTTTTCATGGCTAACCTCTTCGGAGTTTCACAACACGGCCTATACCCTGAAGTATACAGCTAGAATCCTCCGCTGACATCGGCCAACTGGCCAGTTCGAAGTCTGGCAAATAAGCCTTTGAAGACTACGCCATCTTAGGCAAAGGGCTGGCCAAACCGCTCGCGATGCGCTACTTGTCCAAGCGGTTTGCGGGCCTTCTTGCCCTGTCCGCCGGACTGCACCGGATAGCCGAACGGCAGAATGGCCAGCACGTCGAGGTCGGCCGGGATGCCCAAGAGCGCATTGACCTCGAGCATCCCGATAAAGCCCACCCAGTTGGAGCCGACCCCTTCCGCCCACGCGGTCAGCATCATCGACTGGATGGCGCGGCTGGCATCGGAGACAGCGAACCTTGTTCGTTCGATCACCACCACGATGGCCAACGGCGCCTGCGCGATGTACGGTCCGGTGGCCGCGGCTGCGCCCAACCGGCGCAGCATGGCGCGATCCTCGACGACGACGAAGTGCCAGGGCTGGCCGTTCATGCTGCTGCCCGTCAACCGGCCGGCCTCGACGATCCGCCGGACGACGTCTGGGGGCACCTTCGTGTCCTGGAAACTGCGCACGGCCAGCACGGTGCGCACAGCCTCGAAAACGTCCATTGCTGCCTCCTGGGAGTGAACCAAGTGATTCATTTCGTTATGCGCCTGAGGGTTCGGGGAGTTTAGCCTGCTCACGGACTTGCCATGAAGAATCACCATCGGGCGTGATGCTCCTCGGCGAAACCGATCAGGCCGTCCACGTGGATGATCTCGCCGTCATCGGCCTGAACCTGCCCTGCGTAGCGGCCGAACATCTGGTGTACCTGGCTGGTGATGACCAGCAGGTTGGTCCGGGCGACGCGCTCGACGAAGGGGGTGAACACCAGGTTCAGCCGGCCGTCGGGGGCGGTCATGCGCCAGGGGCGCGAATAGTCAGCCGGGTCGTAGTTGAAATCGACCTGGCCCAGCTTGTGGATGCGGCCGGCCAGGGTGATGGTATTCTCGGTCGCGGCCGAGGTGTCGCCGAAGCCGAAGCCCAGGTTGAGGCCCACCGTGCGGCCGTCGGGCAGGAAGCCGGACGCGCTGGCCCAGACCCAGAAGGAGCGATACTGCCAGACCCCGCGCCCCCAGTCCAGGTTGCCCAGGCAGGTTTCAGGTCTGATCTCCGTGCGCTGGTGGCCGACTTGCAGCCAGCCTTCGGCCGGCAGGCAGTTGACCTTGCGGTTATAGTAAAAGCGCTGGCCGGGGATGGGGATGACCACCACCGTCGATTCGTGCTCCGGCGCCAAGTGCAGCGCAATGTCGGCCGATAGCGTCTGGCCGGCAAATCTGGGCCACTGCACCTGCAAACGACGGCCGGCCGGCGTCACCTGGAACGACAGCCGCGCCTGGCCGTTGTCGTAGCGGCTCTCCCCTTCAGTGCTGTTGCGCGGCAACCGGACGCCGCGGCTGAGCGGTATGGTCACCGTCTCCTCGTGGTAGTGGCCGGTGGTGAAGTCGACGGTATAGACGAAGGCCTGGCCCGCATAGCCCAGGTCGGCCAGGGTGAGCGAGAAGAAGCGTTCCGGCGTGGTGACGCCGTAGTAGTCCCAGCGTTTGACGCGCAGGCGCTGGAGCGGGCGCAGCAGGGCCGGGTAGAAGCGCACCGCCTCCAGGTTGCAGTCCAGCAGCGGCTGCCGCGCCCAGCCGACCTGCGCCAGCCGGCCGGTGGGGGTGAGGAGGGGGGAAGAAGCAGTGATTTCGTGTTGGGTGGTCATGGCTATCCTGAGTGCTGATCTGGCGGGGCGCGGTTGGCCAAAGATGGCGCTAGCAGGCTGACCAACAGCCCTGCGTGAGACAGCATGCGCCAGTCGCGTAGCGCCGCGATGCCGCCTGGTTCCAGCTCACCTGTTGGCGGGTCACCCGGCCGCGTCAGCCCGCTTGCGTCAACTGATCGTTACTGCAGCGCGGCCGGCCGGCTGTCCTCCGGACCCGGCTTGCCCCGCCACAGCGTCTTGAACTCTACATTCTGCACCACGGCCAGGTAGATTGGCCGGCCTGCGACGTAAGCGTTGTCGCGCAGTGCGTCGAGGAAAGTGTCCCAGGCGGGCGCGTAGAGAACCTGGTTGCTGATCACCCGCCACTTGCCGGCCTGCTTGAAGAAGAGCATGACGTGGGCGGCGTCGGCCCAGCCGATGTCGAAGGGATTGAGCAGCACCGTCACCAGGTAGCGGTCCTCTGGCCGGTCGCAGAAGGGCTCGACGTTGGCAGCGGAGAAATAGGCCAGCCCATCACAGTCATCCTGGAACTTGCCCTTGCTGAACAGTTGATAGGCCGCGTTGCCCAGGCTGGGAAAGGAGTCGATCACGCCGCCCAGTGGGTCGGCCACCCACTCGACGTGTTCTTTCAGCCAATCGGCGTATTCGTCCAGCGAGGCAAACTGCAAGGGCTGCCAGGGCACGGCCGGCTTGGTCAGGTTGGCAACCCGCGAGAAGGGCCGCTTCAGCCAGACCATCCAGACGGCCAGCCCCTGGCGCCAGCCCCAGACTACGGCCCGTTGTCGTCGTTTCATCAAAAAAGAACTACGATTCTGAGGTTGATGGGGCGTCGAAGTCGACATCCTCGAGTCTGACACCCAGATCTGCCCGATAGGTTTCACGTGCTCGAGCTATCCGCGCAAGAAAGCGGGGATCGTTCTCCAGACGGTAGTCGATCCAGTCGTCCTCGGAAGCAAAGCCAATCAACACCCCTGCCGGCTTGCCGTGACGCGTGATGACGATGTCTTCGTCTGTAGCCAGACGCAGGAACCTGGAAAGATCATCCTTTACCTCAGACAATGCTACCTGTTTCATCTTCCCGCACTCCAAACTGATTGAGCCAGGTTTCCACATCATCCTTGTGCAACACGGCGAGGATCACTACCTCGGCCTTATACACATCACAGAAAACACGAAAGTCACCTTGGCGAAGGTGGTATTGCGGTTTGGACAGACCACGCAGGCGCTTGATACCAGGCTTGCTTATCTCGGTTGGAAGAAAACGAAGACTCTGCTGCACTGCTTCCTTGACAGTCGACCGGTCAAAGGCACGCAGCGGCAAGAGTTATATCATAGCGCATTCTGGCTACATCATAGCCAGAATGCGCCAGAGTGCAACTAAAGGACGGCGTTCCTGGTTGCGCTTGTTTCCTGCCTAGCTGGTCGTCGTCAGGCTGGTGGGCGTCCCGGCGAAGTAGACCGAGGCCGAATTCTGTAGCAACACGTAGAAGGTGTAAGCTGCGAGCAGCGTGCCGAGGGGGAAGTTGAACAGGTCGAAGACGCCGACGATCAGCGCCAGGATGCGGCCCCACTCTTTGCGGCGCAGCAGACCGACGCCGGCCAGCAGCGCGGGCAGCGCCAGCACGACCATCAGCCCGCCCACGAAGAGCGCGACCAGGGTCAGCACCCAGAAGGGGGCGGCCTCGCCAGATGCAGCGCTGGAGAACACGCCGATGCCGGCCAGGAAGATCAGCAGCAGTATCCCGATCACTGCTGTCAGCGCGGCGCCGACGATGCGTAGCCAACCCAGAATCTGTACGTGCATGTGAAGGTCTTGTTCGTTGATGGAATTCATGGTTTTTGCTCCTTTCGAGCTATGGCCGACTCAGGGAGAAACCGGGGTTTTGTGTTAGGGACGATGATCATGGCGCTCAGCGAGATCGTTACAGGTGCAAGGAGCTGGGCCGCAAGAAAACCCCGGTTTCTAAGGTGGATTACGCGCGGCCCATCAGCGTGCGATAGAACGACTTCACCGACAGCGGCTGGCCGGTCAACAGGTACTGCGCACGGAACATTTGGGCCGTCAGCCGAATGATAAAGTACGCCGTGACGAATTGCAGGACTGCGGCCAGCGTGGCCTGCCACAGCGGCACCTCGGTGCTGGCCATGCGGCCGATCATAGCCACGGACGAGGTCAGGGGAAAGAGGCTCAGGGCCACGGCCAGCGGGCTGTTCGGATTGTCGAAGGACACCGCCATGAACATGTAGGCCGCGATGATGGGCAGCATCACGATCCAGGTGACGCTCTTGGTCTGGTTGACGTCGGGCGCCAGCGCGCCGATGCCAGCGAACTGCGAGCCGTAGATGGCGTAGCCGCCCAGGAAGTAGATCAGGGCCCAGGCCAGCAGGCTGATGGGGATGGTAAAGCCGGCCGGAATGCTGAGCGCCGAGCCGCCGAAACGGGCCACGGCCCACAGCACGCCCAGCCACAGCGCGGTCATCAGCAGGCCCAGCAGGCCCAGCGCGGCGACCTTGCCTGTGACCATCTGCGCCGGCGACACGGAGGTCATCAGCACCTCCATGACCCGGTTCTTCTTCTCGTCGATCAGGGCGCTGATCAGGATGCCGCCGGGGATGATCAGCGCCATGTAAAGAATCAGCACCATGAACAGCGGGAACATCTCGGTGATCCATGCTTCCTCAGTGGCAGCCACGACCGGCGCCAGCGCCGTGGTCTGCACATCCAGCGGCTGCTGCACGGCTGCGGCCAGGCGGGCATCTCCGCCCAGGAGGTTGACCAGGAGGATCTGTTCCAACAAGGTAGTGTCCAGGTGATCCGACAAGATGCTGAACTCATCGGTGACGTAGGTCACGCGACCGCTCTGCACGTAGTCGGGCGCGATAACGTAGTAGCCGGCGATGGCGCCACCCTGCAAAGCGGCCTGGGCAGCGGCTTCATTGTTATACTCGGTCAACCAGCCGGCGGGCACGTCGGCAGGGATCGTCTGGATCAGTCCGCCTGCGTCCACGAAGCCTGCCTGGTTGCTGGTCGCGGCCGGGCTGGCCGGCGCTGCAACCAGCGCAGTCTCCATGGCGTCGCGGTTGATCACGCCGATGCCCAGCGCAATCAGGCCAAACAGCAGCGGGATGACGATGGCAATGATCACAAATGACTTGCGCCGCAACGACGTGCGTATCTCGGCGGCCATAATCATGAGGGTCTTGTTCATGGTAAATCCTTCATGGAGCCAGGTAGAGTGGTATATTGGTAGATTGGCACAGTCACCCAATCACCCAATCACCTTGTCACCCTGTCACTTCTTGCCGCCGCCCACGCAACAACTGCCGCAAGCTCAGCCCTTGCCCATAACGCAGCATGTTGGCGCGGAAGAGCTTACCGGCCAGCCACACCATGACCAGACCGGAGATCAGGGCGACCAGCGCCGCAGCGATAAACTGGGCCGCTGGCACCTGCATGAACATGCTGCGCACGGCCAGGGTGGTCACCGATGTCAGGGGGAACAGGGTGAAGGCGAGGGCCAGCGGGCTGTTGGGGTCGTCGCCGAAGGCGAAAAACAGGTAGATCGGCACGAAGATGATCAGGAACGCCACGGCGCCGACCTGCTGCGCCTCCTGGGCATCCACGATCGTCGCGCCCAGGGCCACCATGGTTGCGGCCAGGCAGAGGAAGCTGGGCACGGCCACCAGGGTCAACAGCGCCAGGTCGCGCCAGGGGATGGCGATGCCTTGCAGCCAGTCCCAGCCCATGACGACAGCGCCGAACCAGGCAAAGCCCAGCAGGAGCGCCACCCAACTGGCAGCCAACAACAGCGCCATGCCCATCACGCCGATGATCTTGCCGGCCATCATCTGGCCGGGCGAAATGGACGACACCACGATCTCGATGGTACGGTTTTGCTTCTCGGCCGCCATGGCCTCCATCAGCGTGGCGGCCACAGTCATCACCAGGAAGGCAAACAGGGCCGCGACGAGGAGGGGCAGGAATAGCTCCAGGCCGGGCGAGCCCAGCGGCACCTCGCGGTTGCGGGCAGCGGCCAGGATGGCTATCTCAGGTCCGTCCAACGCGCGCGCTGTGACCTGTTCCTCCTGCCCGGCCAGCAAATTAAGCCGCGCCATCTCGGTGAAAGCCTGCACGGCGGCGCCGCTGAGCTCGCTGCCATACACCAACTCCGTCTGGCGCGTCTGTGGGTAATCTGCCGGCAAGACGTAATAAGCGCCGATCTGACCGCTGTCCAGGGCCGCGCGCGCCTCGCTGGATGAGGCAAAGCGCACTATGACGACGCTCTCATCGGCGCCAGCCGGCGCCAGCGCCAGCACGTTGCCCGCGTCAACGTAACCCAGCGCGGTGGTCTGCTGCTGCATGCGCTCGCCCAGCCAGCCCATGCCGGCCGTAAAACCGAGGAAGAGCGGCATGGCAATGATGGCCAGTAGAAAGCTGCGTTTGAGCACATCTTTTTTGAACTGCTGCTCGGCAACGAGCCAAATCTTGGACATGGCGTCGCTCCTTTACTGCTCACTGACCACCCGGATGAAAATCTCGTCCAGGCTGGGCAGAGCGATCTCGAATTGCTCGATGGCGCTGTGCTGGCTGACCAGTTGTTGCAAGATGTCCTGCGGGCTGGTCTGCTGGTCCAGGAGAAGCTGGATCGCGCCGTTGTGTGGCGTCACGGCCTGCACGCCGGCCAGCGGCGGCAGCTCGCCTGCTACCTTGACCCGTACCGCATGGCCGGAATACTCGCGCTGGATCTGAGCCAGGTCGCCGTAGAGCACGTTGCGGCCCTGGTTGATCAGTACGATGCGGTTGCACAGTTCCTCGACCTGGTGCATGATATGAGTGGACATGATGATGGTCACACCCTGTTGGCGCAGGTCCAACAGCAGGTCCTTGGCCAACTGTGTGTTGACCGGGTCGAGGCCGCTGAAGGGCTCGTCCATGATCAGCAACTCTGGCCCATGCAGGACGGTGTTGATGATCTGCGCCTTCTGCTGCATGCCTTTGCTCAACTCCTTGACCTTCTTGGCGCGGTGCTGGGCCAGGTCGAAGCGTTCCAGGTAGGGCTGCAAGCGTCGACGCGCGTCGGCCTTGGATACACCCTTGAGCGTGGCCAGGTAGATGAGGCACGGCTCCAGCGGCATTTCCTGGTACAGGCCGCGTTCCTCGGGCATATAGCCGATGCGGTTCTTCTTGGCCTCGCCCATGGGGCCGTCGAGGATCGAGACCGCGCCGGCGTCGGGCTGGAAGATGTCCAGCATCAGTCGAATCGAGGTCGTCTTGCCGGCGCCGTTGGGGCCAAGCAGGCCGAAGATCTCGCCTCTTTCGACAGCGAAGGAGACATCAGTTACAGCCTGTGTTGCGCCGAACGCCTTCTTGAGGTGAGAGACTTCGACAGGTTGCATGACCATCACATCCTTTCAAACGGCCAGCGGCGAGTGGGGTCGCCGCTGGCACAGAAGCAGAAAACGGGGCTACGAGCCCTTCTGCTTAATCTATCATAGCATGGCTGCCGGCGCATCAGACAGCAGGCGGGTATAGGTACTGGTCGACTGGCCAGTCTGGCGAGCGTGAAGACCCTTGGGGTTTTTCGGGAAACCCCAAGGGTCTGATTCGTTATTCGTAGCGAAAACGCCTGACGCCGATCAGGAAGAACACTACGGCGAAGGCCAGCATCACGCCGATGGCCGGCAGCACGCTTACGAAACTCTTGATGGCGTGCTCGGTCGCCTCAGACCCGTCCAGCGTAAAATACACCTTGCCCCCATCCAGACCGCTCTTCTCGATCAACCGGCGGGCCAGCTCGCCGCGCGGCGGGGATCCCCAGGCGTTGTGGATGAAACACATCTCGGCCGCTTGTTGCTGGATGGCAGCCACAACCGCTGGATGCTGATGCCCCAGGTGCATACACTGGGCCTGAGCGCTGAGGTCCAGGTAGCGATGGCCGTCGGCGTCCCAGAACCAGGAGCCTGCTCCACCGACGATGGCCGGTGGGCTCCAGCTCTTTTGCGTCGTCAGCCAGGTGTGCAGGACATACGTTTTCTCGGTTTGGATGGCATCCAAAGCCGGTTCGGTAGGCTCAAAATCCATAGAAATCACCGTCGCAGTTGGAATCGCACAAAAAAGCACCGGCCTGAAGACGGCCGATGCGAAGCACCTCGACCACATTGTCTCAGACGGCTGTCATTGTACGAGAGCGTAAGGTTCCTGTCAACTTGTAGGCTGCAAGGGAAGAATCACGCAGCCGGCAAATCGCCGCGCGAAAAACCTGAACATGTGGTAAACTGAGTGTATGCTCGAACTCAAAGACTTCCTGCCCCGGCTTGACACCTTGCTGGGTCAGATCGACTCAGCGCGCCGGGGTTGATCGACGTCGCCGGCGCGGTCCCGCGCCCTCACACTCTGGCACACGAATTTTTCATGCCGGGCAGGCGCTACGGCCCGTGAAAACGTGGCTAGCTCGGTCGGAGACCGGCCAGAGCGGCTGTTTTCAGGACAAGGCCTGAGAAATATGTCTGTCAGATGACCTGACGTATGACCTTCGGCACTGTGCAATGTGACCGTTTTCCAGATAAGCTAAGGCCATCATAACCTTTTCACACAGCGGAGTAAGCCACCATGCCCCCTATTCTCGAAGCTCAGAACCTGGTCAAGAAATTCAACGATTTCACTGCGGTCGACGACGTCAGCTTCGCCATCGAGGAAGGCGAGGTGTTCAGCCTGCTGGGCCCCAACGGCGCCGGCAAGACGACCACCATCTCCATGCTCTCTTGCTTGCTGGCCCCCACCGCCGGCGACGCGCTGATCGGCGGCCATTCGGTCGACAAGGACCCC